>JANQEJ010000021.1 GCA_028278425.1 Planctomycetota bacterium | reverse complement strand
AGATCCAGGCCGCGCGGCACCTCGTCTACCACGCCGCCCGGATGAAGGACCTGGGCCTGCCGTACGGCAAGGAGGCCTCGATGGCGAAGCTCTACGCCTCGGAGGTGTCGATGCGCGTCACCTACGACGCGATCCAGATCCTCGGCGGCTACGGCTACAGCCGCGAGTACCCGGTGGAACGGATGTGGCGCGACGCGAAGCTCTGCACGATCGGCGAGGGCACGAGCGAGGTGCAGCGCATCATCATCGGGCGCGCCGTCTTGCAGTGAGCTACCCGCGTCCCGCCAGCGTCGAGCCCGCCCCCTGGACGCGCCGCTCGATCGAAATCGGCGAGTGGACGGTCACCGCGCTGACCGACGGCTTCCTCTGCCTCGACGGCGGATCGATGTGGGGCGTCGTGCCGGCCAACCTCTGGCGCGAGATGACGCCGCCCAACGACGACAACACGATCCTCCTCGCGCTGCGGCCCTTCCTCGCCGAGCGCGGCGACGACAAGGTCGTGATCGAAGTCGGCATCGGCGACCGCTGGGAGGAGAAGTGGAAGGCGATCTACCGCTTCGAGCGCCCGACGACGCTGCCGGACGCGCTCGGGGCCTGCGGTGTCGCGCCGGAAGAGGTGACGCATGTCGTCGCCTCGCACTGCCACTTCGACCACATCGGCGCCCAGGTCGTCGAGCGCGGCGGCGAGCTCGTCCCGCTCTTCCCGAACGCGCGCCACATGGCGCCGCGCGTCGAGGTCGAGGTGGCGCGCGATCCCGACCACGTGCGCCGCTGGTCCTACCGCCCGGAAGACGTCGAGGCGATCGAGCGCGCCGGCTTGATGGAACCCTACGACGCGCAGCCGGGCGGCGTGGAGCTCCTTCCCGGCGTGCGCGCCCACGACGCCTCCGGCCACTCCGACGGCGTCTGCGTGATCACCCTCAACGAGGAGGCCGACGGCCCGACCGCGATCTTCTGGGCCGACGTGGTGCCGACGACGCACCACGTCCAGCCGCCCTACATCATGGCCTACGACATCGACGTCCCGCGCTCGTACGAGAACCGCTCGCGCTGGATCCGGCGCGCCGCCGAGGAGGGATGGATCGGGATGTTCTACCACGACGCGGATCACGCCTTCGGCCGCATCCGCGCCGACGGCAAGCGCTACGCGTTCGAGCCGCTCGGGTGAAGATCGTCTCGCTCTGCCCGAGCCTCACCGAGCTCGTCTTCGACCTCGGCCGCGGCGAGGACCTCGTCGGCATCACGAAGTTCTGCGTGCATCCGGCCGAGCGGGTGGGGGAGGTGGAGAAGGTCGGCGGGACGAAGGACCCCGACGTGGCGCGCATCGTCGCGCTCGCGCCCGACGTGGTGCTCCTCAACGAGGAGGAGAACCGGGCGGAGGACGGCGAGGCGCTGCGAAAGGCCGGGCTGCGCTGCCACGTCTCCTTTCCGCGGACGACGGACGAGACGGCGGCGATGGTGCGCTCGATCGGAGCGGCCCTGGAGCGCCCGGACGAAGCGGAGGAGATCGCGGCGGAGATCGAGACCCGCGCCGCGCGCGTCCGCGTCGCGGCGGAGGGCAAGCGGAAGGTGCGCTGGGCCTACCTGATCTGGCGGAAGCCCTGGATGACGGTCAACGCGGACACGTTCGTCGACGCGCTGCTGACCCTCGCGGGCGGCGAGAACGTGTTCGGCGACCGCGGCGACCGCTACCCTGAGATCACGCCGCAGGAGCTGGCCGCCGCGAACCCGGAGCTGGTCCTCCTCGGGACCGAGCCGTTTCCGTTCGAGGAGGAGCACGCCGACGAGCTGGCTGAGGCTACCGGACTTCCGCGTTCGCGCTTCCGCGTGGCGGACGGCGAATACCTCTCGTGGCACGGCTCGCGCACTCCGGACGGCATCGACTACGCCGAGCGAATGATCGCGGAGGCGCGGTAGGAATGAGCGGCATGGGGCTTGTCGCGTTCCGGCGGGTTGAGACCGCGGAGGGAACGGAGATCGCGGAGCCCGGAGTTTAACACGGAGAGGAACGGAGTTATCGGAGGACACGGAGATCGGAATTTGCGGAGCACGTCTCCGCGTGTCGTCCGACTCTGACCGTTCCTAGGTCACGACGGCATGCG
>JANQEJ010000011.1 GCA_028278425.1 Planctomycetota bacterium | reverse complement strand
TCCAGCCCGAGCACGAGGACCAGCCCCGTCGACACGATCGCGCGCCAGAGGCCGCCGCCCGCGCTGCGCGCGCGCAGCAGGAACCCGGCGAGGACGAGGGCGCCCGTGATCGCCGCGACGGCGACGACGAACCCCTTGCCGTAGTAGAACGGCATCGCGATGCGCATGCGGATCCGCGCGGGCGCGGAGCGGTTCAGGTCCCGGTCGAGCGCGATGACGTCGAGCGTGTGGTTGCCGGGGGCGACGTCGTCGAGCACGAGCTCCTCGCCGAGGTCGCGCCACACGTGATGACCGTCCAGCCGGTAGCGGAACGTGGCGCCGCCGTTCGCCTCGCCGCTCGCGCCGATGCGGATCGGCTCGCGGTAGGTGCGCTCGAGCGTGTCGTCGCCGTCCCACGCCTCGCCGTCCACCCGGAGCTCGAGGACGCGCGGCGGGGGACCCGCGTCGGGCGCGTACGGTGCGCCGTTGATCCGGACCGCGCCGTTCGGCCCGGGCCCGAGCGTGTAGGGCCCCGGTCCGGGCAGAAGCTCGGGCGCGAGCGTCCGCCCGAAGTAGAACGACGGCTCGATCACGCCGACGGCCTCGTCGGTGGCCAGCCACACGCGCCGCCGCGCGTCCACGTGGACCGCGGTGGGGGAGCCGGGGGGCGCCCCGTCGAGGAGCTCGATCGGATCGAGGTGCTCGGAGGTCGGGCCGGCGAGGAAGAGGCCGCGCTCCGCGACGACGAAGGTCACCCCGGCGGGGTCCGCGGCGAGGTCGAGCACGCGCCCGGGTCCCTCCCGGTCCGTGCAGCCGAGCTCGCGGACGCCGTCGGAGTCGCGGCGCTCGAGGACGCCGTCCCGGAGCTCCAGCGTCGTTCCGCCGCGCTCGCGGAGGGTCTCGTCCTGCGCCGGGGCGGACGCCAGGAGGAGGAGGAAGGCGGCGCAGGCGTTCATTCGCCGATCAGCTTCACCAGCACCCGTTTCCTCCGGCGGCCGTCGAACTCGCCGTAGAAGATCTGCTCCCACGGGCCGAAGTCGAGGGCGCCCTCGGTGACCGCGACCACGACCTCGCGCCCCATGATCTGGCGCTTGATGTGCGCGTCGCCGTTGTCCTCGCCGGTGCGGTTGTGCCGGTATTGCGAGACGGGCTCGTGGGGCGCCAACTCCTCCAGGAAGCGCTCGTAGTCGGCGTGCAGCCCCGCTTCGTCGTCATTGATGAAGACGCTCGCCGTGATGTGCATCGCGTTGACCAGGCACAGTCCCTCGCGGATTCCGCTCGCGCGGACCGCTTCCTCGATCTCCGGCGTGATGTTCAGGAACCCGCGCCGGGCGGGGACCTCGAACCAGAGTTCCTGCCGATGGCTTTTCATGGCCGTCGCTATGATACCGGCATGAAGAGCCTCCTATCCGTCGCCTTCGTCCTTAGCTGCGCCCTCTTCTTCGGACAGTCGCGGCAGATGACCGTGCGCGTCACCCCGGCGGAGCGGATGGCGACGACGGCCCAGGCGTTCCTGGAGACCCTCGGTCCCGAGCTGCGCGAAAAGGCGAACCTCGCGTTCGACGACCGAAACCGGCTCGACTGGCACTACGTGGGGCGCGAGCGCCTCGGCGTGGCCCTCGGCGAGCTCGACCTGGCGCAACGGCGGGCCGGCGACGAGCTCCTTCGGGCGGCGCTCTCCGCCAAGGGCTACCTCCAGGTGCACTCGATCATCCTGCTCGAGGGCATCCTCGAGCGCGATCCGGGGCAGTACTTCCTCACCGTTTTCGGCGATCCCGCCGGCGGCGACCCGTGGAGCTGGCGCCTCGAGGGCCACCACGTCTCGCTCCACTTCACGCTGGTGAACGGCGAGTTCACCACGGTGCACCCGCTGTTCCTCGGAACCAACCCAGCGGTCGTGCCCGATGGGCCGCACGCCGGCCTCGAGGTGCTCGAGGACGAGGTCGCGCTCATGCGCGAGCTCATCGGGACGCTCAACGAGAACCAGCGCAAGTTCGCCGTCCGGGACGACGAGCTCCCGAAGGACGTCGTGTTCGGTCCGGGCGTGGACACGGAGTTCGGCGAGCCGCGCGGCCTCACCGCCAACGCCCTCGACCACGGGCAGAAGGCGCTCTTCATGCACATGATGGCGCAGCATCTGTCCGCCCTCGATTACCGGCTCGTCACGCCGGCGATGAACCGCTACCGCGGCACGAGCCCCAGGGACCTGGTCTTCCTCTGGCTGGGGAGCATGGAGCCGGGGGAGCCCTTCTACTACCGCATCCACGGCTACAAGAAGGGCATGATGCTCGAGGTCTGCAACCTCGACGGCAACCACGTGCACATGCTCTGGCGCGACCAGACCCGGGACTTCGGCGGCGACCCGTTGCGCGAGCACCTCGCGCGCGCGCACGGCGATCAGGGCGAGGACGGTTAGAAACGGCCGGCGTCGTCCGCTTCGTCACCCATCCCGAGGTCGAGATCGACCCAGCGGTGCCGGTGCCGCGGTGGAAGCTCTCCGCTCGCGGGCGGGAACGGATGCGCGCCGCCCTGGAGCGGCCCTGGGCGGCCGCGACGCGCGCGGTCTATTCGAGCGCCGAGCGCAAGGCGACCGACGCGGCCGCGATCCTGGCGGAACACCTCGGCGTCGGGGTGACCGTCGTCGAAGCGCTGGGCGAGAACGACCGCACGGCGACCGGCTACCTGCCGCCCGCGGAGTTTCAGGCGACGGCGGACGCGTTCTTCGCGCGCCCCGACGAGAGCGTGCGGGGCTGGGAGACCGCGCTCGCGGCGCAAGAGCGGATCGTGGCCGCGGTAGGGGACATCGCGCTCCCGGACGACGGCGACGTGGCGATCCTCTCGCACGGCGGCGTCGGCGCCCTCCTCTACTGCCACCTGACCGGCCGGCCGATCGACCGCTCGGCGGAGCAACCCGGCAGCGGCGGCGGTTGCTACTTCGCCTTCGACGCGCGAACGCGCGCGCTCGTGCACGGGTGGCGGACGATCGAGGGGTGATTCCGGCGCCGGAGGGGGAACTTCGTCGATCGGCCTGGCTCCCCGAGCAGGGGGCATTTCGAACTCGCCAGAGAGAGAGAAAGAGAGAGAGCCGTCCCAGAGCGCGTATCGGCCTTCCCGGGGGCGCAAAGGCGGTTTCTCCGTTTCGAAGTAGCGTCCGACTCGGTAGCGAGGAGGACTCGAACTCGAACCATTCTGGGTGCCCGAGGAGGACTCGAACCGTCGGCGTCGGCGTCGCTTCGAGGGGCCCACGGAGCGCTTCTGGCGACCCCGGGGGTAACATGGGCGGGCGCTGAGGCCGTCCATGCCCTTCACGAGGATCACGATCACGCCCGAGCAGATGGGGGGCGTCCCCTGCATCCGGGGGCTGCGAATCCCAGTCGCCACAGTTGTTGGGATGGTGGCCGACGGGCTGCAGGTCGAAGAGATCCTCCGCGAGTACCCGGACCTGGAGGCCGAGGACATCCGCGAGGCGCTGCGGTACGCCTCCGAAGCAGTTCGTGAGCGAGAGCTTCCGCTGCGTCGGGCGGAGTGAGATTCCTCGTCGACAACGCCCTATCACCGACCGTCGCCGAGGCTCTCCGAGAGGCTGGACACGATGCCGTCCATGTGCGCGAGTACGGAATCCAGGTGGCGTCGGACGTCGTCGTATTCGACCGCGCGGCCGACGAGGATCGAACCCTCGTCTCTGCCGACACCGACTTCGCCGCCCTTCTCTCCGTACGGCGCGCGGCACGTCCGTCGGTAATCCTGTTCCGGCACGGGGCCGAGCGGCATCCCCGGTCCCAGGCGGCGCTGCTCCTCGCCAACCTACCGGACCTGGCCTCGGCGCTCGAAGAGGGAAGCGTCGTCGTCCTCGAACCCACCCGATCACCGCTCCCGTTTGCCGGGCCCGAGAGCGAATAGTCGTCGCGGAGGTGAGCGCCCTGGTCGAGCATCCTGCCGGCCGGCGCCGGCTGCTACTTCGCCTTCGACGCGCGAACGCGCGCGCTCCTGCACGGCTGGCGGCCGATCGAGGAGTGACAGCGGCGCCGG
The DNA here is from genome assembly GCA_028278425.1 of Planctomycetota bacterium. Lineage (GTDB taxonomy): Bacteria > Planctomycetota > UBA1135 > UBA1135 > JANQEJ01. Next base: position 5,083 of record JANQEJ010000011.1, on the reverse strand, counting down.
AGGGGGAGCTTCGTCGATCGGCTAGACTTCGTAGTCGAACGCCAGCACGCCGTCGATTCCGCCCTCGAGCACGCTGAGGACCTGCTCCTTGACCGCCTCGTGCTCCGGGTGGGGCAGGTACGCGTCGCGCGCCGCGGCGTCGGTGAAGGTCATGCTGAAGCCGTGCGTGAAGCCGCGGTTCAGGCCCTCGTGCGAGGAGTACGGGCCCCAGTGGAAGGACTCGATGCCGTCGATCTTCTCGCGCAGGCCGCCGATCGCCTCGAAGACGTCGCGCACGCGATCGTCCGGAACGTCCGTGCGGATCTTCAGCAGGACGAGGTGCACGATCATTGTTCCTTCTCCTCGGATGGGTTCAGCTCGAGCCGGAGGTTCTTGAAGCGGACCTCCGTCGGCCCGCCGGAGTGGACCTGGAGCGCGAGGACGCCGCCGCGCGCGCCTTCCGGATCGTCGAGGTCGCACGACACGTGGCCGTTCAGCGTCAGGCGGACGCGGCTGCCGACGGCCAGGATCTCGTACTCGTTCCAGTCGTTGCGCTTGACGTGATCCGCCGCGCCCTCCTCGGCGAGGAGCGCGCGGCCGTGCTCCTCGTAGAGCTTGCCCCACCAGCCCTCGCCGATGTCGGCCTGGTAGCCCTCCACGTCGCCGTCCGCGATCGCACGGCTGCGGAACTGGATGCCGCTGTTGCCCCGATCGCCGACGAGCTTGACCTCGAGCGTCAACCGGAAGTCGGAGAGGAAGAGGTCCCCGATCAGGAAGGCGTTCCTGTCCAGTCCCTCCGTGCGGCCGACGATCTCGCCGTCCTCCACGCTCCACACGGCGGCGTCGCCGTGCCAGCCGGCGAGGCTCGTTCCGTCGAAGAGCTCACTCGCGTTCGCCAGGGTCGCGCGGCGTGGGACCTGCGCCGGGCTCGCCAGGTAGGCGACCAAGTCGCGGATCTCCCTGGAGGTCAGGCTGTCGAGCAGGCCGTCCGGCATCGTGGAGAGCTCGCTCGGGCGCACCTCGTCGACGTCGCTCCTCGCGACGACCACGACGTCGTTCTCGGTGCGCAGCGTGAGCGCGCTGTCGGTCTCCTCGCGCAGGATGCCGGTGACGAGCTGCTCGTCCTTGAGCCACACCATCGTCGCCTGGTAGTCGAGCCCGACCTCGGCGCTCGGGTCGACCATGTTGTGCAGGATGTAGTCGAGGTCGGCGCGGTTCGAGCCGGTCAGCTCCGGCCCGAGCCCGCCGTCCGCGGGGCCGGCGCCGAAGAGCACGTGGCACTGCTGGCAGGTGCGCGCGAAGACCTCGCGGCCGTTCTGGAGGTCGGCGGCGGCGAGGGCGTCGCCGTTGAGCCTTCCCTTGAGCTCCTCGATCCGCGCGAGCTTGTCCTCCGGCGTGTCGCGGACCGCGCCCCAGGAAGAGGCGACCAGGGCGTCGACCTCTTCGTCGCCGAGGTTTCGAAGCTGGCGCAGCACGAAGGCGCCGAGGTCGTCGCGCGGCACGGTGCCGTCTCCGACCGCGGTGAGCAGCGCGCGCGCCCAGGCCGGGCGCGAAGCGAGCGTGTTGAGCGCGTCGCGCTTCTCTTCCCGGGCGAGCGTTCCGTAGGCGGCGAGGACGTACGTCGGCGTCTTCCCGTCGTCGAAGCTCGCGAGCGCGCGAATCGCGGCGCCGCGCATCGTCGGATCGGCGAGCAGCGCGTGGATGACGCCCACCGACGCCTCGTCTTCGCCGCTGACGAGCGTGTCGAGCGCGTATTCGCGGTCCACCAGGGCGACCGAGGGATCCGCGAGCATCGCGCGTAGCTCGGGGAAGATGCTGACGTCGCCGAAGGCGACCGAGATCGTCTTCAGGCGGGCGCCGTCGACCTTGTCCGCGCCCTCGCTGAGCTGCGCGTAGACCGACGACCAGCTCGGCGGCGCCTCGAGGTCGCGGTGGCCGCCGAGCTCCTCGGCCAGCTCCTCGAGCATCAGCGAGCGGTGCGAGCGGTCCGTCTCGGCCGCGATCGCCTGCACGAGCGCTTCCAGCGACTCGGGCGCGGACGCCGCGCGGCGGACGATCGAACGATGGACGAAGTCCATGTCCGTCATCGAGCCGAGCGAAAGGACGAACTCGGGATCGACGTCCATCAACGGCTCGATCCCGTACCAGAAGACGAAGGGGATGTTCGGATCGCCCTCGCCGCCCGCGAGGGCGAGCGCCCGGGCCAGCTCGCGCCGCCGTTCGAGCGGGAGCCGCTGGAGCGCGGACGCGAGGTAGAGCCGCACGACCGGCGAGCGCTCGCCGACGGCCAGCTTGGCGAGCCGGCGCTCGAGCTCGTCGGTGAACCGCTCCGGCTCCTCGAGCAGGAGCTGCACCGTCCAGGCGCGCACGTACTCCGAGTCGTCGCCGAGGCCCTCGGGGTCCGGCGGCTCGCCCATCGCGTGCAGGGCCCAGAGCGCGCGCAGCCGGCTGTGGTCGTCGCGGCGGTTGTCCAGCACCTTGCGCAGCGTCGCGACGGCCTTCTCGCTCCCGCCGCGCTCCTGGAGCACGACCCGCGCGCGCTGGACGAACCAGTCGTTCCGGTGAAGTTGAAGCCGTGCCAGGTCGCGGTCGGAGAGCGCGTGCAGGTCGACGCTGCCGGGCCAGGGCTTGCCGAACGACACGCGGTACATCCGGCCGTTCCCGCGGTCCCACTTCTCCGGATCGGTGTAGTGGCACGCGCGCTGGTCGTACCAGTCGATCAGGAAGACCGAGCCGTCGGGCCCGTACTTCATGCTGATCGCGCGGAACCACGCGTCGTTCGAGAGCAGGAAGTCCTCGGCGTGGCTGCCGATGAAGCCCGAACCGTTGGGCTCGAGCACGTCTCGGTTCAGTCGGTTCCCGTGGATGTTCCCCATGAAGATGGAACCGCGGTACTTCGGCGGAAACCGGTCCCCGAGGTAGATCATCGCCCCGCAGTGCGCGTGCCCGCCGCCGGCCGAGTTGGAGCGGTTGTTCCCGTCCCACGGCGTCGCGCCGACGTAGTGCAGGTGGTCCGCGATCGTCTGGATGTCGCCGTAGACGTGCGGGTTGAAGTGGTTCCCCGCCTGGCGGTGGTAACGCCCGCCCTGGACCATGTGGTAGAGGTGCGGGATCACGCAGGCGGTGACGAAGGCCTGGCCGCGGTCGTCGAACTGGAGCCCCCACGGGTTGCTCGTGCCCCAGGCGAAGACCTCGAACTCGTGCCGCGTCGGGTGGAACCGCCAGACGCCGGCGTTGATCGGCACGCGCTCCTCGTCCGGCGTTCCGGGCTTGCCGACGCGCGAGTGCGTGAAGACGCCGTGGCAGCCGTAGAGCCAGCCGTCGGGACCCCACGTGAAGGAGTTGAGCGTCTCGTGCGTGTCCTGGTAGCCCCATCCGTCGAGCAGGATCTCCGGCGGCCCGTCGGGGACGAGGTCGTCGTCGCGGTCGGGAACGAAGAGGAGGTACGGCGCCGCGCCGACCCACACGCCGCCGAAGCCGACCTCCAGGCCGCTGACCAGGTTCAAGTCGCTCGCGAAGACGGTGCGCGTCTCGAACGAGCCGTTCGCGTCGGCGTCCTCGAAGACGAGGATGCGGTCGCGCGCCTCGTCGTCTGGGCGACGCTGCGGATAGGAGTACGCCTCGGCGACCCACAGGCGCCCCTTCGGACCGATCGCGAGCGCGATCGGCTGGTGCAGGTCGGGCTCCGCGGCGACGAGCTCGACCCGGAAGCCCTCGGGAAGCGTCATCGCCTCCACCGCCTCGTCGGGGGAGAGCCCGGCGTGGCGGACGATGTCGATCGGCGCGATCGCGGGCACGCGCGGGTCGGGCGGGAAGGTCGGCTGCGTCTCGTGCAGCCGGAAGTCGTCGAAGTTGACGTGCCCCCAACCGCCGTCGATCTCGTCGACGATGCGAACGACGATGAGCTGGCCCAGATGCTCGCTCAGGTCGACGGCGACGCGCTGCATCACCTCGTAGTTCGGCCCGCTCGTGCGGTAGAAGGGCTGGCGGTCGCCGACGCGCTGGAGCTCGACCCGCGTGCCCGGCTCGCGCCCGCCGCCGACCAGGAAGCTCGCCCAGGGCTTGTCGACGCGGAACGGCGCGGACGTCAGGGTTCCGGTCCGGCCGTCGCCATGGATCTCGTAGCCGCCGATCCAGTAGTCGCCGGCGAGCCGGACCGCGACGCGCTCGCGCGCGTTGACGGTGTCGCCGCGCACCGGCTGGCCCTCGAAGGCGTCACCCTCGACCTCCCAGTCGGACAGGTCGCCGGTCTCGAGGTCGAGGTTGAGCGGACGGCCGTCGGGCGTCGTGGGCAGGCTCCCCCCGTCGATCTGGAGGAAGACGAACGTGCCCTTCTTGTTGCCGACGACCACGTCGGTGCGCCCGTCGCCGTCGACGTCGCCGGCGACGACCTGGGTGCCGACGCCGGAGTCGTGGTCGATGGCGTTCGGGACGAAGTCGACCTGGCCGTCCTCGCGGCGCACGAGCTTGAACCAGTAGAGATCCGCGGGATCGCTGGCGCCGGGCGCGTTGGGGCCGTGCGCCCAGTAGCGCTTGCCGGTGACGATGTCCTTCAGCCCGTCGCCGTCGACGTCGACGAGGTCGAGCGCGTGCAGCTCGGCGATCGCGACGCCGCGGGCGTTCTGGCCCGGCTCGGCGTCCATGATGCGGTGCTCGAGGAAGACGCGCTCGTCGCCCTCGACCAACTGCTCGAACCACGACAGCCCGGTGCCGTGCGCGTGCAGGCTCGTGATCACGTCGTTGTCGCCGTCGCCGTCGACGTCGTAGACGAGCATCTGCGCGCCGCCGATCCGCCCGGCGGCGAAGTCGACGTCGTGGTGCTTCCACGGCTGGCCCTCGATCGTTTCGGGCTGCTCGAACCACCCCGCCCGCCACAGGATGTCGGTGCGGCCGTCGCCGTTGACGTCGCCGACCCCGAGCCCGTGCGTGAACTTGCCGAGGTTCTCGTGGCGCTCCGAGATCGGCGTCGGAACCCACGGCGCGCGCGGGTCCTCGCCCGGCTTCGCGTAGCCGAAGACGCCGGCGGTGTGGAAGTAGAGCTCCGGCTCGCCGTCGCCGTCGACGTCCGCGTAGCCCGGAGACTCGTTGTCGACGGCGGTGTGGA
>JANQEJ010000027.1 GCA_028278425.1 Planctomycetota bacterium | reverse complement strand
AGCCAGCCGAGCGAGGCCGGCGCGTCCGGCCGCGCGGCGAGATCGTCGAGCACGAGGAGCACGGAGTCGCGCCCCGAGAGCTCGGCCCAGCTCCGCCCGACGTCCGCGACCCGCCGGCGCGCCCTCTCCCCCTCGCCCCACTCGCTCGCGAAGCGCCAGAGGTACTCGCGCGCGTCGGCCGCGTGCCGCACGCCGAGGTCGGGCGCCCGGTGCGCCGGGTCGAGCACCTTGCCGTGGAAGGCGAGGTCGTCGGAAGCGTCGGGCCCGAAGGTCGCCCGGCCGCGGTCGTCGTAGCCGCCGCCCAGGGCGCAGCCCACCCCGTCGAGGTCGACCGGCCCGACGGGCTCGTGCTCGGAGCCCTCGTAGCACGGCACCCAGTCCGACACCCATTCCTGGACGTTGCCGTGGAGGTCGTAGCATCCGAAGGGCTCGCTCCGGCCGCTCTCGAACGTGCCGACGGGGGTCGGCTCGCCCAGGCCGAGCTCCAGCGTGTTCGCCGAGGAGCGCTGGCCCTTCCCCCAGGGGAAGGGGTGGGAGTCCGGCCGCTTGCCGATCGCCACGTGAATCCACTCGCGCGCCGTGAGCAGCCGCATCCCGCGGCGCTCGCCGAGGAGCTTCGCCTCCTCGCGCGTCAGGAACGCGGCCGGCCAGTCCAAGGTCTGCTCGCGGGACTCGTCGGGCCGCACGGACCAATCCAGCCCGCCGGTCGGGTCGACGTCCCCGAAGTAGTAGGCGCGGTCCGCGCGGGTGACCTCGTAGCGGTCGACCACGATCGCGCGCACGATCGAGCAGTCGAGCTTCTCCTGCGTGCCCTCGATCAGGCAGGCCGCCGGCGGGACGAAGGTGAGCCGCTCGAGCTCGTGCAGCGCCCGCGAGCCCGCGGCCTCCGTTTCCGAGCAACCGGCGAGGAGCGCCGGCGGGGCGAAGAGAGCCGGAAGGGCGGCGATGCGGGCGAAGGTCAGCGTTCCTACTTGCCTCCGGAGGCCTTCTCGTCCTCGATCACGAAGATTTCGACCCTCCGGTTCCGGCGCTGGCCGTCGGGGGTCGCGTTGTCGGCCACCGGCTCGTTCGGGCCGAACCCGGCGACGACGACCTTCTTCGCGTCGATGCCGCTGGCCTTCAGGATGCTGGCGACGGACAGGGCCCGGGAGGCGGCGAGGTCCAGGTTCCCGTGGGGGAAGAGCTTCTTCGTCGCCGGCTTGACGATCGGCACCGAGTCGGTGTGCCCCCGGACCCAGAGGCGCTGGAAGGGACGCGCCGCGATGTCGGCGGCGAGCTGCTTCAGGACCTCCTCGCCGGTCGGCGACACGTCGGCCTTGCCCGTCTCGAAGAGGACCGCGTCCTTCAGCCGGTAGCCGTAGCCGCCTTCGACGGAGAGCACGGTGACGTCGCCGGCGGCGCCGAGCCCGGCGGCGATCCGGTTCAGCTCGTCGAGACGCTGGTCGATCGGCTGCGTGTAGCTCGCGTCGATCGGCGTCCCCTCCGCCTCGAACATCTCCAGACGGCCCTTGAGGAGCGCGATCTCGGCCTCGAGCTCGCCCTGGTAGGGCTCCAGGTCCTGGTACATGCGCTGGTAGTAGCGCGCCTCGTCGAGGGCCTCGTCGTAGCGCCGCTGCGAGACGCACGAGGTGGCGAGAAGGGTCGAGACGAGTGCCGCTGCGAGGGCCGAGTTGTGCTTCATGGCGCGATCTCCTCCGTGGGAAGCCGAGTTTCCCTAGGGATAGTGATCGCGCTCTTCCATCTCAAGCGCGGCGAGCCGAAACCGCGGCGTCGCTATTCGAACTTCGCGCCGAAGACGCCGGCGATCGTCTTCGCGATCTCGCTCGCGTTTCCCGTGGAGACCGAGATCGTGATCGGCAGCCCGAGCAGAAGGACGATGCTCGTCAGGATGACGAGGACGCGCATGCCCATGCTCTCGTGCTCCTCCTCGGCCGGGCCCGCAACGGCCGCGGCGGCGGCGCTGGACGAGCGGCGAACCGGGGCGGCCTTGGGGGCCTCCTCTTCGAGCTCGATCTCGCCCACGTCCTCGACGTCGTCGTCGAGGATCGTGTCCATCTCCGAGATCTCCTCGGTGGCCATCCCGGCGTCGGCCAGGTCGGCGTCGTCCTCGAAGACGAGGTCCTCGCTGGCGCCGCCGAGGTCGACGACGTCGCCGCCCATGAGCTCCGTGCGCAGGTTCTCGACGTCCTGCTTCCGGAGCTGCATCGTCTCGCCGTCGCGGAAGGCGCGGATCTCGCCCTCGGAGACGAGCCGCTTCAGCTCCTCCTCCTTCAGACGCAGTTGCTCGAGGGCTTCGTTGAAGCTGTAGAACTCGTCGGCCACGTGCGGATTCCTGTTCGGGGGGTTTTAGGGGATGGGCCTAGCGGGATTCGTGCCGTTCGAACTCCTCGACCATCTCGCGGTAGGAGTGCTCGGAGTCGTCGTTGTAGCCGTAGACCTGCAGGTCGAGGTCGATGCGGCGTCCCGCGACGAACTTGAGTCCCATGCTGTTCGCGCTCCCGCCGTTCGCCTGGTAGACGGCGAGCTGCTTGTGCTCGGTGTCGACGAGATACAGGATCGAGCTCCCGGTGACGTCGATGCCGGTCACCGCGATCATCGACCCGTTCGAGTCCGACGTCCCGAAGCCCGAGACGGGCATCACGGTCGTCGATCCGCCCTGGGTGACCACCGGGGGCCCCCCGGGGTCGTCGTTGGCCTGGTTGCTGCCGTTCTGGGGTTGCGTCGCCAGGCCCAGGGTCGTCAGGCCGAAGCCGGCGAGGAGCATCCAGCCCGACCATGCGGTCACGTTCGCTCTCATGGAAGAAATCTCCGTTTGGGGGGCACTATCCTAGCCAGCGGGGGTGGTTGCGGCCAGAACCGCTACCAGCCCGCCAGATCTCCGGAGATCGTCTGGATCAGATCCTTCAGGGTGACGATCCCGCGCGGGTCGGCCGGGGTGCCCACCAGGGCCAGCCGCTGTCCGGCGACCCGCAGCTTGGCGAGGGCGCGGTCCACCGGGAGATCGGGTGACAGCGCGAGCATCGCGCGGAGGTGCGGCGCCACCGGCGCGGCGGCCGCCGTCGCGAGGACGTCGAGCTGGAGGACGTAGCCCGCCACCTCCTTCCCCTCGCCCCGGAGGGCCGGCAGCCGCGAGAAGCCGGAGGAGGCGACCCGCTCCCGCTGCTTCTCCAGCGGCGCGTCGAGGTCCACCTTCTCGACCCGGTCCCACGGGACGAGCACGGAGGCGATCGTCTTCGCTCGCAGCTCCAGAACGTTGAGCGCGAGCTCCTGCGCCCGCGGCGCGAGCGCGCCGGTGCGCGTCCCCTCCTGGAGCACCTCGAGCACCTGCTCGCGGCCGAGGGCGCGGGTCAGCTCGCTCTCGCGGAACCCGAGCAGGCGCTCCAATCCCATGGAGAGGAGCTGGATCGGGATCGCGAGCGGCAGGAAGGCGAGCCGCGCCAGCGCCAGGACCGGCGCGAAGAACCCGAAGAGCCGGCGCGGGCGCCGGCGGAAGAGGTCCTTGGGGAGCAGCTCGCCGAAGAAGAAGACGACCGGCGTCAGGACCAGGGTCACGGCCAGCTCGCGGCCCCAGCTCGGGACGACGGCGCCGAGCTCGTGCTCGGCGAGGTGCGTCAGGAGCTCGAGGCAGAGGTTGTTCCCGATCAGGATCGTGATGAGAAGCCCCGCCGGGCCGGCCACGAGCAGCCGGATGAGCCGCGCGACGAGCCGCCCCTGCTGCGCCTCCGCCTCGACCCGCAGCCGCGACAGCGAGTAGAAGCCCGTCTCGCTGCCCGAGAAGACCCCGGAGAAGAAGAGCAGGAGGGCGAGGAGGCCGAGGGCGAGCCAGGGGCTCATCGCGCGACCTCCACGCTCCCGGCCACCTCCTCGACGCCGATGTCGACGGCGATCACGCGCCGGCCGCGCACCTCGCGCACCTCCATCACGAGGCCGCCGGCCCGCGCGACGTCGCCCGTCCGCGGAATGCGGCCGAGGAGCGCGGTGACGAAGCCGCCCACGGTCTCGAACTCGGTCGGCACGACGTCGACGCCGAAGACCTCGTTCCAGTCGCGGATCGAGAGCTGTCCGGCCACGCGGTAGCGCCCCTCGCCGAGGGGGACGGCGGGCTGCTCGCGCTCCTCGCCCTCGGCCCGGAGATCCCCGACGATCTCCTCGAAGACGTCCTCGATCGTCACGAACCCGGCCGTGCCGCCCCACTCGTCGATCACCATCGCCTCGGCCACGCGGTCCTCCTGGAGCACGCGCAGGAGGTCGAGGGCGCTCGCCACCTCGGGCACGAACTTCATCGGCATCACGAGCTGCGACACCGGCCGCTCGGGCTGGTTGACGAGGTCGCGCACGCGCACCCGGCCGACGACGTGGTCCGCGTCGCCCTCGATCACCGGCAGCCAGCTCTGGCGCTCGCGGATCGCCGAGCGCGTGGCCTCCGCGCGCCCCTCGCCGGAGTGGTCGAGGAACAGGGTGTCGACCCGCGGCGTCATGATCTCGCGCACGCGGATGTCGTCGAGCTCGACGATCTCCGCCAGGAGGTCGGCCTCGACGTCGAGGAGCATCCCCTCCTCGGCGCCGCGCTCGAGCACGTGCGCGAGGTCGTCGGGCGTCAGGCCGCGGTCGTCGTGCAGCCAGCGCGAAACGAGCGCCGTCGTCGCGTCGAGCGCGCGGGTCAGCGCGCGGCGCAGCGGTCCGAGGGCGAGCGCGATCACGGTCAGGATCGGCGCGGCGAAGCGCGCGACGACGACGCGCGCGCGCAGGCCGACGGTCTTGGGCAGGATCTCGCCGGCGATCAGGATCGCGACGAGGGCGCCGATGCCGACGTACAGGGCGTTGAGCGTTCCGGCGGAGGCGTCCGCGGGCTCCGCGCCTTCGTCGACCGCGGTGAGGAGGCGCGCGGCGAACGCGAAGAAGAGCACGTTGACCACCAGGTTGGCGATCAGGACCGTCGTGAGGAGGTCGCGCGGCCGCGCGAGCAGCTTCCGCACCGCGCCCCCCGCCAGCGCGCGCTGCGAGGGGCGCAGGCTGAAGAGCGCGGTCTCGGAGGAGCTGAAGAAACCGGACAGGACCAGGAGGCCCGCCAAGACGCCCCACAACCAGAGGGGAACGTCGCTCACGGGAACGAGAGCTCGACCGTGAAGCCGCGCCCCGGGTTGGAGGAGATCGTCACCCGGCCGCCGTGGCTCGCGACGGTGTTGTGCACGAGAGCGAGGCCGAGCCCCGTGCCCTTCCCCACCTCCTTGGTCGTGTAGAAGAGGTCGGACACGCGTCCGAGCGCCTCCTTGTCGACCCCGGGGCCGTTGTCGCTCACGCGGACGACGGTGCTGCCGTTCCGCCGGCCGACGCCGACGACGACGCGCGCGCCGCCCGGGTCCTCGGTGCCGCCGTCCTCCAGCGCGTCGAGCGCGTTTGCGAGGAGGTTCAGGACCGCCTGCCCGAGCTCGTTGCGAGCGCCCTGGACCTCGGCCGGCGCGAGCTCGTCGCCGGGCGAGCCGTCCAGCGGAGAGAGCTCGAGCGCGACGCCCAGCCGCTCCGCCCGGTGGCGGACGAGGTCGATCGCGTCCCCCGCCACCTCGACGAGGTCGACGGCGGCGGTCTGCATCGAGCGCGGCGTGAAGCGCAGGAGCTGGCTGACCGTGCGGCCGATGCGCTCGAGGCCGCCGGCGAGGAGCCGCAGGTACTCCGCGCGCTTGGCCTCGCTCAGGTCGCCCTGCTGGAGCTTCTGCACGGCGTTCTGCAGCCCGCCGAGCGGGTTGTTGATCTCGTGCGCGATGCCGGCGGCGAGCTCGCCCATCGCGGCGAGGCGCCGCTGCGTCATCGCCGCCGCTTCGGCGGTGCGCGCCTTCGCCGTGGCGGTCTCCACCTCGAGCGCGAGGCGTTCGTTGAAGCCGCGCACGGTCTCCGTCATCGCGTTGAACGAGCGGACGAGGTCGGCCACCTCGTCGCGGCGCGCCGGCTCGCCGATCCGCACGGTGAGATCCCCTCCGCGCACGCGCCGCGCGCCGTCGGCGAGCTGCTCCACAGGGTCGAGCACGAGCTTGCGCAGCGTGTAGAACGTCGCCAGCGTGAGCAGGAGCGTCGACACGGCGAACCACCCGAGGACGGTCAGGAAGAGCTCTCCGCGGTCGACGCGGGTGGTCATCCGGTACCAGCAGCCCCCCCACGTTCCGCGCGGTCCCGCGATCGGCATCGCGGTGCCGCCGGCGATCGGGACCGGCTGACCGCCCTCGATCGCGTCGCGCAGCGCGGCCAGCACGGCCTCTTCGTCGAAGTCGGCCGGGCGCCGCGCGCGGCCGACGGGGTTGATCGCCACGCCCCGCGTCCGCACGCCCGCGGTCGAGTCCTCCAGGTTGCGGTCGACGAGCAACGCGTCCTCGATCAGCTCCCAGCTCTGCCACTGGAGGATCCGCGCCACCTGGACCTCGGAGTCGGCGCGGATCGTGTGCTTCAGGGTGTGAAGCAGCGCGCGCGAGAAGTCGCTCTCGAACTCCTCGCTCGCGCGGGTCTGCACCTGGAGGACGAACACGCCCCCCACCGCGAAGAGCACGGCGTTCGCGAGAAAGACGAAGAGCAGGACGCGGATGCGAAGGGAGAGCCTCATCGCGCCGCCCGTACCTTAGTGCATGGGGGTGGCACTTCCACGATCGCCGCTCTTACGGCGCGCCCAGGGTCTGCATGATCTTCATCAGCGGCAGGAAGAGCGCGATCACGATGAAGCCCACGAAGACGGCCATCAGGATGAGAAGCGCCGGCTCCAGCACCTTGAACAGGGCGTCGATGCGGCGGTCCACCTGCTTCTCGTAGGCGTCGGCCACGCGCAGGAGCATCCCGTCGAGCTCGCCGGTCTGCTCGCCGACGTCGACCATCGAGCAGACCAGCTCGTCGAACATGCCGGTCTCCTCCATCGGGCGCGCGATGCCCTCGCCCTCGCGCACCGTGACGCGGATGTCCTCCACCGCCGCGAGGAGCACCTCGTTGGAGGTCGTGTCGCGCACGATGCCGAGCGCGTCGAGGTGGGGCACGCCCGCCTGGATCAGCGTGCCGAAGGTGCGCGCGAAGCCGGCGGTCAGGCTCTGGCTGAGCAGCGCGCCGAGGAGCGGGATCTTCAGGAGCAGCGCGTGGATGCGGTACGTGTACCGGCCGCGCCGGCCCATGAAGTAGATGTGGAGCAGGATCAAGAGGATCGGGACGCCGAACACGACGTACCAGCGCTCGACGGTGAACTCGCTGACGTTCAGGAGGATCAGCGTCGGGCCGGGGAGCTCGACGTCGAAGCTGGCGAAGATCTGCTGGAACTTCGGGATGACCCACACGATCACCGCGGAGACGACCACCACCGCGACCAGGATGATCACGAAGGGGTAGATCATCGCGCCGACGACCTTCGAGCGGATCTCGGCGACGCGCTCGCGGAACGCCGCGAGCCGCTCGAGGATCTTGTCGAGCACGCCGCCCTTCTCGCCCGCGCGGACCATCGACGCGTAGAGCCGGTCGAAGCAGCGCTCGTGCTTTTCCATCGCCTCCGACAGCGGCGTGCCGGAGGACACGTCCTCGACCAGGTCGCCGAGGATGTCGTGGAACGGACCCGGCTTGGTCTGGCCCTGGAGGATCGTCAGGGCGCGCACGATCGGGATGCCCGCCGCCGACAGCGTGGAGAGCTGCACGGTGAAGTCGGTCACCGCCTGGTCGGAGACGCGCTTCCCGCTCTTCTTCTTGCGCGGGCCGGCGCCGGCGGCCTCGGGGCGGGTCGCCTGCTTCTTCGGGGCGGTGCGTTGGATCTTCTTCGCCATGGAAGGGCGCAGAGGTTAGCGGGGCGGGGGCGGAACTCCTACCAGGCGGCCATCGTCTCGCGGAGCACTTCCTCCACCGTGGTCACGCCGTCGCGCACCGCGCGCAGGCCGCTCTCCCGCAGCGTCCGCATCCCGGCGGCCCGGGCCTCGTCGCGGACGTCGGCGGTCGAGGTGCCCTCCAGGATGGCCCGGCGGACGGAATCGGTGACGCGCATGATCTCGCAGATGGCGGTGCGCCCCCGGTACCCGGTGTGGAAGCAGGCGTCACAGCCCTTGCCGAAGGAGAGCTTGTGCCCGCGCAGGAACTGCCCCTCCGGCCCGACCTCGCGGAGCAGGTCCTCGTCGGGCTCGTACTGCTCCTTGCAGTCCGCGCAGATCCGCCGCACCAGCCGCTGCGCGACGACGGCCTCGAGCGTCGCGGTGATCAGGAACCGCTCGATCTTCATGTCGAGGAGCCGCGTGATCGCGCTCGGCGCGTCGTTCGTGTGAACCGTCGCGAAGACCGTGTGGCCGGTCAGGCTCGCCTCGACCGCCACGGTGGCGGTCTCCTGGTCGCGGATCTCCCCCACCAGGATCTTGTCGGGGTCCTGGCGGAGCACCGTGCGCAGGACGCGCGCGTAGGTGACGTCGATCTCGTCGTTGATCGGCACCTGGACGATGCCGTCGATGTCGTACTCGACCGGGTCCTCGACGGTGATGATCTTGACCGTCGGGTCGTTGGCCTCGCCCAGCATCGCGTAGAGCGTGGTCGTCTTGCCCGAGCCCGTCGGTCCGGTCACCAGGATGATCCCGTGGGGCAGGTCGGTCAGGTCGCGCAGGGACTGCTCCTCGTCCGTCAGGAACCCGAGGGCCTGCAGCTCGAGGCTGACCGCGCTGCGGTCCAGCACCCGGAGCACGCAGCCCTCGCCCGAGACGCCGGGGATCGTCGCCACGCGCAGGTCGACCGGGCGGCCGTCGATCGAGAGCGAAATGCGCCCGTCCTGCGGCAGCTTGGTCTCCGCGATGTCGAGGTCGCTCATCACCTTGATGCGCGCGACGAGCGGCGCGGCGAGGTGCGCCGGGGGACCCTCGACCTCGTACAGCGCGCCGTCCACGCGGTAGCGGATGCGGAGCTCGCCGGGGAAGACCTCGAAGTGCACGTCGCTCGCCCGGTCCTGGATCGCGCGGTGAAGGATCGAGTTCAGAAGCCGCACGACCGGCGCGCTGGCGGCCGCCTCGGCCGCGTCCGCGCCGGCGGCCGAGCGCGCCGCCTCGGCTATGGCGTCGCGGAGCGAGCCCTCCTCGCCGTACGCGTCCTGGACCGCCTTCTTGAGGAGCTCGGCGTCGCCGACCGCGCCCTCGACCTGCATGCCGGTGTTGAACGCCAGGTCCTCGAGCACGGCCGTGTTCAGCGGGTCGCCGATCGCGACGACCAGCGTGTTCCCGCGCACCTCGAGCGGCAGCACGCCGTAGGTGTGCGCGGTCGAGCCGTCGATCATCGCGAGCGCGTCCTCGGACGGCTTGGCCTTGGCGACGTCGACGGAGCGGAGCCCCGACTGCTCGGCGAGCGCCATCGCCACGTCGCTCTGCGTGCAGTGACCGAGCGCGACGAGATGCTGGCCGATGAGGCCGCCGTGCTTGCGCTGCTCGCCGAGCGCCTCCTGGATCTGCCCCTCGCGGAGCGTCCCGCGCTCCTTGAGGATCTGGCCGAGGAGCTTGCGCTTCGCCGGAGCGGCGGACATCAGAGGCGCGCCTCCAGGTCCTTCACGTCCTGCGCCGCGGCGAGCGCCGTGTCGCGCGTGATCACCTCGCTCTTCACCAGGTCGAGCAGGTAGTCGTCCAGCGTGATCATCCCCGCGCGCTTGGAGGTCTGGATCGTCGACTGGATCTTGTTGGTCTCGTTCTTCCGGATCAGGTTGGCGATCGCGGCGTTCATGAGCATCACCTCGAACGCGGCGACGCGGCCGCCCTCCTTGCGCTCGAGCAGGACCTGCGAGATCACTCCGACGATCGACACCGAGAGCTGCGCGCGGATCTGCTCCTGCTGGTTCGCCGGGAAGGCGTCGATGATCCGGTCGACCGTGCGCGCGCTGCCGGTCGTGTGCAGCGTGCCGAAGACCAGGTGCCCGGTCTCCGCCGCGGTGATCGCCGAGGAGATGGTCTCGAGGTCGCGCATCTCGCCGAGCAGGATCACGTCCGGGTCCTGGCGCAGGACGCGGCGCATCGCCTCGGGGAAGTCGGGCACGTCCGCGCCGACCTCGCGCTGCGTCACGAGGCCGAGCTTGTGCTCGTGGTAGTACTCGATCGGGTCCTCGATCGTCACGATGTGGCGGTGCTGGTTCTCGTTGATCCAGTCGATCATCGAGGCGAGCGTCGTCGTCTTGCCGGAGCCGGTCGGCCCGGTGACGAGCACCAGGCCGCGCGGGCGCTTGACCACCTCGATCGCCGACTCGGGCAGCCCGATCTCCTCGAAGGTCAGGAGCCGCGACGGGATCAGGCGCAGGACCGACGAGAGCCGCCCGCGCTGGCGCATCACGCTGACGCGGAAGCGGTTGCCGGACTCGTGCGCGACGCCGAAGTCCGAGGTGCCGCGCTGCTGGAGCTCGTCCCAGTGCCGCTCGTCGCAGAGCTGGCGCACCAGCTCGGCGGAGGCATCGTCGGAGAGCGGCTCGTTCGCGACCGGCGCGAGCCCGCCGTGAACGCGCATGACGGGCGGACGTCCCGGGTTCAGGTGCAGGTCCGAGGCGTTGTTCTCGATGGCGATCGCCATCAGCTCCTGGACGGTCAAGGCCATCAGTTCTCCTCCGTGGCCGCGCGCGTGACGCGCAGCACCTCGGTGACGGTGGTGACCCCGGAGATCACCTTGCGGGAGCCGTCGGTCATCAGGGGGCGGAGCCGGCCGGAGGCGAGCGCCGCCTCGCGGATCCGCTCGAGGTTCTCGCCCTGGAAGGTCAGGTCGCGCAGGTGGCTGTCCATCGAGAAGAGCTCGAAGAGGCCGATCCGGCCGCGGTAGCCGCCGCCGTCGCACTTGCGGCAGCCGCGCGCGCGGCGGAACGAGCGGTCGCCCACCTGCTCCGGCGTCAGCCCCAGCACACGGATCTCGGCCGGCTCGGGCTTGTACTCCTCGCTGCACTCCGGGCACAGGCGGCGCACGAGGCGCTGCGCCAGGACCCCGTGGATCGCCGTGGAGACGAGGAAGGGCTGAACCCCCATGTCGAGGAGGCGCGTCAGCGCGCTCGGCGCGTCGTTCGTGTGCAGGGTCGAGAAGACCAGGTGACCGGTCAGCGCCGCCTGGATCGCCACCTCGGCCGTCTCCAGGTCGCGGATCTCGCCCACCAGAATGATGTTCGGCGCCGCGCGGAGCATCGACCTCAGGATCCGCGCGAAGCTGAGCCCGATCTTCGTCGCGACCTGGACCTGGTTGATGCCGGCGATGTTGTATTCGACCGGGTCCTCGGCGGTGATGATCTTGACGTCCGGCCGGTTGAGCTCGGAGAGCGCCGCGTAGAGCGTCGTCGTCTTGCCGGAGCCGGTGGGTCCCGTGACGAGCACGATGCCGTGCGGGTTCTTGATCAGCTTCTGGAACCAGGAGTGGTCATCCAGCTCGAAGCCGAGCTGCTTCAGGCCGATCAGGCTCGCGCTCTTGTCCAGGAGGCGCATCACCATCGTCTCGCCGTGGTTGGTCGGCAGGATCGACGCCCGCACGTCGATCTCGCGCCCGTCGACGACGATGCCGATGCGGCCGTCCTGCGGCTTGCGCTTCTCGGCGATGTCCATGCTGCCCATGATCTTCAGGCGGCTGGTGAGCGGCGGCGCGAGGTGCAGGGGGTGCTCGGCCACGTCGCGCAGCACGCCGTCGACGCGGTACCGCACGCGCAGCACGCCGCCCTGGGGCTCGATGTGGATGTCGGAGGCGCGCATCTTCATGGCCTCGGAGAACATCCGCGTCACGAGGCGAATGATCGGGGCGTCGGACTCGTCCCCGGCTTCGGCCCCCATGCTCTCGGCGACCGTGTCGGCCGGCTCGGCGCCGTAGTGCTTGGCGAGCGCCTCCTTGAGCGCGGCCGGCGTGCACATCGCGCAGGTCACCGGCGCGCCGATCATGAACTCGAGTTGGTCCGCGACGATGCGCTTGAGCTGGTCGTCGACCGCGATGATCAGCTTGCCGTTCTTCTCCATCAGGGGAACGATCCCCTGCTCGACGGCGAACTCCGCGGGCACCCGCTCGAGCACGGCGTCGGAGATCGACCCCTTGCTGAGGTCGACGAAGGGCAGGCCCTGCTGCTTGGCCACCGCGCGGGTCACGGTGGTCTCGTCCAGGTGTCCGAGCTCGACCAGCGCCTCGCCGATGCGCACGCCCTTGGTGCGCTGGTGGGTCAGGGCCTCCTTGAGCTGGGCCTCGCTGACGAGGCCCGCCGAGCGCAGCATTTCGCCGAGCTCGGCGCTCAGCTCCTACCTCCGATCGAAGTCACGGGGGGGGATTATCCGTCCGCACCCTTCTGGTTGTTCTGGGAAGTCGGCGGAATTCCCTTCTTCGAAACGCCGGAGAATCGGATGTTGAGCGACTCCTTGGTCGGGTGGCCCACGTCGATCTGGACCATGCCGCCGAAGGATCCCTCGAAGTCGTCGGGCAGGCCCTCCAGCTTGACGGTCACCTCGAGCATCTTGCCCTCCTCGAGGGGTTTGACGTCGATCGTGAAGCTGTCGGCCATGGCGAACTGGCCGCCCGTCAAGCTCGTGAGCCGCGTCGCCGGGGCGGACGGAAGCGCGAAGGCTTCGTCCAGCGACTCGATCTTGACGCTGCGCTCGACCGGCATCCCCGGCCGCACGAGCCCGAGCGAGATGAAGTTCGGCGTCGCGATCACGAGCCCGGTGACCTGCGCCTGGATGTTGGCGGTCAGCTCGCGATACGAGACCGGGTGGTCCGCCTCGTCTTCTCCCTCGCCGTGGTCGTGGTCGTGAGCGTGGTCGTGAACCGGGGAGTCCTGGGGGAGGTCGGTGATCAGGCGCAGGGGATAGCGCCGGATGCCCTCCGGGATGTTGGGGCCGAGCTTCGCGTGGACCTCCCAGCTCTTGCTCTTGCCCTCGGCGTCGGGATCGATCGCCTTGAGCTCCACGGTCAGGGGCTCGGTGACGCGCGACTCGTCGAGCGTCAGCATGAACGGATCGAGCTCGGTCGTGGAGACCTTGATCGTCCCCTCCTTCACGTCGCTCGACGTGATCCGCTGGAAGTCCAGGAGCGTGGGCTCGACCACGAGGACGGGCTTGACGTCCGCCTCGAGCTGGAGCTTGAACGGGCTCCCGACGTCGTTCGAGTAGATCGCGATGTTCGTGCGCATCTTCCCGCGCCGGCCGGCGGTCTTGAGCTCCGCCGCGAGCTCGAACTTCGTCCCCGGGGGGATCTCGTCGCCGAGCTGGTAGATGCTCTTCTGCCCGGCGTCTCCGAGCAGCTCGATCTCGGCCGCGGTGCAGCCGCAACTCGGCTTGACGCGCTGGATGACGACGGGGTGCTCGCCGGAGTTCTGGAGCTGGAAGACGTGGCTCGCCGTGTCGCCCTCGAGCAGCTCGCCGAAGACCTTGGTGTCCTCCCCGGTGGCGAGGGCCAGCGTCCCGGTCGGTCCCGCGGGAACCGTCGGCCCGGCGGGGGTGGGACCCGCGGTCGGACCCGCCACCGGCTGCCCCGACGGGAAGGCGTCGCCGGCTCCGCCCCCCTGGACCCTCAGGTGCGAGAGGTCGATCCCGGTGTCCAGCACGTCGGGGCTGTGCCCCTCGCCCCTCCGCAGCGTCGGCTCCGAGGGGGTCTCGGCGACGGGGTCGGCCTTGGCCGTGGTCGTCGTCGAGGTCGACTCGGTGACATCGCTCGTGGCGGGACCGCAGGCGGCCGCGGCGAGGAGGCAAGGGATCGTCAGGCGGAACGTCGGTTTCATCTTCGGAGGTCTCCAGGAAAGAGGGGCGAACAGTCTAAACGGGGCCGCCGCCGGCGACTACGGGGGTCCTGCCGCGAATGGATGTCGCCAGCGGCAGGGCGATCGCCGGAAAACGGAGAATTGCGCGCGCGCGCCGGAGACCGACCGGGGGCCGATTCGGTGGCGGTCTATCCGAAAACCGCGGCTCGGGGCGGCCTAGCCGCCCTGCTTGAGGCCGCTGAGCGTGATCTCGAGGGTGGGCTCCTGGGGATGACCCGTCTCGACGACGAGCCGGCCCAGGAAGCTGCGGGCCACTTCCTCGCCCAGGCCCTCGAGCAGGACCTCCACCTCCCAGGCGTTCGCCTCCTCGTCCCGGCGCGTCGTGAGCCGCAGCGTCTCGGCGAACGCGACCGAGGCCCCGTCGCGGATCGGCTTGACCTCGGCCTTCGGCTCGGGGAGGACGAAGTCCGGGTCGTGACACTCGACGCGGAACGACTTCGCCACGGTCTGGTCGGACCGCATGATGCCGAAGTTCACGTTCTGCGGCAGAGCCGACACGGGCCCGACCACCATCGCGTTGACCGACGGCGAGACGACGAAGCGCGCGCGGCTGCCGTCGGACTGCACCGGGCCGTGCGGGTTCTCGAGGTCGGTCTGGAGGTCGAGCGGATAGGTGCGCGTGCCCTTCGGCATGCCCGGGCCGAGGGTCGCCTTGACCTTCCAGGACGTCGCCCGGCCGTCGTCGTCGGGGTCCATCGGCTCGGTCTCGATCGACACCTCGGGCGGCAGGGCGCGCCGCGTCGGCTCGAGCTTGTAGCGCTCGCCCCCCACGGACGACACGGTGAACTCGGCCGTCGCGGTATCGAGCACCGAGATCTTCCCCAGCGCCTGGATCTTCGGCTGGATCGCGAGGAACGGCTTGACGCGGGCCTCCAGGGTCATCGTCGCCGCGCCGCCCGGCACGTTGGCGTAGAGGTGGATGTTCTTCGGCTGCTGCCCCTCGCGCCCGCGGGTGTTGAAGGTCACCGCCATCGCGAACTTCGTCCCCGGGGGAACCGGCGTCCGGAACTCGTACTTCTCGCGCGTTCCGTCGTCGCGCACGAGCTCGAGGTCGGCCGCGGTGCAGCCGCAGTCGGGCTTCACGTTGATGATCGTGAGATCCTCGTCGCCGGCGGCCTCGAAGCGGAACTCGTGCACGAGGATCGACCCCTCCCACGCGACGCCGAAGTCGTGCGTCGGGCCGTCGCACACGATCCGCGCCTGCCCCTTTGCGGCCGGGGTCTCTTCGACCGCCGAGGCCGGCCCCGCCATGTCCTCGACGGGCCGGGATCCGGTCGTGTCGCCGCTTCCACAGGCGCCGGTCAGGAG
Source organism: Planctomycetota bacterium (assembly GCA_028278425.1). Taxonomy (GTDB): domain Bacteria; phylum Planctomycetota; class UBA1135; order UBA1135; genus JANQEJ01. The sequence goes on along the minus strand of JANQEJ010000027.1, from coordinate 5,291 downwards.
AACCAGGAGCGCGGCGGGCGCAAGATGTCGAGGATGCATGCGTGAATGATAGACGGCGGAGGAGGGATCCGTATCCTCTCCCCCTCCATGTCGCCCCCCCGACGCCTTCTTGCGGCGAACGCGGCCGTTTCGCTCTCGCTCTCGTGTTGCATGACGCCGACGCCTGAGCCCGACGATTGGCTGGCCTACGGCTTCCGCAGCCCCGAGGCGACCTTCCTTTCCTTCCAGACCGCTCTCGCCGGGGATCGCGCGGACCTCGAATACCTCTGCATCTCGGCGGCGTTCAAGAAGCGCGAGGCCGCGAGCCTCTTCGCCTACGAGATCTTCCGCCGGGAGCTCTTCGACGACATGCCGTGGCTCCGGCAGATGACGCGCGCCGACGTCGAGCGCGTCGAGGACGTCCGGCCGGGCCGCAAGCGCCTGCACGCGCGCGTCGACTGGCTCCTCTGGAACGAGCCCTTCTACGTCGACCTCGTCCACGAGGACTTCTTCGAGTACTGGTCGGACGACGAGCGCATCTACGACGACTTCTGGAGCCTGAACGAGCTCGAGTTCCGGGAGCGCGGGCTGCGCGTCCAGCTCCCCTGGCCGGACGAGGTCGAAGCGGACGACGTCACCGAGGTGCGCGCCGGCCGCGAATGGAAGATCGACGGCTTCGGCCAACTCGAAACCACCGACGAACCCTGAACACCCCATGGTCAACCTGATGCCGGCCCCGCCCAAATCGAAGCGTCGCGCCAAGAACAAGGCCCGCGGCTCCCGCAACGTGTACTCCTTCGGCCCCGGCGGAGCCGACGGCAACCGGGACATGCGCAACCTCCTCGGGGGAAAGGGCGCCAACCTCGCGGAGATGTCGAACCTCGGGCTGCCCGTGCCGCCCGGCTTCACGATCACGACCGAGGTGTGCACGTGGTACTACGCCCACGGCGAGCAGTACCCGGCGACGCTGCGCGACGAGGTTCGAGAGGCGCTCGGGAAGATCGAGGCCGAGCTCGGCAAGCGCTTCGGCGACGCGGAGAACCCGCTGCTCCTGTCCGTGCGCTCCGGCGCACGCGTGTCGATGCCCGGGATGATGGACACCGTCCTGAACCTCGGCCTGAACGACGTGACGGTCGAGGGGCTCGCGAAGCGCTCCGGCAACCCGCGCTTCGCCTGGGACGCCTACCGGCGCTTCGTGCAGATGTACGGCGACGTCGTGCTCGGCATCGGACCGGATCCGGGCGAGGAGTTCGACCCGTTCACGCTCGCGCTCGAGAAGCGCAAGATCCGGCGGAGGGTCGAGAACGACACGGACCTCACGGCGGACGACCTGATGGAGCTCGTGCGGAACTTCAAGGCCATCGTGAAGAAGCGCACGAAGAAGGACTTCCCCGACGACCCCGTGGAGCAACTCTGGGGCGCGGTCGGAGCGGTGTTCGGCTCCTGGAACACGCGGCGCGCCATCGCCTACCGCCAGATGAGCAACATCCCCGGCGACTGGGGCACGGCGGTCAACGTGATGGCGATGGTGTTCGGCAACCTGGGCGAGACCTCCGGCACCGGCGTGGCGTTCACCCGCGATCCCGCGAGCGGCGAGAAGACGTTCTACGGCGAGTACCTGATGAACGCCCAGGGCGAGGACGTCGTCGCCGGCATCCGCACGCCGGAGAAGATCGCCTCGCTTCAGAAGCGCATGCCCAAGGCGTACCGCGAGCTGCTGCGGATCCAGAAGCTCCTGGAGAAGCACTACCGCGACATGCAGGACCTCGAGTTCACGATCGAGGACGGGCGGCTCTTCATGCTCCAGTGCCGCGCGGGCAAACGAACCGGCTTCGCCGCGGTGCGGATCGCGGCGGACATGGTGCGCGAACGGCTCATCGACAAGAAGGAAGCGCTCAAGCGCGTGGACCCGGAGGCGCTGAACCAGTTGCTCCAACCGGTCTTCGCCGCCGCCGACCTCAAGCGCGCCCGCGCCGCGGGATACGTGCTGACCAAGGGCCTGAACGCCGGCCCCGGCGCCGCGACCGGCCGCATCGCCTTCACCGCCGAGCAGGCCGAGGCGACCGCGAAGGCGGGCGAGCCGGTGCTGCTCGTCCGCGTCGAGACTTCGCCGGAGGACATCAAGGGCATGCAGGCGGCGCAGGGCATCCTGACCGCCCGCGGGGGGATGACGAGCCACGCCGCCCTCGTCGCGCGGCAGATGGGCAAGGTGTGCGTCGCCGGAGCGGGCGACTGCGCCATCGACTACAAGACGCGCCGGATGACCGTCCGCGGCCGGACGTTCCGCGAGGGCGACTACCTCAGCCTCGACGGCTCGACCGGCGAGGTGATCCAGGGCGAGCTCAAGACGGAGCCCTCGGAGGTGCTCGCGGTTCTCTTCGGCAAGGGCAAGCGCAAGCGAAAGCCCGGCCCGGTGTTCCGCGCCTACCAGCAGATGATGAAGTGGGCCGACGAGTACCGCACCCTCGGCGTGCGGACCAACGCGGACCAGCCCGACCAGTGCGAGACCGCGATCGCCTTCGGCGCCGAGGGCATCGGCCTGTGCCGCACCGAGCACATGTTCTTCGAGAAGATCGACGCGATGCGGCGGACGATCCTCGCCGACGACGCGAAGGAGCGCGAGCAGGCGCTGAAGGAGCTCCTCCCGCTGCAGCGCAAGGACTTCGAGGGCATCTTCAAGGTCATGGGCTCCCGGCCGGTCACGATCCGCACGCTCGATCCGCCGCTCCACGAGTTCCTTCCCCACGAGGAGAAAGACCAGCGCGCCCTCGCGAAGCAGATGCGGATCCCGCTCGCGAAGGTCAAGGCCAAGGTCGAGTCGCTCACGGAGCTCAACCCGATGCTCGGCCACCGCGGCTGCCGGTTGGGAATTACCTACCCCGAGATCACGCGCATGCAGGCGCGCGCGATCTTCGAGGCCGCCTGCAACGTGGCGAAGCGCACGAAGAAGCGGCCGCAGCCGGAGATCATGATTCCGCTCGTTGGAACCGCCGACGAGCTGCGCCTCCAGGCCGCGGAGGTGCGAACCGTCGCCGAGGAGGTCTTCGCCAAGAAGAAGACCCGCATCCCCTATCTGATCGGGACGATGATCGAGCTCCCGCGCGCGGCCTTGACCGCCGACAAGATCGCGGAGCACGCGGACTTCTTCTCCTTTGGAACGAACGACCTCACGCAGACCACGTTCGGGATCAGCCGCGACGACGCGGGGAAGTTCATCCCCGTCTACGTCGAGGACGAGATCTACCCGGACGATCCGTTCGCCAGCCTCGATACGGCCGGGGTGGGGCGCCTGATGAAGATCGCGTCCGCCGAGGGGCGCTCGACGCGGAGCGATATCAAGCTGGGCATCTGCGGCGAGCACGGCGGCGATCCGCGGTCGGTCAACTTCTGCCACGAGCTTGGACTGGAGTACGTGTCGTGCTCGCCGTTCCGGGTGCCGGTGGCGCGGATGGCAGCGGCCCAGGCGGCTTTGAAGGCACAGGAGGGTTGAGGGGCGAGGCACGGTCCGGCGCTTTCCCTGCGTGAAACGCAACGGCCTGGCTTGGACACGCGAGTGGGCTCGAAGGCGGGGTTTTGCGACCCTCGCCGCGTCGGGCGGTGTTGCAGCACGTTACGCAACGGCCGGGCTTTAAATCGTTTGCCGGACTCGAGGGCGTTTCCCTGTACTGACTGAAGTGGGCCGCTTCGCTCGCGGCGTGAGAGGGTCAGGGAGCTCCGGGCGTTTCGGCGAGGCGGAGCAAGCCGTGGCGTCGCCACCCTTTCCCTAAGAGCCACGTTCTCGGCGAGACGATCGGGCCGAGCCAGTCGTCCGGCGTGTAGTCCTTCCAGCCGTCGAACCAGTGGCCGGAGCTGAAGGTGTCGGGTTGGCCCTTGGGGATGCGGCGCTTGTGCTTGCGGCCGTTGTTCAGGACGTAGCTCAACACGTTTCGCACCTCGCGGCCCGAGCGGAGGATGCGATCGTGGTAGCGATCGGCGAAGACCTTGCCCTTGCGGCTCCAGAGACGATTGAGGCCTCTCGCGATGCGAATCGAGAGTCCCTGGATCCCCCGCGACAGAGCCAAGCGGTCCGTCGCCTCGACGACCAGGTGCACGTGGTCGTTTTGGACCGAGAAGTGCACCAGGCGGAAGTGCCCCTTGGCGAGCCGGCCCGCGCGCTCCTTGCCCTTGTCGAACGCCGCACAGATCGCGTTGTACGGATCGATCGCCCTTAGACGCGGAAGATCGCTCCGCGTCTTGAGCGTAACGTGCACCGGAAACTTCGACGCCAACGCCGCCCGCCGCAGATGCGGAACCCCCGAGTCCTCCCTGATCGGTCGCCCGCGCCTCTTCTTGCTCGGCTTCTTGCGCCAGAGGGACGAGAAGTGAAGTTGCTTCGCTCGCTTCACGAGAATATTTATAGCAGTAATAATATCTGGGCTCAAGTAGAAGCTCTCAGAAGTCAGAGACTTGCGGTCGGAAGTGCCTTACGCTACCACTCCAGAAGCGAAGCGGCCCACTTCAGTCAGTACAGGGAAAGCGCCCTCAAGTCCGGCAAACGATTTAAAGCCCGGCCGTTGCGCCCCGCGCTGCCGAACCGTCCGACGCGGCCGGGACCTCCTCACTCCCCTCCCGGCAAACCCGCGTCGTCAAAGCCTCTTCCTCTTCTCTTCTCAGAGCGCCGTTGCTCTCACCAACGGCAACCCCCCGGCCCCACGGAGCCGCTCACCTTCCCCGCGCTTCGAACCCCTCCATGTCCGCATCCTCCCCCTCGCCCCCCGGCTTCCCATCACGCCCCAGACAAAACACCCTCCCCCCCGCGGCCTCATACCGATACTCCCGCCCCCAAGGATCCAACGGCAACCCGCGCGTCCCCAGATACGTCATCCCGTTCACGTCCGGCATCACGATCACCCGCAGCTCCTCCGGAAAATGCCCCCGGTTGTTGTCCGCGAACGCCCCGATCGCCGCGTGCATCGCCGCGAGGTCCGACGCCATCCGCTCCCGCGGCGCCTGATCCACCCGCGCGAAGAGCTCCGGTCCCTGCAACCCGTCGAGCATCCTGAGCACGAGCCGCGTCACCCGCCGGATCTTGTCGCAGTCGATCTTGTCCGCCGTGTCCGTCGGCTGGTGGTAGTCCTCGTGCACGTCGGCGAACAGGAACGCGACCGGGATGCCCAGGTTGGCCGAGAAGCTCTTGTGGTCGGAGCGCTCCCAGTACTCGTCGCAGCTCCCCAGCGTCGCGAAGCCCTCCGAGGCCGCGAACGATTCGGCGAGCTGGACCAGGCCGTTGTATTGCTCGAGGGCCGCCGTCGGCGTGACGAGGAGCTTCTCGG
>JANQEJ010000330.1 GCA_028278425.1 Planctomycetota bacterium | reverse complement strand
GCGCCAAGCGCCACGGCCTGCGGACGGTGGGGACGTTCATCATCGGGCTCCCCGAGGAGACCGAGGACTCGCTCGCGAAGACGCTCGAGCTCGCCACCGAGCTCGACATGGACTTCATGAGCCTCAACATGGCGGTTCCGCGCTTCGGGACGCCCTTCCGCCGGCGCGCGATCGAGCTCGGGCTCGCCGCCGAGGACGACCTGGTCATGGACCAGGGGGGCGAGGACGCCTTCCTCCCCACCGCCACGCTCGACCGGGAGCGCATGCTCGCCCTGAAGAAGCGGATGGTGCGGCGCTTCTACCTGCGGCCGTCCTACCTTTGGCGGCGGCTGCGCACGACGTCGAGCCTCCGCGAGCTGCGCGCGCAGGCGCGGGAAGGGCTCGCCCTTCTGCGGCGTAACGTCTGAGCGAGCGCCGCGCTATAGTCGCGGCCATGGTCCGCTCGCTGCTCGTCGTCTCGCTCGCGCTCCCGTTCTCGATCCAGGCCCAGCTTCCAGTCCAGGAGATCGGCCAGCACGACAAGCCGGTCGCGCACGTCGCTTTCGGGCCGAAGGGCAAGGTGCTCTACACGGCGAGCGGAGACGGTAAGGTCGTCGCCTGGGAGATCGCCAAGGGCGAGCGCAAGTGGGAGTGCCAAGCGGGCCCCAACCTGCTCAGCATCGGCGGGATCGGCGTGGACGCGAAGGGCACCAAGGTCACCTATCTGCTCCCCGGAACCACCGTCGTGGGCGAGATCGATGCCAAGGACGGCGCCAAGGGGCCGGCCGTGGGCGGACCCAACCCGACCGCGCAGGGATGGAGCTTCGCGGCCGATCCCAAGGGCCGCTGGGTGTGGGTCGGTGCGGACAAGGGGCTGCTCTTCCGCCTCAACCCCGACGACGTGAATGGCTGGAGCCGTCGCAACGTGGGAGGCGGGAACATCCGGAGCCTCGCGGCGGGGTCCAAGGGCAAGTGGCTCGCCGCCGGCGCCGACGACGGCGCGATCCGCGTGGTGAAAGCCAGCAACGCCGACCTCGAGCTGAAGTTCGAGGCGCACGAGGGGCCGGTCGTGGCCCTCGCCTACGACCCGAGCGCCACGATGCTCTTCTCCGGAGGCGAGGACAAGGCCGTGCGGGTCTGGAGCGCGGCCAAGGGCAAGATGGTCCGTGAGCTCGCGGGTCACGAGCAGGAGATCCTCGTCGTCGCCGTCGATCCGAAGAAGAAGTGGGTCGCCTCGGCCGACAAGGGCGGCACGATCCGCCTATGGAAGCTCAAGGACGGCGCGCCCGCGCAGAACTGGCAGGACGAAGGCGTGCGCACCCTCGCCTTCGCGCGGGACGGCAAGACCCTGGCCTCCGCCGGCGGGGACAGCGCGGTCCGCCTTTGGGACCTGTCCGACCTGTAGCCCGATAGGAGTCCGTTCCTAGTTAGGGCTCGGTCACCTCCTCGCTCGGCGTCGCGATCCAGCGCTCGAGCAGCGGCAGGTCCTCGTCGCCGAGCTCCATCTGCGCGTTCTCGCAGAGGGTCTTCACGTTCTCGAGGAAGATGTGCGCGAGTCGCTCCGGCGTCTCGGCTTCCGGATCCGAGCCGAACTGGTGTCCCTGGAACTGGATCCCCTTGATGACGAAGGAGATGTTCGATCGCTTGATCGGCGCGCCGCGCTCGCTCAGTTGGTCGCGAACGTCCTTGGAGGTGCGCGTGAGCTGGAAGGCGTCGCGCTCCAGGTCGGCGGCGAGCTCTTCGAAGAGAACGGCGTATTCCTCCGGCAGGAGTCGCGGCACGCCCGTCACCTTGGAGACCCGGAGGGCGAGGTCCGCCAGCTCCGGCTCGTCGTCGGAGAAAGCGTGCGGATCGCCGTCGGTGTCGGGGCGCTGGTGGCGCCTCGGGTCGTAGATGAAGCCGGGCGAGCCGGGCGCGGTCACGGTCTGGTACGGGAACGACGGAGCGCTCTTGAGCAGAAGCCGAAAGCCGCCCTCGCCGGCCCAGTTCGTCTCGCGCACGACGTCTCCGAACTTGTCGTTGATCGACCACGCGACCGACGCCATGTCGGCGGCCGCGTCGCGGTGCTCCATGTACTCGGCGACGTGATCGAGGATTTGCTGGCGCAGATCCTCGTTCGAGGGAAGCGGCGAAGGACGCGGGATGACCACGGCGGGCTCGCGGCTCGCACGGGAGAGCGCCTGCTCGATGAAGTCGTCCCCGCGCACCACGCGGTCGCAGGCCGCCTCGTAGGCCTGCGCCACGGAACCGGCGGTGATCATCATCGTGCGGCGGTCGTGGTTGCGCAGGCGGAGCATCATCGGGGTGAAGTCCGTGTCCCACGACATGATGATGAACTCGTCGAAGTGCGTGCGGTGTTCCAACGCATCCAGGATGTCCATCACCATGTGGACATCCGCGCTGCTCTTTCCCTGACCCGCCAGGGACGGGCAATCGACGACGCGGAACGCCGAACGGGTAAAGTAGGCCCGAGAGCCCCCGAAGCTGACGGGGTTCAGGTAGCAGTTGCGAACGAGCATCGCGCGCGTGGGTGCGCCGCCGTCGCCCGCGTCGGGGTCGTGCAGCGAGTGCTCGAGCCAGCGCAACCAGAGGAGCGGGTCGGTGGCGAAACGCTTGGCGGCGCTTTGGTCGAGCTCCTCCAACCCGAGGTAGAAGTTGTCGAAGTCGACGAAAAGCGCGGTACGTAGGCGTCGTTCGGGGGCGTTCGGCAAGGTCAGCCACCCTCCTGGGTCACCAGGATCGAAGTATGGAAAAACGGATAGCGGGTCCTGCGTTCCGACCCGATCTCCCGTCAGGCTAGCACAGACGGCGGGCGGCCAGAACTGTCAGAACGGTAAGTCAACGTTTCCCGCGCAGCTCGCGCGGCCGGAGAACCACAAAAAGCGCAAGGAGCCCCGCGCCGCCGCAGCCGAAGGCGAGAATCAGCCCCGCGAGCGAAGCGGGCGTCAGGTCCTCCGCTTCCCCGACGACCGCGCCGCAGAGCGCCAGGGAAGCCGAAAACGCGAGCCGGCTGACGAGACTCTCGACCGAGAACCACGTCGCGCGCAGGCCGGAGCCCAGACGCGGTTGGATCAACGCGCCGCGGATCGGCACCGCCATCGCCTCGGGGAGGCTGCGCAGGGCGGCTAGCGGAACCAACAACGGGTGAGCGCGAAGGGCCATCGCGCCGAGCACGAGGAGTTGCACCGCCATGGTGAGCAGCAGCGTGTTGCCGGCCCCGAACCGGTCGCGGAGCGCGATCGCCTTCGCGCTCCCGATCGCGCCGAGCGCCATGGTGACGCCGAAGAGGATGCCCGAGGTCGCCGGGGTCCGCGCGCGCGCGGATGCCGCGTCGTCGAAGAGGAACTCCAGCCACGGCTGCACGAGCTCGTACGCGACGTGACCGAGCACGTGCGCGACGACCGCGAAGCACAGGAGCCAGAGAAGCAGCGGATCGCGCGCGCGCGCGACCACGAGGCTGAGCTGGCGCAACGGCGCCTCCGCGCGCTCGGTGCGATCCGGTTCGCGGAACGTGATCGCGATGCCGAGCGCGATCAGGCTCCCCAGAGCGAAGAAGAGATACGGCAGGGCAAGCCCGAAGCCGGCGAGGAGGCCGCCGAGGACCGCGGAGACGGATAGCGTGACGTAGGCGACCGACAGCGCTTGGGCCTCGCGGCGCCCGTACTCCGCCTCCCGTCCCAGCGCCTTGAGCGAGTCGAAGAGAAGCGCGCGGTCCGTGCCGGATTGAAACGCGCGGCCCGCCGCGAGGCAGACCTGCGCCGCCGCGAAACCCGCGAAGCTCCGCGCGGAAAAGAAGAGGAAACCCGACGCCGCCCAGAGCGCGGCCGCCACGATCAACGTCGGTCGGCGGCCGACGCGGTCCGAGAGGTAGCCCGAGGGGACCTCCAGGACCACGACGGCGGCGTAGTAGAGCGATTCCAGCCAGAGGACCTCGCGCACGGACACGACCGACGCGAGGTAGAGGAAGAAGACCGGCAGCCAGAACAGGGCGTTGTGGGCGGCCAGGTAAGCCGGATAGAGCCGGACGTTGCGCTCCAAGCGCGCATTCTGCCCGGGATCAGCCTCCGATCGTGACGTCGAGGGCGTTGTTCAGGTGAATCGCGCCCGACGGTGCGACGGTCGCGCCCTGGGCGTAGATGCACGCGCCGAGGAAGCTCAGATCGCTCGGCACCGGGATCGAGTGCGCGCCGGCCTGGACGTCGACGAGGAAGGAGGGCTGCACGAGCAACTCGCCGACGATCGCGCCGCCGGGGAAGAGGCCCTCCGCCGGGCCGCCGGTACCGATCGCGACCACGCTGAACGGATGCCCGGGCGTGGCGACGTCCACCGTGGTGGCCCAGCTTCCGCCGAGCTCGGCCGGCGTCGTCTCGGCGAAGCCGAGGGGGTTGCCGCCGCCGCCGTTGCGCACGACGGACGAGCCGCCGGCGTGGAACGCGATGTTGTCGTGACCGACGTTCCACTGCTGGAAGATCGCGAAGAAGGCGGGGTTCAGCCAGTGGATCTCGACCCGATCGACGCTCGTGATCACGTCGTTCCAGTCGATGCCGGGGCGGAAGGACGTCGGATCGCCCACCCAGCCGCCGGTCCACCCCGCGGGCACCGGCTCCACGGACTGGCTCGGGATCGCGAAGTCGAAGTGCTTCCAGCCGGCGCCCTTGAGCGGGATGTTCGGACCGACGAAGTACGCGTAGTCGTCGTCGCCGACGTCAGGGGTGCCCTTCGTGTCGCGGAGCAGGAGGCACATCTCGAAGCCGCTGCCGTCGCCGAACTGGAGGCCGTCGAGGCGCGCGTCGAAGTCGAGCAGGTCGACCCCGGCGGCGCGGAAGTCGCCGGTGAAGTTGTCGGCGGTCGACGTGAAGATCGGCCCGAAGGTGTCGGCGACGGGCTGGTGCAGCCAGCCGCCGGGGTTGCCGCCGGTCGACTCGATGACGTCGCCGGGGTTGTAGAACCAGCCGCCCTGGTTCGTGCCGTCGTCGAAACCGTCGTAGAGCGGCGCCACGCCGGAGCCATCGGCGAGGGCGAGGGAGGAGAGGGCGGGGATCAGGGCGAGGGAGAGCAGGCGGGCCATGGGGTCCTTCCGGGTTGGGTCTTGGGGAACGGCCAACCAGGGTAGGGCCGACCGGCATCAATGCCAGGAAGTTTCCTGGAAACTTCTCGGGGGCTTGCATCAGAAGAGCTAACTCCCTACGATTTCAGCACATGAAGGCTCGCGCGCCCCTCCCCCCTTCCGATCTCGAAGCTCGCTTCTCCCGGACCGGTGCGGACCTCCGGGACACCTTGAACGACGTCCTGGCGACACTCCCGGCCGGCAACCAGGGCCCCCAGGGCCTGGCCAGGGCGCTGGGGCTCGACAAGGTCCTGACCAGCCGCCTTTTGAAGGCCGCGCGCGACCGCGACCCGATCGCCGTGGTGCACCACGTGCCGGGGCCGGAGCCGATGCGGCGCTTCTACCGCGCCGCGCGGCGCCGGGGCGCGGACCCGGCGCTGGTGGCCGCCGGCGAGACGGCCGTCGACGCCTTCCAGACGCTGATCCGCGAGGAGGTCGGCGACCGCAGCTCCCTCGACGCCGTGATCAGCTCCTGGCTGCCGCAGGCCCGCCAGGAGTTCGAGCTGCGCCGCAAGCAGTCCGCCTTCAAGGCGATCAGTCAACTCAAGGGCGTGTCCGCGCGCCTGAGCCTCGCCACGGTTCTCCTGCACCCGGCCGCCGACGGCGAGCGCATCGACGTCGTCTGGATTCTCGGCCTCTTCGGCATCCAGCGCTGGCGTCCCGGCGCGCGGGTCAAGCTCGCGTCGCGCCGCCAGATCACGAGCGGCTCGGCGCGGCGCCCCACGACGCTCGCCGGCGAGAGCGTCGAAGGGCTCGAAGGACTGCGCCTCGACGATTTCTGCCACGCACCGCCCGCCGCGCTCGAAGTGCGGCGCCTCGGCGAGACGGTGCACTACCTCCTCGCCGACGAGAGCTTCGGCCGCAAGGCGTCCTCCGATCTGCTCCTCGCCGAGGTCAACCTGGCCGAGATGGCGCGCGTACCCGAAGCGGGACGCCGCGGCTACGTCTTCGCCGAGGTCAGCACGCCGTGCTCGACGCTGCTTTTCGACGTGCTGGTCCACGAGGACGTCTACGCCGGCGCCACTCCCGCCCTCGAGCTCTACGACACCGCTTTCGACGGCGTCGTCGACGTGAACGACCCGGCGCGGGCCGTGGACCGCCTCGACGCGGCGGAGACGCTCCAGGCGATCACCGGCGGGCCGCCGGCCTTGCGCGTCCCGGACGTGCCGAACCACGTCGAGCTGCTGCGCCATGTGTTCGAGAGCATGGGCTGGCAAAGCGATGCCTTCCGCGCCTACCGCAGCCGGATCGAGTACCCGCTGTACGGTTCCCAGGTCGTGGTCGCGTTCGGCTAGCGCTTCTTCGCCGTCACAAGCCCCGCGCGCGTGCGCAGCGGAATACCGATCGGCCGCCCGTCGGCGTCGAGGGTGAACGCGAGCGAAGAGACCGAGCCGCGGCGCGCCTCGAAGTGCACGAAGGTCGTCGCCGAGCTCGGCCGGAGGGTCTTCCGCGGCGCGTTCTCCGAGAGCCGGATGCCGACGAGATGGCCGTCCTCCCACGCGTGGCGGAGGAAGCGCGCGCCCTTCTCGAAGTCGAGCCGGAGCTCCACGCGCGCCCCGCCCGGAGCCGCGCGGCCGCCGAGGGCCCCGACGCTTCGAAACGCGCCGAGCTCCCGGGCGAGGTCGTTCCAGAGCCCCGCCTCCCGGGCGGCGACCTCCTCGAGCTCCATGCCGCCGCCGAAGGCGGCCGCGACGGGGGCGTAGTCGCCGGCCACCGCCGAGCGGATGAGCTCCTCCGAACGACCCGCGCAGGCTTTGACCCGGCTCGCGCCCGGTCCGGGCTGCGCGATCACGGCGCCGTAGGCCTCGGCGTTGTCGCAGATCACGTCGAGGGCGTCGCCGTTGCGCCGCACCTCGATGGAAGCGCCGGACGGGAGCGCATAGACGCCCGCGTAGCGCTCCAGCTCTCCCGCCGGCATCGCGACGAGCTCCGGCGGCAGCTCGACGTCTTCGGCGAAGGCGAGCCGGCGCAGGTCGGGGCTGATCGCGATCGCGCCGAGGTCAGCGTTGTTCGACGACAGGTAGAGCGTCACCCCGTCCTCGAGGTACCGCACGAAGTCCGCCGCGAAGATCCCGTTGCCTCCGTTGTGCGTCGCGAGAAAGCGCGGCGCGGGAACGATCGACCAGCCGTAGCCGTAGTACGAGCGCGCGCGCGGCCCCTCGGGGACGTGCGTGTCGTAGAGCATCGCCTTGGACTCCTCCGAGAGGAGCGCGTCGCCGACGAGCGCCTCGTGCCAGCGGTACATGTCGCCGATCGTCGAATGGACGCCGCCGTTGGCGCGCAACGCCCAGAACGGCCCGTCCTCCGCCATGGGCCGCTCGACGATCGTGCCCCAGCGCTCGCCCTCGCGGTAGCCGACCGCGATCCGGCTCGGGTCCCACTTCGGCAAGAGGTAGCCCGTGTCCTTCATGCCCGCGGGGAGGAAGAGGTTCTCGCGCAGATACCCTTCGTAGGAGACCCCGCTGACCTGCTCGACGATCGCGCCGAGCAGGCTGAAGCCGGAGTTCGCGTAGTGGTACTCCTCGCCGGGCGGCGCGACGAGCTCGGACGCGAGCGCGCGGCGCACGTACTCGTCGCGCTCCACCGGCGTGAAGTCGGTCGCCGCGAAGTCCGAGCGCAGGCCCGCGGTGTGCGTGAGCAGGTTATGGAGCGTGATGCCGCGCTTGTCCGCCGGCACGTCGTCGAAGTGGTCGGCGATCGAATCGTCGACGGAGAGCTCGCCCTCCTCCTCCAGCTTCAGGATCGCCGCGGCGGTGAACTGCTTCGTGATCGAGCCGGTGGTGAAGACCGTGTCGACCGTCACCGGTCGCCCCGCTTCGCGGTCGGCGAGGCCGTAGCCTTGTGCAAGCGCGATTCCATCGCGGTCGGCGAAGAGCACGGCGCCGGAGAAGCCGAAGGCCTCGAGGCGCGTCAGGTATTCGTCCATCGCGACCCCGACTTCGCCGCGCAGGACGGGCTCGTCCTGCGCGATCGGGACAGACGGGGAGCACAGAAGCGCGCAAACGACGGGCAGCATGGCGGTTCTCCTAGTCCTTGGTCCGGATGACCTCGACTTCGCGTTCGAACGAGCCCGGGCGCTCCGGGGGACTCGGAGGATCCGGGCTTTTCTCGAGCAGGCGCTCCTTCCAGGCCTCGATCTCGGCGTCGATCGGACGCGGCTCGCCGTTCACCGTGTAGGTGTGTACCGGCTCGCCGTCGGGGCCCGGCTCGGTGACCCAGCGGCGCTCGACGCCGTTCACCGTCTCGGTGAGCGTCATGCGGTCGACGCTTCCGCCGCGATCGCTCTCCGTGATCTCGATCTCGCGGTCCTCGGCGTGGTGTACGCCGTGGCACGCGGAGATCGAGAGCCCCGCGCCGGCGGCGAGCAGGAGCGCCGCCAGCGACGAGACGACGCCGCCGAGCCAACCGCCCCGAAGGCGCGAAGGCGGCGGCGAGACGCCGACGACGCGCCGGATGCGCTGGAGCAGCGGGCCGTCGGTGGCGGCGAGCGCCGGCGTGGCGAAGCCGGAGCGCAGGGATTCGAGCCCCGCGAGGGCGCGCGCGTAGGTCAGGGGCTCGCCGCAGGCCTCGACCGCGAGGTCGTCGCAGCAAAGCTCGCGCTCGACGCGGATCCGCCGCGAGATCCACCAGACCGCCGGGTGGTAGAAGAGGACGACCTCGACCACGCTCTGCGCGAGGTTGACGAGGTAGTCGCGCCGCCGCACGTGGGCGAGCTCGTGGGCGATCACCGCTTCGAGCTCGGCTCGGGAGAGCCCCGCCACGGCGGCCGCGGGAACGAGCACCGCCGGCCGCAGCCACCCGATGACGAGCGGCGTCCGCGCGAGGGTCGACTCGAGGAACCGCACCCCGGCGCGAACGCCGAGCCGCCGCGCGAGGGCTCCGAACGGCTCCTCCAGACCCGCGGGCAGCGGACGGACCTGGACGCGGGCCAACCGGCGCGCGCGGGCCCATCCCCCCGCGAAGCGCACGGTCAGGACGAGCACGCCGGCGAGCCACGCGGCGACCGCCGCCGGAAGCCACGACTCCGCGTCCGCTTCCGCCGCCGCCGCAAAGCCCGGCGCGACCGCCGCGCCGTCGGCAGTATAGAGGAAGACGCACGTCGCCGGCGGGGCCAGCGCGAGGAGCGCCAGCGCGGCGCAGGCCGCTTGATAGCGCGCTCGCGCCGAACGGCCTCGCAGGACGAAGCTCGCCGCGCCGTAGAGGAGCGCGACCAGCGCGCCCTGCCAGACGAAGTGCACGAGCGCGCCGCCGAGCGCCAGGGCCGCGGGGGAGCGAAACGGTTCCGTCCAGTGCATCACTTCTCACCTCGCGAGAGCTCGTCGAGAAGCTGTCGGATCTCCGCGAGCTCCTCCTTGGAAGCCGGTTGCGCCGCGAGCGCCTGCATGACGAGCTTCTTCGACGATCCCTCGAAGGCGCGGTCGAGGAGGTCGCCGAGGAGCTGGCGCTGCGTCTCGTCCTCGCCCGCGAGGGCGCGGTAGACGTGGGAGCGCCGGCTCTCGTCGCGGGCGCAGAGCCCCTTCTCCGTCATGATCTGGAGGAGCTTCAAAACGGTCGTGTAGCCCACCTCGCGCTCGCGCGAGAGCTCGTCGTGGATCGCGCGCACGGTCGAGGGCCCGAGCCGCCAGAGCACGCGCAAGAGGGAGAGCTCGGAACGTGTGGGCTGCGGCCGGGGAGCCTTCATGGGACCCATCTACGAAGGCCTTCGCACTTATGCACGAAGATCTTCGTAGAATTGCTGCGGGCGATCCCCAACCCCAACTCCGGAAAGGGGTTGTGGCGATCGAAGCGGCGACCGCTACGATCGGTGGGTGCGCCTCCTCGCCCTCGCCCTGCCCCTCGTCGCCGCGTGCGCGGCGCCCCCCGGCGGCGAGCTCGTCCGGCTGCACGGCGGGTCGCTCTACCTACACGCGACCCGGGTGGGAAGCGGCGAGGAGGTCCTGCTCGTTCCCGAAGAAAGCCTGCTCGGCGCCGACTTCGGGCCGCTCGTCTCCAAGGAACGCGAGCTGATCTTCTACGACCCGCGCGGCCGGGGCCGCTCGGACGCCGTCGGCGGACCGGACTGGCTCGGCGTCGGCGCCGACGTGGCCGACATCGAGGATCTGCGCAAGGCCCTGGGCGTGGACCGCATGTCGCTTCTGGGCTGGTCCTACTACGCGAACGTGTGCGCGCTCTACGCGGTGCGCTATCCGCACCGCGTCGACAAGCTGATCCTGGTGTCCCCCGCCCCGCTCGCGCGCGAGCCCCACTGGGTGGCGACCGAGCGCAAGTTGGCGGAACGCGCCGACCCGCAGGCCTGGGACAAGGTCGAGGCGATGGCGGCCTCGGCCGAACGCGCCGAGGACCCGGTGGCGTTCTGTCGGGCTTTCTCCGAAGCCTCGCTCGCGGCCTACGTGGTGGATCCCGCGTGCCTCGAAGACATGCGCTCCGACCCGTGCGTGTTCCCCAACATCGATCCGGAACGGCTCGCGGAGGAGGCCGCGCTCGCGCACGCCTCGCTCTGGGAGATCGACTGGCGCGCGGAGCTCGGCGCCCTCGCGGCGCCGACCCTGATCGTCCACGGCGACCGCGGAGCGATCCCGCTGGCGGCCTCGCTCGAGTGGCACGCGGCGCTTCCCGACGCGGACCTGATCCTCTTCGAAGAGGTGGGCCAGATTCCGTGGCTGGAGGCCCCCGAGCGCTTCTTTCCCACCGTGGAGAGCTTCCTCGGCGGCGAGCTCGGCCCCCGCTGAGCGACGCTCAGTCCGGCTTCACCAGAAGCTCGGGGTTCGCCACCCAAAGCGCGAGGTAGGGGTGCTTCGACTCCTTCTTGCGCAGCATGACGAGGTGCGGCTCGGTGAAGTCGAAGTGTCGCGGGATCGAACCGCGGGCGACCATCGTCGACCGGGAGCGCAGCAGCGCCCCCTCCTCGTTCAAACGGAAGCGGATCCGCTGCAGCGCCTCTCCGATCCGGTAGGACTCGAACCCGGGGTTCGCGAGGAACCGTCCCTCGAGCTCGGCGTAGCGGTGCGTGAGGTCGAAGTCGACGAGCGGAACGGTGAGCTGGTCCTCCGTCTCCATCGCCTGGGCCTCGTTCTCCTCGACGATGGCGAGCGCCGCGGCGATCGTGCCCGCGAGGGTCTCCTTCGGGCTCACGCGAGCGAGCAGGATCTCCTCCCCCTTCTGCTTCGGCTGAAGCGCGACGACGTAGGGTTCGCGGCCGTAGTCCCCGTAGCCGTACACGCGGACCTGCGCGATCGCCTTGCGCAGAGCGTCGCGCGACATCTTCAGGTCCGCGTCGCTCGGGATGCCCCACGCCTCGATCGCCACGCCGTCCCGACCGCCGAACAGCACCTTTCCGTCGAGCCGGAGAAACGGTTGGGCGAAGGCGAGCTCGCGCGCGAGGAACGCGTAGGCGAGGACGTCGTCGTTCGTCAGCCGCAGCGTCTCGAGGTAAGGATCCGGACCGCGTTCGAACGTGGACTCCAACTCCTGCTGGATGCTCGCCACGATGCCGTCGCGGACGAAGCCCGCCCGCGCAACGAAGCTCCTCGCTGGCATGTCGCTCGCCGTGATCCCACCGCGGCCGAGCATCTCGGCGAGCGGCACGGGTTCCGTGAACCGCACCGGGCCGTCGAGTGCTTCCCGCCCCATCGCGTCCCAGGCGAGCTGGAAGGAGGCGCAGTAGAGGGCGTTCTTGCCCTCCTCGATGGCCGCGTCCGGGTGCGCCGCGATCGCCGTCCGTCGCAGCTCGCTCGAGTCGGCGATCAGGTCGGTCTCCGGGTCGGTGTCGAAGAAGTAGGCCGAGCCCGCCATCGCGCCGACGCCGGCGGCGGTCGCCCACAGCGCACCCTTCGCGAAGGACCACTCGCCCCACGGCAGGAAGAGGGAGAGCCATCCTCTTTGCCGCGCACGCTGACGAAGCGTCTCCAGAGCGCGCGTGTGGTGCGTGCTGACCGTCGCTTCGGCGACGCCCATGCGCGCCGCGATCTCCCCGTTCGTCAGTCCGTCGAAGTAACGCATCTTGAGAACCTCCTTCTGTTTGCCGGAAAGGGAGGCGAACTGCTCAAGCACCCAGTGAACCCGGTCCTCGGAGAACGCTCCTTCGCCCGGCGCCTGCTCAGACTCCTCCGCCAGCGACTCCGTCCGCGCGCGCTCCCGGGATCGCTGGTCGATGCGCCGGAAGGTCAGGTTGCGCGCGATCGCGTTCATCCACGCGCGCGCCTTCCCGCGCTCGCGCCAGAGGTGCTCCTTCTCGATGATCCGCACACAGCACTCCTGGGTGATGTCGTCGACGAGCCCGCGCTCCGGGCCGATGCGCGCGACCAGGTTCCTGATCCGTGGCAGATGACCCTCCAGTAGGGGTCGGATGTCGTGCGCGTCCGGCATGGGTGCTACTGAACTCCGGGATACCCGGCGGCGCGAGGATTCGACGCTAAACCGAAGAAAAGTGAAGAGCTCGAAACCTCCACCAAGCCGAGCGGTTGGCCAAAGAAGGCAAACCCACCCTCCGTAGGGAGCCCCGTTAGGCTCGAGTGCGTACATCCGAATCGCGCCATCCGAGCTAAGGTGGCTACGGCAAGGTCCCTGGAGGGCTGGCGCGGGCGCGCGGCAGCCACGTCGTCCACGCCGACTCTCCGCCTCCCCAGGCCCAAAAAGGAAGTACTCATGAAGCGCACTGTCTTGTCGCGTGCGTCGGCGTCCGGTCTTTGGCTCCTCTTGCTCGCCGCCGCGCCCGCGGCGCAGTCATTGTTCCGGTCGATCGACGGTACGAACAACCACCCGCTCGTCCCCAAGATGGGCGCCGCCGGCACGCAGCTCCTCCGCATCTCGCCGAGCGACTACGCGGACGGCAGCTCCGCACCAGCCGGTTCCGGCCAGATGAGCCCGCGCGCGATCAGCAACGAGGTCTGCGCGCAGAGCGGGTCGATTCCGAGCGCGGCGCAGATCACCGACTTCGTCTGGCAATGGGGCCAGTTCCTCGACCACGACATCGACTTGACCGGCGCGGCGGATCCGGAGGAGCCGCTCGACATCCCGGTCCCGCTCGGCGACCCCTTCTTCGACCCTGGGATGACCGGGACGGAGGTGATTCCCTTCAGCCGCTCGCTCTACAGCCCTACGGCGGACCCGCGCGAGCAGGTCAACGAGATCACGACCTACATCGACGCGTCGATGGTGTACGGCTCCGATCAGACCACGGCGAACGCGCTGCGCACGTTCGACGGGACGGGCAGCCTGAAGACCAGTGCCGGCGATCTCCTGCCCTTCGACCCGAACGACCCGGGCATGTTCCTGGCGGGCGACGTGCGCGCCAACGAGCAGGTCGGGCTCACGTCGATGCACACCTTGTTCGTCCGCGAGCACAACTACTGGTGCAGCGTTCTCGGCGCGGTCTTCCCCGGGTTCAGCGGGGAGCTGATCTACCAGCTCGCGAGGGCGGTCGTCGGCGCCGAGATCCAAAAGATCACCTACGAGGAGTTCCTGCCCGTCCTCCTGGGACCGAGCGCGCTCGATCCCTACACGGGCTACGACCTCTACGCCCATCCAGGCATCGCCAACTCGTTCTCCACCGCCGCCTACCGGTTCGGACACAGCATGTTGTCGCCGACCCTCCAGCGGCTCGACGCGACGCTGAACGACATCCCCGAGGGCCCGCTTCCGCTGAAAGACGCCTTCTTCAACCCGGACCTGCTCATCAACGAGGGCGGGATCGAGCCGCTCCTGCGCGGACTGGCCACGCAGCTACCCCAGGAGATCGACACCAAGCTCGTGGACGACGTGCGCAACTTCCTCTTCGGAGCCCCCGGCTCCGACGGGTTCGATCTGGCGTCCTTGAACCTCCAGCGCGGTCGCGACCACGGGCTCGCCCGCTACAACCAGGTCCGCATCGACTTCGGGCTCGCGCCCGCGGCGACCTTCGCCGACATCAGCTCCGACGTGGCGACGCAGACCAAGCTGGCGACCGTGTACGCGACGCCGGACGACGTGGACGTCTGGGTCGGCGGCCTGGCCGAGGACAAGGTGCCCGGCGCCCTGGTCGGGGAGCTCTTCGTCACGATCCTGAAGGACCAGTTCGAGCGCCTGCGCGACGGCGACCGGTTCTGGTACGAGATCCACTTCTTCGGAGTGATCGACTTGCTCATCCAGAACCAGACCCTGGCGGTGATCATCCGGCGCAACACGCCGATCGGGTCCGAGATCCAGAACAACGTGTTCGTCCAGCCGGGACCCTAGTCGTCCTTCTTCTTCCGGCCCTTCGAGTTCCCGCCGATCGCGCCGAGGTCGATCAGCGCCGCGAGGATCACGGCGGCGAGGTGAAGCCCCTTCACCTCGCCGGTGCTGTTGATCGCCCAGGCGTAGGCGAGCGTCGTCAGCGGCAGGAAGAGGAAGCCGAGGAAGGGCACCCAGGTGCTCTCGTAGGCGCGCCCGATGTAGTCGCTGAAGATCACCACGAGGAGGATCGCGATGCGCGGCGCGCCGAGCGCGAAGAGTCCTAGACAACAGGGCATTCCGGGTGCCTTTCGATCCAGGCGGCGAGCGCGGCTGCGCATTCGCCGGGGTCGGTGGCGTCGAAGGCGGCGGCGTAGGAGCGGCCGGTCTCCGAGTGGCGGTAGAGCGGATCGTAGTAGTGCTCGAGCAGGATCTCGACGAGCTCGCGCTCGCGGCGGTCGTCGAGCAACGAGACCAGCCGCCCGGCCCACTTCCGCGGGCCCAGGCGCTCTTCGATGAAGGGAAGCTGCGCGCGCAGATCCGCGCGGTTCTCCTCGCGGTCGAGATAATCCGCGATCAGGACGTCGACGCGCCGCGCGGTGGGCGCCTCGAGCTTCAGGTTGCAGCCGCCGGCGAGCGCTTCCCAGACGCGCGGCGGCAGGATCGCGTCGCCGACCTTGCGGCTCTCGCCCTCGAAGACGCAGGGGCCGCCGAAGCCCGCGGCGAAGCGCGCGAAGAGCCGCGTTTCGAAGGCCTTCTGGGAGCACGGCTCGAGCCCGACCATGCCGAGGATCGAGCTTCGATGCCCGGCGCAGCCCTCGAGGTCGACGGTCCAGCCGGGGCGCAGGCGCTCGAGCTCGCGCAGGACGAGCGTCTTGCCGACACCGGTCAGGCCGCGTAGCACGAAGACCGGCGGGGCCTCCCAGCGTTCGAGGTGCGCGCGGACGTGCCCGCGCCAGGCCTTGTATCCGCCCGCGAGGCCGAAGGCGCGGTCGAACCCGAGCTCGCGCAGGAGCGCGACCACGCTGCGCGAGCGCAGGCCGCCGCGCCAGCAGTGGAGCACCACCGCGCCCCGCGGCAGCGCGGCGGCCTCGGAAACCTCGAGCTCGCTCTCCAGACGCGCCAAGCCGCCGGCGGTCATCCGCTCGACGCGCTCGGCAAGGTCGCCCGCGGGCGTGTCCCACCCCGCCGCCGACGCGATCGCGCGAACGATCGACTCGATCTTCGCGCGCGTCGTTGCACGAGCCTGCTCGAAGGCGCTCTCCGGGGAGCGTTGCCTGTACAGCGTCCCGATGACCGCTCGCTCGACGTCGTCGAAGAGCGGCACGTTGACCGCGCCGGGGACGTGGTCCTCGGCGAACTCCGCGGGGCTGCGCAGGTCGACCGTCGTCGCGTCGCCGCGCTTCGCCGCGTCGAAGAGACGACCGGCGCCCACGCTGGGAACCGCGCGTTTCACACCGAGCTCGGCCATGGCAGCCGAACAGTGTAGCGCTATCTCCTTCCGCCCCCGTTCCCCGGTCCGTGTCCGGGTCCGGGTCCGTGTCCGGGTCCGCGCCTCCCCTCCCCACCGCGCTTGTGCCGGTGCTTGGCCTCGCGCTTGAGCGAGCGCTCCTCGTCCGAGCAAAAGCCGCGCATGCGGTTCAAGTAGGCCGGTCCCTTCAGCCCGCGCAGCTCTTCGAGCTCCTCGGGCGTGGCCAGCTCGTGCTCCTCGATGAAGCTCAGCGTCCGCTGGCGGGCGCGCTCGTGCACGCGCTCCCGGCGCTCGCGGGGCGGGAGGTCCTTGAACTCGAGGCGGTCCCCCATGCGCGGCCGGGCGAGCCGGTGCAGCTCGTGCAGAAGCTCGGCGCGGGCCGACTCCCCCGGGTCGAAGAACCGCGGTCCCCGGCGCCCCACCAGGTAGGGCGGCGGGGGATCGAGTGCGTTCCAGCGCGGGTAGAACTCCTCGTGCGGGAGCTTCTTCCACCCTTCGTAGTCCTCGAGCGTGAGCCCCGGCGGTGGCCCGATCTCGTCGATCACGCGCCGGATGCGCTCGCGGTGGAGCTCGAGGGCGGTGCGCTCCAGCTCGTCCTGCGGCAGGTCGCGCAGCGACTTGATCTCCTCCTTCGACCACCCGAGCTCGGCCGCCATCTTCTCGACCTTCTTGTCGTCGAGCGGACGGTGTTTCTTGCAGAGCTCGTGGACGAGGAAAGGACGGCGGTCGGGCGGCGCCGACTCGAGCTCCGCCACGACCTCGGGCGGAAGCGCGCCGCGGGTCCGCCGGCCGCGCTCGGAGAGCTCGTCCCGTACGTGCTCGCGGAAGACGCGATCCCGTTCGTGCGGCCCGAGGCGCTCCATCTCGCGACGCTCGTCCGGGGGTATGCTGCGCGCGAGCTCGCCCTCCAGTTTCTCCAGCTTGCGCGTGCGCTCGTCCAGGAGGCGGCGCGCGTCTGCGTCGAGCTTTTGGAACGCCTCGAAGCGCCGGCGCAGGAGGTCGCGCTCCGCCGGGCTCTTCTGCGCCCAGCGCTCGCGGCTTCGCGCGAGCTCGTCCTCCGGCGGGGCGTCCTGCGCGAACGACGGCGCCGCGACGAGAACGACGAGGACCAGGTTTCGGCCGAACGACTTCACCCGCCGTCCTCCTCGTCCTCGTAGCCGAGCGCGCGCAACTCGTCTTCGATCGCGTCGAGCGAGGCAAGCTGCACGTCCAGGTCCTCGTCGAAGAGAAGCTCCCAGCGCTCGAGCACCGGCAACGCCTCGAGGAGCTCGTCGCTGGGCACCTCCGGCTCGGGCATCGGCGCCGCCTTCGGCTCCGGCGCGTCGACGAGAACCGGCTCGTCCGAACGCGGCTGCTGCGCCGGCGGCTCGTCGACCGCGAGCTTCCAAACCAGCCCGGCGACGGCGACCAGCGCCGCCGCCGCGGCCGCCCACGCGTAGCCGGGGAGTGCGCCGCGCACGAGCGCGAGCCGCGACGCCGGTCGTGCGCGCTCCGGCGCGAGCCCGGCGAGCACGCGCTCGGCCAAGTCGGCCGGCACGGTGGGCTCGGGCAAACGATCGAGGAGGGCTTCGAGCCGCGCCTCGCGGCGCTCGTCCGACAGTCGCGCGAGCACGCGGTCTGCAAGATCGGGCGGCGCGTCCGGAACGCGGTCGAGGTCGAGCAGACCGTCGAGCTCGCTCGCGTGAAGCGCGCGGTCGTCGGCGAGCCGCGCGATGACCCGCTCGGCGAGGTCGGCCGGCAGGCGCGGCGCCGGAAGCGTCGCGAGCAGCTCCTCGAGCGCCTCCTCGGCGGAGAGCAGGTCGCGGCACGGCTCGCACGAGAGCAGGTGCTCGTGCCAGGAGAGCTCCGCGGTGCGCTCGGGGCGCGCGCGGCCGCGC
Source organism: Planctomycetota bacterium (assembly GCA_028278425.1). Taxonomy (GTDB): domain Bacteria; phylum Planctomycetota; class UBA1135; order UBA1135; genus JANQEJ01. Next base: position 8,960 of record JANQEJ010000330.1, on the reverse strand, counting down.
AGCGCTCCCTCGAGCGCCGCCCGGAACTCGCGGCAGGCGGGGGCGGTCACGCCAGCTCCCCCTGCAGGAACGGCGCGAGCCGCGCGCGCAGGTTCTCCCGCGCGCGGTGCACCATCGACTTGATCGCCTTCTCGCTCGAGTCCATCACGCCGGCGATGTCGGCGAACGGCATGTCCTCGTACTTCGCGAGGATCAGCGCCATCCGCTGGCTGTCGGGCAGCGCGGCGACGGCCTCGCGGACCGCGCGCACGGCGTCGTCCCGCTCCAGTCCGTCGGACGGTGCGGCGGCGTCGGGATCGAAGAGGCCGTCGAAGCGCGGCTCATCCGCGCCCCGATCCGCCGTTCCGGCGTCCAGCGAGACCTCGGAGCGCCGCGCGAGGCGCTCCCTCTCGTTGACGCACAGGTTGAACGCGATGCGGTAGAGCCAGGTCGAGAAGCGCGCGGTCGGCCGGTAGCTCGCCCGGGCCCGGATGACGCGCAAGAAGACCTCCTGCACCAGGTCCTCGCGGCCGGCCGCGGGGCCGAGGAAGCGCGTCAGGAGCGCGAAGAGCTGCCCGGAATAGGCCCCCACGAGCCGGTCGAAGGCCTCTTCGTCTCCCGCCTGGTAGGCGAGCATGTGGCGGACGCCGGGATCGAGGTAGGGCTCTTCCATCGGGGGGCGATCGGGTTCAACCGCCGTCGCCGCCGGAGGTTCCGCCGCCCTGCTCTCCGTCCTTTTCTTCCGACGCGGGCGCCGCGGCCGCCGCCAGCACGCGTTGGGCGATCGCCGTCAGCTTCTCCACGCTGCGCGGCTCTCCGGAATCGGCCAGCTCGACCGTGAGCTCCCCGGACGCCGCGGTCAGCGTCGTGACCACGATCACGGTGCTCTGGACCTCGATCGTCTTGGTCGCGGCGACCCCGGTCAGCGCGGGCTCCTCGAGCGCGAAGTACTTTGCATCGACGATCTTGAGCGCGCCCTCCGCCATCTCCTCGTCCTTCTTCCGCATAACCTTCTCCGAGGCCTCGACGAAGAAACGGGCCTCCGCGGGCGAGCCCCACTCGCAGATCAGCGCCACGCGCATCTTGCTCTGGTCGGGCGTGCTCCCCGTGAGGATCCGGTTGTGGCGGAGCGACGCGGTGATGCGCGTCACGACGTCTTCCGGAAGGAGAGAGAAGGCGATCTCGAGCTGCCCCGCGCTGACCGAGGCGCGGTTCTTGGCCCAGCCCTTCTTCGGGATGGTCTCGGCGAACGCGTCGAGCGCCGCTTCGAGCCGGAAGCGTTTCTCGGGTCGGAGCTCCGGGTTCAGGAACCACTCGGGATGGCGGATGTCGCCGAGATCCTTCGGCGGATCTCGGAACGCGCGCGCGACCGCCTCCTCGCCGCCCTGCTCGAGAATCGCCGCGATGAAGGTCTCGCCGCGATAGTAGGCACTCGCGAAGGTCTCGATCTGCAGCCGCTGCAGAAGATCCATCCCCGCGCCGCCGTCCTCGCCGTCCGCCTTCGGCCGCGCGCCGATGGCGCGCGTGAAGATCTCGAAGCCCTCGCTCCAGCCGAGCTCCGCGCAGATCCCCCGTGCGGCGTGCTGGGCGTGGCCCTCGAAGACCGCGTTGTAGGCCTGGATCTGGTCGGTGTTCTCGAGCTCCTGCAGTCGCTCGCCGAAGCGGTAGCGCCCGTGATCCCACGCGTGGACGAGCTCGTGCACGATCACGCCGCGCAGGCAAGCCTCCGTCTGGAGCTCCGGCATGCCGATCACGTCCGCAAGATGGCGGAACGCGGACGGGGAGATCAGGATCTCGCGCTCCTCGAAGGCGAACTTCGCGAGCAGCGCCGGCGCCAGGGTCTCGGCGAACTGGCGCGCTTGCGCCTCCGCGACCGCCGGGTCCTCGAACTGTTTCCGCATCAAGGGGAGGTTTTCGCGGCCGAGCACGCGCTTGATCTCGTCGGTCTCCGCGAGGCGCGCGCCCTCGAAACCACGGCCGGGCTCGACGCCCAGCGCTTTCTCCACCGCCGGCCGAGCCTCGGCCACGATTCCGTCGATCACCTCCTGGGTGATCTCAAACGGAGCGGGCGTTTCCTGCGCGGCCGGGGCGAGCGTCAGGACGAGGGCGGCTGCGGAAAGCGGGAAGAGGTTTCTCATGGGCCCATGCTAGGCGATTCGTCGGCGGTTCCGCGCAGGCGGCGCACGCGTCCCGGCGGCCAGACGACGAGCACCGGGCGGCCGAGGATCTGGTCGGCGCGGACGGGACCCGTGTAGCGGGAGTCACGGCTCTCCGCGGAGTTGTCTCCGAGGAGGAAGAACTCGTCCGGGCCGAGCCGGATGGGCTCGGCGACGCCGTAGTCGCCCTCCGACGTGTAGTAAAGGTCGCGCGAGAGGCGGATCGAACGGAACTCGGCGCGACACACTTCACCGCCGAAGGCGGCGCGCGCTCCCACGCTCTTCCTGTCGGTCCCGGTCACCGCCGGGTGGACGAAGTTGGCCTCGTATTCCACCGCGAGGACGGTCCGGCCGTCGAGCTCGAGCCGCAGCGCGTTGTCGACGTTCGAAAAGCGCAGCAGGTGCCACCGGCCGGCCTCGAAGGCGATCTCGGAGCCGTCGAGCTTCGCGACCTTGAAGCGTGACACGTCCTGGCCCTGGAGCGTCTCCGCGTTGAAGCGCGTGAGGGTTCCGAAGACGCGGCCGTCGGTTTGCGCCTCGATCAGGGCCTCGAACGTGTCGCCGGCCTCGACCAGGCGAAGCCGCAGCGTGCCGGCGAGCTCGACGAGCCGCGCCTCGCACTCGATCACCGCGTCGTTCGCCTCGACGCGACCCACGACGCGCTCGTTGTTCTGATCCAGGTAGTCGTCGCGCAGGTCCTTGTGGAAGAGCATCATCCCGCCGTCCGAGCCGTGCGCGACCTCTTCCGCGTCCAGACGGCACACGCCGCCTTCGAACGACCAGGGCCCATCCGAGCCGTCCTTGAATTCGAAGTAACTCCGCACGTCGAGATAGCGGTCGTCGAAGACGGGCACCGGCGCGGGACGCGGCGCGCCCGCCGGGAGCCGCTTCCCGTCGACGACGAGGTCGCCCTCGCGCACGCCGACCGCTTCGCCCGGCAGGCCGGCCACGCGCTTGACCATCGGCGCCCCTTTCGCGGACAGGCGCCACACGACGAGGTCGAAGCGCTCCAGGTCGTCGGCGCCGCCGAAACGGACCAGGACGCTCTCTCCGAACTCGGTGCCGCCGCCGGGCGCGCGGCCTCCGAAGAGCGTCGGGCGCATCGAGCCGGAGCCGATCCGATAGACGTCGCACACGAAGAACCGGCAGCTCACGACGACCGCGAAGAGGAGGGCGAAGACCCAGAGGAGGCGGACCAGGCGCGCGCGCACGACGCTCCTCATGGGCCAGCTACACCCCGATCTCGAGCACGAGATGAGCCACGGCGACGAAGATCGCCGCGCCCGAGATGTCGCTCAGCGTGATGAGGAACGGCCCGGCGGCGACCGCCGGGTCGACTCCGATGCGCTTGCAGCCCAGCGGCACGAGACAGCCGAGAAGCGCGGCCCACGAGACCGCGACCCAAATCGCGCTGCCGACCGCCGAGCCGAACCGGTACTCCGGATCGCCGGCGCCCTCGAGGTGGGCGGCCACCAGCGTCGTCACGCCTCCGCAAAGGAGTCCGATCAAAAACCCCACGAGCACCTCGGAGGTGACCACGGTCGCCTCTCGCTCCTGCGAGACCTCGCCGGTCGCAAAGGCGCGCACCAGGATCGTCGAAGACTGAATCCCGACGTTTCCGGCGAGCCCGATGATGATCGGCAGGTAGCGCAGGACGTCGCCGACCGAGCTGCCCCCGTCCGAGGACGACGGCAGCGCGTAGTCGAGGATGCGCGCGGTGACGAGACCGCCGAGGACGGTCAAGGCCATCAAGGGGAGGCGGTGGCGCACGCGCGTGAACACGGGCAGCCGCGTCTGCTCGACCGCCGAGGTACCGACGAGCTTGAGGATGTCCTCCTCGGCCTCTTCCTCGATGACCTCGCCGACGTCGTCCGACGAGATGACGCCGATGAGCGCGCCCCCCTCGTCGACCACCGGCGCCGCCGTGACCCCGTACTTCAGCATCGCGTGCGCGACGTCCTCCTGGTCGTCGTCGACGTGGACGCTCAGGAGGTCGGTCTCCATCACCTCCTCGATCGGGGTGTGGATGCCGCTGGTGAGGAGCTCGCGGTCGGAGACGAAGCCGATCGGCTTGCGGACGTCGTCGACGACGAAGACGCCGACCTCCTCCTCGCCGGCCGGCCCCTCCTCGGCCTTGATCTCCTTGATCGCGTCGCCGACGCGCGTCCCGGCCTGGACCGCGACGAACTCGGTCGTCATCAGGCCGCCGGCGGTGTCGGGCTCGTACGCGGCGAGCTCCCGGAGGCCCTGGGCGCGCTCGAAGTCGACCGCGCGCAGGACGGCCTCGCTCTTCTCGTCCTCGGCGAGCGCGAGCAGGTCGACCACGTCGTCGGCGGGCATCTGCTCCACGTGGTCGACGAGCTCGGAGACCGGGATGCGCTCGAGGATCCCCGTGCGCACCGGATCCGCCGCGCGCTGCAGCACTTCGGTACCGGTTTCGGTGTCGAGCGCGCCGAAAACCCGCCAGGCCTCCTCCTCGTCGAGCTCGAGCAAACATTCGGCGATGTCCGCCGCGTGCGCCTCGCTGAGCAACGCCGTCAGCGCCGCCTCGCCGCGACCGATCGCCGCCTCGAGATCCTTGGCTTCAGGCTTCCACTCGTCCTCGCGCATCCCCCGCTCCGTCGCGGCGGATCCTACCCGCGCGACCCGGGGGAAATCCGCCGGCTTTTCTTGCCTTTGTCGGTAACCGAAGCGAACGCCGACGAGTCCTCGGGGCGTGGCGCCGCGACGAAGCGCTCCCCTTGAGGAGGGTGGGGGTTTGGGATGGGATGGTGCTCCTCAGGCACGCGTCGGACGCGCCTCGCGTCGTTCGCGCTCCTCGCCGATGAAGGTGCCGTGCACGAGCCGCAGGGTCGTCTCCAGCTTCTCGGCCGGCGCCAGGAAGAGCCGGCTCATCGGTCCGTCGCCGCTCGGCAGGGAACGCACGTCGAGCCGCGCGCGCGCGGCGAGGTCGCACACCGCGGCCACGAGCTCCGCGTCCTCCCCGACACCCGGGCCGACGAGCGCGAAGCTGGCGAGGCCGCGTTCCACGACGTCGCCGGCGCCGAGGCGCTCGACGCCGTCCTTGTCGGGCAGGAGCAACACGGCTTCGGTTCCCGGTACGGCGAAGAGGAACGGATCCAGCCCGGCCTCGCGGCACGCGGAGAAGACGGCGTTCATCTGCTCGCCGGGGTCGCGAGCGAGGTCCAGACGGCGTGACAAGAGCGCCACCCGCGCCCGATGCGCGATGGCGCGAGGGCCCGGCGGATGGGAATCCCCGGCCTCGCCCGCGATGACGGTGCCCGGAAGCGCGGGGTCCTCGGCATTGCGGACGCGGATCGGGATGCCGCGGCGGCTCGCGGGCTCCATCGCGGCGGCGTGCAGGACGTCGGCTCCGTGCGCGGCGAGCTCCGCGGCCTCGCGATACGTGAGCCGTGCGATCCGCCGCGCGTCCGGCACGAGCTTCGGGTCGGCGGTCCGCACGCCGTCGACGGTCTTCCACAGGTGCACCTCGTCGGCGTCGACGGCCTCGCCCATCCACACGGCGGTGAGATCGGAGCCGTTGGGGCCGAGCGTCGTCAGGTGACCCTCGGCGTCGAGCGCGACGAAGCCGGTGACGACCGGCACGCCCGGTACGTCGAGCACCGCTCGCCGCACGCGTGCGCGCGCGCCCTCGACCGGCAGCGTGAGCCCGGAACGCGTCTCGCTCAGAAGCCCGAGGTCGAACGCGTCCACCGGCGTTGCCGGGACGCCGCCGGCGCGCAGCGCGGCGGCGACCACGCGGGCGCTCATGCGCTCGCCGAACGAGAGGACGAAGTCGAGCCGCCGGCGGTCCAGGCGCCCCTCGCTGCGGACGTGCTCGAGGATCGCGCGCAGATCCCGCAGGTGCCGGTCGAGGAGCTCGCTCGAGAGACCGAGCTGGCGCAGGAGCGTGCGATGCCGGACGCGCAGGGGCTCCCAGTCGAAGCCGCCGGCGCGCGCGTCCTCCGCCGCGCGCTCGAGCAGCTTGGTCACGCCTTCGTGCGCGCTCACGACGACGAGCGGGCGCGGCCCGCCGTGCGCGCGCACGATCGCGACCGCGCTCTCCACGGCGGGCCCGTCGCGCAGGGCCGCGCCGCCGAACTTCAGCACCCGAACGGCATCCACAGTCCCAGGATAGCGGGCGAAGTGCGCGGGACTACGGGCCAAGATCGCGCCGCGATACAATGCCGACAAGGACGCCCATCGGAACCCCTGATCTACGACTGAAACACCGTGCGAGCCATCGTCTCGCGTCCCAGGCAATCGACGTGACCATGAACTAGCGCCAACACCGGAACAAAACAGGAGAGGCCCGCTCGCCGGTCAGCGAAAGCCGGGCCTCCCCATAGAAGTGCCCCAGCCTCTAAGGGCCGAGACTCCACCAGCCTAGGAGTCCTGCGCCCCGGGGGCTAGGGGAACGGCCATCGACCCCAAAACCAACCCAAGGACACAACCATGGACTCCCTAAAGGGCCCGCTCCTGTTCTTCCTGATCTTCGTTCTCGTCCTCGCGGCGGCCTGCCTGGCCAGGGCCTTTCTCGGCCCGACGTAACGGCGACGGCCGTCCATCGCTCGAGCGTTTCGCTGATTCGCCGGCCGAACGGCGTGCCCACAAAGCGAAGTGGAGCACGCCGTTCGCATGGCCTTCGCGAGATGTCGCCGAATCCCGTGAATCGGTCCAGAGGGGGTTGGACTACGGGCTAAGAGGCAGGGGCGATACAATCCCTAGAACGATGTCCCAACCCGACCGCGAATCCCTGATCTACGACTGGAACACCGTCGAGCGCACCCCCGAGCGGGCGGCCGTGCAGTTCGACGACGAGACCCTGCGCGACGGGCTGCAGTCCCCGTCGGTCCGCGATCCCGACCTCGACCAGAAGGTGCGGCTCATTCACCTTATGGACCGGCTCGGGATCGACACGGCCGACGTCGGGCTCCCCGGCGCCGGGGATCGGGCGCGCGAGCACATCGCGACGCTCTGTCGCGAGATGGCGGATCTCGACATCACGCCGAACGTGGCCTGCCGCACGCTCGTCTCCGACATCGAGCCGGTCGTCAGCCTGGTCCAGGAGACCGGACAGCCCGTCGAGGTCTGCGCGTTCATCGGCTCCTCGCCGATCCGCCAGTATGCCGAGGGCTGGGATCTCGACCGCATGGTCGAGCTCTCGCGCGAGGCGGTCGAGTTCTGCGCGAAGAACGACCTCCCGTGCATGTACGTCACCGAGGACACGACGCGCGCGAAGCCGGAGGACGTGCGCAAGCTCTACACGACCGCGATCGAGGCCGGCGCGAAGCGCATCTGCATCTGCGACACGTGCGGGCACGCGACGCCGGACGGCGTCCACGCCCTCATCGGCTTCGTCAAGGACCTCGTCGCCGAGCTCGGCGCCGACGTCGGGATCGACTGGCACGGCCACCGCGACCGCGGGATGGGCCTGATCAACGCGGTCGCGGCGGTTCAGGCGGGCGCGACGCGGATCCACGGAACGGCCCTCGGCGTCGGCGAGCGCGCGGGCAACACCGAGATGGACCTCCTGCTCGTCAACCTGAAGCTGATGGGGATCGTCGACAACGATCTCTCCGCGCTCGCGGAGTACTGCGAGCTCGCGGCCGAGGCCTGCGACGTCCCGATCCCGCACAACTACTCGGTCTTCGGCCAGGACGCCTTCGAGACCGGCACCGGCGTCCACGCCGCGGCGGTGATCAAGGCGTACAAAAAGGGCGACGCGTGGCTCGCCGACCGCGTGTACTCCGGCGTCCCCGCCGGCATGTTCGGCCTCGAGCAGGTCATCAAGGTCGGGCCGATGAGCGGCAAGTCGAACGTCGCCTGGGTCCTGGAGAAGCACGGCATCGAGCCCACCGACGACCGCGTGCAGAGCGTGCTCGACCTGGCGAAGAAGACCCCGCGGCTCCTCACAGACGAGGAAGTGCTCTCCGCGGCGGGCGCTTAGCCGCGACTCCGACGGTCTCTAGCGCCCGCCGAGGTACCCGAGGTCCTTGAGCGCCTGGATCGCGTCGTCCGAGAGCTCCGCTTCCGGTGAAGCGACGTCGAGGTTCTTCCAGATCCAGACGCGGTACGGGCTTCCACTCCCCTCCTCCAGCGCCCCCGGGCCAGGGGCCAGGTAGGCGGCGGGGTCGGAGAGGTCCAGCTCGATGCGCGTCCCCTGCGCCGGGCGCCGGTCGAGCCCGATGTAAACGCGGTCCAACGCCGGCGGCCGGCCGTCGACGGTGAACACGAGCGTCGCGCGCTCCTCGCGTCCGCTCGGGACGAACACGATGCCGTCGCGGTCGCCCGGGGCCGTGCGGAGCGTGAAACGCGTGGCGAAGAGCTCGCGTCCCTCGAGCTCGTGCTCCTCCAGGAGGAACGGCCCGTCCCAGTCCTCGGCGCTTCCCTTGATCTCGAAGTCGACGAGCTCGCTCCCGGACACCGGCGCGGATTCGGTCGCGACGAAGCCCGTCACCCGAACCATCGCGTCGCCGCCGTTCTCGAAGACGAGCGAGTAGCGGCCGCCGGCCTCCAGGACGTGACGGTCGAGCGCGGAGCGATAGGGCGCGAGCAACGCTTCGTCGGACGCGCCCAGGTCCTCGCGCTCGCGCGGATCGCGCTCGAGGTCGTACAACGCCTCCCCGTCCGCCGGAGCCCACGTGCGGATGTACTTGTGACCGTCCATCACGAGCGCCTTGCGGTAGGCGCCCAGGTCGTCGGCCTCGCTGACGCCCTCGCGCGTCGCCGGCAGGGCGCCCAGCGCCTTCGCGAGGAGACTTCCGCCCGGAAGCGTCGCGTCCACCTCCGCGCCGACGAGGTCGGCCACGGTGGGCAAGAGGT
>JANQEJ010000326.1 GCA_028278425.1 Planctomycetota bacterium | reverse complement strand
ACATGGAGAGCTGGCAGGAGGCCGTGCAGGCGCTTCGGCGAGCCGTGTCGATCAACCCGTCGCGAGCCGCCTCCCAGTCCTCCCTGGGGCTGGCGCTGGTCCAGTTGGAGCGTTGCCCCGAGGCGATCCCTGCGTTGAAGGCCGCGATAGACCTGGATCCCGACCGGACCGTCGATTACTACTATCTGGCCGGTTGTTACCGGGAGGCCGGCGACACGGCCGAAGCGGCCGCGGCGCGAGCGGAGTACGACCGCCGGCGGGGTGGCGGATAGGGCCGCCGGTCCTAGAAATCGCTCAGGTAGCGGCGAAACTCGGCCTCGAGCACGGCGGCGCTCCGGCCGTAGGCCTCCTCGAACGCGGCGGGGACACGATAGCCCTCGGCGCAGAAGAGCAGAAACTCCGGGAACGCGCGATCGGTCCATTCCGGACGGCCGTGCCGGAGGAAGTGCACGATGATCCACGACATGCCGTAGTAGAGGGCCTCCCGCTCGCCGTAGAACTCGTTGGGCTCGGCCTCCAGGATCTCGGCGAGGGTCGGCGAATCGCCTTGCTTCGCAGCCTTCCTGATCTCCTGCAGCGTCGCCACGCGGGGCGCCTTCGAGCGAAGGACGTAGACCCTCCCCTGGTACATGCGGATGTAGTTCCTGCGGGAGCGGGCCGTCTTGCCGGGGATCAGTTTCCCCTTCTTGATCTCGGAGTTGGCGAGGTACTCCGCCAGCCCCTCGCTCAGCCAGTAGGGCAGGTAGACGCCGGGCCTGGCGATGTGACGGTCGACGTAGGCGTGGGTGGCCTCGTGGAGAAGCAGCGAGAGCGCCTCCTGGGGTGTCGATGCCTCGAGCGTCAGGGCGATCAGACCCTCGTGGGAGTAGAAGCCCCAGGGAGTGCGCTCGTCGTGCCGGAACTCGGCGGAAAAGCCGTCGAGCTGGACCTTCGACGAGTAGGCGAAGACCTGGACGCGGAGACGGTCCTGCTCGGCGGGGATCGAGCGCCCGAACAGGGAGGCCAGGATCGTGTAGGTGGCCTCCAGGTTGTTGGCGATGGCGCGCGCCGCGTCCTCACTGAAATCGGTTCTGACCATGAAACGGGGGGAGGCGACGACGAACCGCTCGGCCCCGAGGAACCGCGAGCCGACCTGGACCCGTTGTGCAAGCACCCGCTCTCGCTGCTCGCGGGGCAGCTCGAAGTACGACTCCCGGCGCCCGGGCGGCGCGCCCAGCAGCGCCTGCCACCAGCTCGAGCCGCTCGGGCGCCCCACCTGCACCTCGGAATCGACGAGGGTCATCGTCCACCGCAGTGTCGTGGCCTTCGGCACGCCGTCCTCGTAGCGCGGTGCGTAGCGCCACTCCGCGAGGGCCGCTCGAACCGCTTGCGTGAACGCGGCGTCGAGCTCGCTTGCGGGTCGTATTCGGAGAACCTCGACCTCGGCGACCCTGCCGCGCTCGTCGAGCTTCACGGAGACCTCGACCTCCGGCCTCAAACCGCTGCCTTGTGCCTCCAGAGGGTAGCGCGGCTGCGGGCTGAACAGCTCGACGGGCGGGCGTACCTCCTGAGATCGAGCGGCCGCGCCGATTCCCAGGCCGAGCAATACCATCGCGGCGGCGGTCTGGGGGCGGCGGATCAGGTCTCTTCTCCCCTGGAGCGAGTGTGTCGGTCGGTCGAGACGGTCGGATTATCCCATGTGGAGAGCGAGCGCGCGGCGTCACGAGCTCGGGCGAGCCGCGAGACGGGCGAGAAGAGGGTCCGCGCAGCACATTCGACGGCTTCGACGGCGCGTGGAGCTGTTCGTGCGGGGGGAAGTGATGTGTTAGCATCTAATGTGTGCGCACCACTCTGAACATTGCCGACGACGTCCTCCTGGCCGTTCGGGAGCGAGCCCGGCGCGAGGGGCGCAGCGCCGGCGAGCTCCTCTCTGAGCTGGCGCGCGAGGCGCTGTTGCGCACGACGGTCGCCGGCGAAGTGGCCGAAGAAGGCGCGTTCTATGGCTTCGAGCCGTTGCCGCAC
>JANQEJ010000310.1 GCA_028278425.1 Planctomycetota bacterium | reverse complement strand
CCCTGACCCTCTCACCTCGCGAGCGAAGCGGCCCACTTCAGTCAGTACAGGGAACGCGCCCTCGAGTCCGGCAAACGATTTAAAGCCCGGCCGTTGCGTTACGCGCCGCAGAACCGCTCGACGCGGCGAGGGTCTCCCCAACCGCCGCCCGGCTCGCTCGCGTGTCCAAGCCTCTTCTTCTTCTGAGGGCGTCGCCAACACGCGCCGCCGGTCAGCGACCGCGCACCTGGTCCAACAACGCCAGGACCTTCGCCGTCTCCGGGTGATCTTCTCCCAGCCGCTCGCAGGCGAGGGCGAACGCCTCGTCGAGAAGCTCCTCGGCCTCGGCTGCGCGGTCCGCGGCCGCGAGGACCCGCGCCAGGTCCGTGTTGCGCGCGACGAGCGCGGGATGGTCGTCGCCGAGCCGCTTGCGCGCGTCGTGGAGGAGCTCGCGGAAGATCTCTTCGGCCTCGGCGAGCCTCCCCCTTCGGAACAGGAAGCGTCCGAGCGCGATCATGCCGTGCGCGACGTCCTCGTGGGCCTGGAGCAGCTCGCACCGCATGGCCAGCGATTCGCGATAGAGGGTCTCGGCGGCGTCCCATTCGCCGCGCGCGTCCTCCAGCTCGGCCAGCAGGAGCAGCGTCGTCGCGACGTCGGCGTGGTTGTCACCCAAGTGCTCCCGCTGCTTCTCGAGCGCTTGTTCCAGGACGTGCTCGGCGTTGGAGAGCTCACCGCGGGCCGTCATCGCGCGCCCGACCTGCGCCTCGGTCGTCCACAGCTCCGGATTCGCGGCGAGATGCCGGTACGCCGCGCTCTTGAGGGCTTCCAGGAACAAGGCTTTGGCCTCGTCCGCCCGGTCCGTGCGGCGCAGCAGGAAGTCACCGAACGCGGTCGCCGCGGTGTGGACGATGCCCGGATCGTTGGCGCTCCACCACCGCGCGAGCTCGAGCGCTTCGCGATGGATGCGCTCGGCCTCCTCCGCGTCGCCCCGGTCGTCGGCGACGGCGGCGAGGTCGAGGAGCGGGTAGACGGTGCCCGGCGCGGGCGGCTCCGTGCTCGGGCGCTGCCGTTTCCACAGCTCGCACGCGCGGCGGAGCTCGCGCTCGGCCGCGTCCAGGTCCGTGTGTTGGTCCCGGAGCACCCGCCCGATGATCGAGCGTACCTTGGCCTCGACGAGCGGGCTGCCGGCGAACGCGCCCTCGTCCAGACGCTCGGACGCCTGGTCCAGCAGCGAGGCGACGCTCACCTTGCGCCCCGACACCGCGGGATCGACGGAGCTCAGCGTCCCGAGCAGGAAGTCGATCGCCGCCTTGGAGCGCTCCGCCTCCTCGACGGCGAACTCCTCGCTCTTCTCCGCGATCTCGCGTTGCTGCCGCTCCGCCTCGCGCGCCTCGAGCGCCGCGGCGGTCTGCGCGCGCGCGATCTGCTCGGCCGCGAGCGCGCGCCGGCGGTCCAGGGTAGCGAGGACCAGCCCGGCCAGCGCGACCAGCACCGCGGCGGCGACGACGCCGCCCACCGCGACGGCGGCCTTGTTGCGCAGCACGAACTTGCGCAGCCGGTACGCCGCGCCCGGAGGGCCGGCCGCCACCGGCTCGTGCTCGAGGTGCCGCAGGACGTCCCGCGCGAAGTCGCCCGCCGACGCGTAACGCCGCGCGCGGTCCTTCTCCAGGGAGCGCATCACGATCCAGTCCAGGTCGCCGCGGATGCGCCGGCCCAGGGACTCCGGGGCGACGCTGCGATGGCGCGCGACGTCGCCGAGCCGCTCGCCGAGCGTGCTCACGCGCGTGGACGGCTTCGGCGGTTCCGCCTCGCGGATGATGCGGAGGACCTCGTCGAAGGCCTCCTGGCGCAGCGTCCGCGGGTCGAAGGGCGTCGTCCCGGTGAGGAGCTCGTAGAGCAGCACGCCGAGCGCGTACACGTCGGTCCGCGTGTCGACGTCCAGCCCGCTCATCACCGCCTGCTCCGGGCTCATGTACTCGGGGGTTCCGAGGAACTGGCGGTACTCCGTGAAGAGCGTCCGGTCGGTCAGCGGCTGGTTCATCGCCTTCGCGATGCCGAAGTCGATCACCTTGGGGACCGGGCGGTCGTCGTGCAGGGTCACCATCACGTTCGACGGCTTGATGTCCCGGTGGATGACGCCCTTCTGGTGCGCGTGCTGAACGGCCCGGCAGACGTCGACGAAGAGCGCGAGCCGCTCCTCGGTCGAGAGGCTGTTCGCGTCGCAGTACTCCGTGATCGGCACGCCCTTGACGAGCTCCATCGCGAAGTAGGGGCGCCCGGCCTCGGTCGAGCCGCCGTCCAGCACCTTGGCGATGTTGGGATGGTCCATCAGGGCGAGCGCCTGCCGCTCGGCCTCGAAGCGGGCGACGACCTGCTTCGTGTCCATCCCGGCCTTGATGATCTTGAGCGCGACCTTGCGGCGCAGCGGCTGCTCCTGCTCCGCCATCCAGACGACGCCGAAGCCGCCTTCGCCGATGCGCTGGAGGAGCTTGAACCGCCCGATGCGCGTCCCCGCTTGCTCGGACGAGGGCTCGCCGCCGGGCCGCGGGCGCAGCCGGCCCGTGGCGCCCTCCGCGCTCGCGAGCAGCGCTGCGACCTCGTCGGCCAGCTCCGCATCGTTCGCGCGCACCTCGGTCAGGCGCGCGGCGCGCTCGTTCTCCGGCAGCTCGCGCAGCCGGTGGAACAGGTCCTCCACGGTCTGGAATCGCTCGATCTTCATCGGGTCACCTCCAGGAGAGAGCGCGCGGGGCGCCCTCCGGACCCCCTCACGATTCTCCGGAATCCGCCGCGGCGCGCACCAGCCAGGCCTTCGCGAAGGCCCAGTCGCGTTCGACCGTCGCCACGGAGAGGTCGAGCGCCTCCGCCGCCTCGGGCATCGTGAGCCCCCAGAGGACGCGTAGCTTGACCACCTCGGCCTTGCGCGCGTCCAGCTCCTCAAGCTGCTCGAGCGCGGACGCGAGCCGCTCCACCTCGACGGCGGCGGGCGCTTCGGCCGCGCGCGGGTCGGGGTGATCGAGCTGGAGCGTGATGCGCCTCCGGTCGCCGCCGCGCTTCTCCGCGCGACGCTTGCGCTCGTGGTCGAGGAGCACGCGCAGCATCACGCGCGAGGCCACGGCGCGGAAGTGGCCGCCGTCGTCGAAGCCCTTCCGCTGCTTGAGCAGCTTCAGGTACGACTCGTGGACCAGGGCGGCCGGCTCCAGCGTCACGCCCGGATGCCCGGGGCCGAAGCGGTGATCGAGCTGGGCGCGCGCGATGCGCTCCAGGTCGACGTAGACGGCCTCCATCAGCCGGTCCACCGCTCCCTCGCTCCCGGCTTCGACCGCGCGGAGGAGACGGGTGATCTCGGCCTTGTCGGGCATCGGGGAGTCCGCGGCGAATCGTAGCGGCGGCCGCAGGCGTCAGAGGCCGATCACCATTCCGTCCCGGGCGACGCCCATGCCGGCCGCGCGCACGCTCCGCGCCGCCGCGCTGGACGGGTCCGCCGCCGGGTTGGTGTGGTTCAGGTGCGTGAACAGGATCTTCGCGCGCTCCCCCGCCGGCAGCGCTTCGAAGCGAGCGAGCGACTCCGCGATGAACGGATGCGGGATGTCGGCCATCGCGCGCCCGGGGATCTCGCCGTCGGCGTGGAAGGTGCCGTCGAGGAGCGCCACGTCGACGCCGGCGATCACCTCTTCGATCGGCGTTCCCCAGCGCTCCCACTTGTCGATGTCGGGCAGGAACAAGAGCGCGCGCTCCGGTCCGCGGATCACGAAGGCCAGCGTGTCCGAGAACTCCTCGCGGTGGGGGACCGCGACGGGCGTGACCGTCAATCCGTCCGCGAGGGCGACCGCGAAGCCCGGCCTCAAGACCACGAGCTCGATCGCGGCCGATGCGACCAGCGCGCTCCACGGCGCGTTCTCGGTGAGAAAGCGCCCCATCCGCTCCGACGCGTAGACGCGCACGCCGCTCGCGCCGTAGGCCTCGCGCCCGAGGTGGAGCAGGCCGGCGTAGTGCCCCATGTGGGCGTGCGTCAGGAACACGCCGTCGACGAGCGGCGGCCGCGGTCCCGGCAGGTCGCGCGTCGGCGGGTGGCCGCGGGCGCGCTCGATCTGCTCGACGAAGTCCAGGGTGGCGTCGAAGAGGAAGCGTTCGCCGCTCCGCGCGTCCGCGACCAGAAGCGAGCTGACCAGCCGCCGGCGCGCGGGATCGTTCCACGCGGCGCGGCAGCACTCGTCCTCGCATCCCACCTGCGGGACTCCGGCGTCCTGCGCCGTCCCCAGAACGACCGCGTAGACGCCCGAAAACGCTTCCGCATCGCGCGGGGGCGAGCCGTCGCTCGCACAGGCCGTCACGGCGAGGCCCGCCAGCAGGATCGGAATCGCCCGCAGCACGGCCCCTTTCTACCCGGTTCACCTCCATCGCCGGGGGGCGCTTTTCCGACTGTGATAGGATCCGTGGCCTTTTTCCGGGCCAACCCCCCTCCCTCATCCCTCCCTCAATTGCCCCTCGATTCCCCCAGGGGCCCGGTTCAGGAGAAAAGCATGGTGCAGAAGGTTCTGATCATGGGAGCCGCAGGCAAGGACTTCCATGTCTTCAACACCTGCTACCGAGACCGCGACGACGTCCGCGTCGTCGCCTTCACGGCCACCCAGATCCCGCACATCGACGACCGGCGCTACCCCGCCTCGCTGGCGGGCGCGGCCTACCCCGACGGGATCCCGATCCACCCCGAGGAGGAGCTGGGCGACCTGATCCGCGAGCACGGCGTCGACGAGGTCGTCTTCGCCTACTCCGACGTCAGCGACGACTACCTGGCCGAGCGGCGGCGTGTGGTCGAGGAGGCCGGGGCGCGCTTCGCGACCTTCGACGTCGACGCGACGATGATCCGCTCCTCGAAGCCGGTGATCGCGGTCTGCGCCGTCCGCACGGGTTGCGGGAAGAGCCAGACGTCGCGCAAGGTCGTCTCGCTCCTGCGCGAGCACGGGCTCCGGACGATCGCGATCCGCCATCCCATGCCGTACGGCGACCTCGCGAAGCAGGCGGTCCAGCGCTTCGCCACGCTCGAGGACATGGAGCTCCACGAGTGTACGATCGAGGAGATGGAGGAGTACGAGCCGCACATCCGAAACGGCGCGGTGGTCTACGCCGGCGTCGACTACCAGGCGATCCTGGCCGAGGCGGAGAAGGAGGCCGACGTGATCCTCTGGGACGGCGGCAACAACGACACGCCCTTCTACGCGCCGGACCTCTGGATCGCGGTCGCCGACCCGCACCGCCCCGGGCACGAGCTCAACTACTTCCCCGGCCGCACGAACTTCGAGCGCGCCGACGTGATCCTGCTCAACAAGGTCGGAACCGCGCAGGCCGACGGCATCGCCACCGTCGAGCGCAACGCCGCCGACCTGAACCCCGACGCCCTGGTGGTGCGCGCCAAGTCGCCGGTCAGCGTGGGCGATCCCGAGGCGATCCGCGGCAAGCGCGTGCTCGTCGTCGAGGACGGGCCGACCCTGACCCACGGCGAGATGAAGTACGGCGCCGGCACGGTCGCCGCCGAGAAGTGGGGCGCCGCCGAGATCGTCGACCCGCGGCCCTTCGCCCGCGGCGAGATCGCCGAGACGTTTGAGAAGTACCCCGACATCGGCCGCGTGCTGCCCGCGATGGGCTACGGCGCGAAGCAGATGAAGGACTTGGAGGAGACGATCAACGCGACCGACTGCGACCTGGTCCTCGTCGGCACGCCGATCGATCTCGCCCGCGTGATCGACATCAAGAAGCCCAACCTGCGGGTCACCTATGACCTGGACGAGGAAGGCGAGGAGTTCCAGAACGCCGTCCTCGACGCCGTCGGCGCACACAACGGCAAGGCCGCCGCTTCATGATCGATCTTTCCGGTCGCGACTTCCTCTCCACGCTCGACTTCTCCACCGACGAGATCCGCGCTCTGGTCAACCTCGCCCTCGACCTCAAGGAGGGGCGCGAGAACCCGTCGCTCGCGGGCAGGGTCGCCGCGCTGATGTTCTTCAATCCGTCGGTGCGCACGCGGCTCTCGACGGAGTCGGCCATGGCGCGCTTCGGCGGGACCGGGATCACGATCAACCCGGGCAAGGACACCTGGAACTTCGAGGCCGGCGAGGGCGTCGTCATGGACGGCAACACGCAGGAGCACGTGCGCGAGCTCGCGCCGGTGATCTCCCGCATGTGCGACTTCGTCGGCATCCGGAAGTCCGAGCTGATCACGGTCGGCAAGGACAAGGCCGACGTCTCCGGCAGCTACGACGAGCTGAAGAAGGACGAGTTCATCCACCGCTTCACCGAGTTCTCCGAGGTGCCGGTGATCAACATGGAGTCGAACTCGTTCCACCCGCTCCAGGGCCTCGCCGACATGACGACGATGGTGGAGAAGCTCGGCGGTCAGCCGGAGGGCGAGAAGTACGTCCTGACCTGGGCCTGGCACCCGAAGTCGCTGCCGGTGGCCACGCCGCACTCGCAGCTCCTCTCCGCCGCCGACCTCGGGATGAACGTCACCGTGCTGCGTCCCGACGGCTGGGGGCTCGACCCCGAGGTGATGGAAGCCGCGCGCGAGCGCGCCGAGGCGCTCGGCGGCTCGGTGACGGAGACCGCCGACGTCGCGGCCGCGTACAAGGGCGCCAAGGTGGTCTGCGCCAAGGCGTGGGGCTCGCTCGACTACTACGGCCGCTTCGAGCAGGAGGCCGAGGACAAGGAGCACCTCCGCGCGGAGTGGATCGTCGATGACGAGAAGATGGCCAAGACCGACGACGGCGTCTTCCTGCACTGCCTGCCGGTGCGGCGCAACGTGGTCGTCGCCGACGGCGTGCTCGACTCCAACCGCTCGGCGGTGATCGACGAGGCCGAGAACCGCCTCTGGACGGCGGCGGCCGTGTTCTGCGCGCTCGGTTGCGGGTGAAGGCCGAGGTCGAGGTCCGCGCGGCGCGCTCCGGCGAGGAACACCTCGCCGAGCCCGCCGCCGCGCTGATCGCGGAGTCGGCGGCCGAGCACGACATCGCCCCGCGCTCGGTGGAGTGGCTCGCGGCCAAGATCCGCGCGGGCAAGGCCGCGGTCGCGCTGCTCGGCGACGAGCTCGTCGGCTTCGGCTACTGGTCGGAGTGGGAGGACGGCGCCTTCGTGTCGCACTCGGGGTTGGTCGTCCGTCCCGATCTGCGCGGCGACAAGTTGGGCCGGAGGCTCAAGACCGTCCTGATGGAGTCCTCGCGCGCCGCCTACCCGCGCGCGATCCTGATGAGCCTCACCACCTCCGAGGCGGTGAAGGCGATGAACCTGGCCCTGGGCTTCAAGGTGGTCGGCTTCGACCGCGTGACGACCGACGAGGCCTTCTGGGACGGCTGCAAGACGTGCCGCAACTACGAGGAGACCAGGCGGCGGGGCCTGCGCTGTTGCTGCGAACCGATGATCCTGGAGCCCGAGCCCGCGGGGTGAGCTCGAACGTACCGATGAGTCAGACGATCAAGAACTGGGTCGGCGGGAAGCGCGAGGACGCGATCAAGCTCCTCTGCGACATGATCGCCATCGACAGCGTGACCGGCAACGAGGGCCCGATGGCGGAGTTCTGCGCCGACTGGCTGACGGCGTACGGCGTCGAGGCCACGCTGCAACCGGCGAAGGACAGGAACAACACGCTCGGCGTCGTCGGCGAGGGCGCGAACACGCTCCTGATCTCGGGGCACCTGGACACGGTGCCGCCGAACGAGGGCTTCTGGACCTACGGTCCGTGGAACCCGACGGTGGCGGACGGGCGCGTGTACGGTCTCGGCGCGAGCGACCTGCACGCCTCGATCGTCGGCGCCTACCTCGCGCAGCGGTACTTCCTCGAGAAGGGCTACGAGCTCCCCGGGCGCTACGCCACCGCCTTCACGATCGAGGAGGAGACCACCGGCGACGGCACGCAGATCTTCCTCGACTGGGCCGAGCGCGAGCGCTGGCTCGACTTCGCTAAGACGAGCTGCGTCGTCACCGAGCCCACCGGGCTGGACCACATGTGCCTGGGCAACCGCGGCTCGTCCTTCGTCGTGCTCAAGGTCAGGGGCCTCGGCGGGCACGGCAGCCGCCCGCACCTCGCGAAGAACCCGGTTTGGAAGGTGATGCAGATCGTCGAGGGGATGCGCGAGCTCGAGGAGGAGTGGAAGGAGAAGTACACCGACCCGGACTTCGGACACACGACGCTGACTCCGACGTGCATCAACACCGGCGACCTCGAGCGCACCAACGTGATCCCCGAGCGCGCGCGCGCGGTGATCGACTGCCGCCCGACGCCCGAGGTGTACGCGAACGATCTCGCGGTGTTCCGCCGCGACCTGGGCGCGAAGATCGAGAGCTACGCCGAGGAAGGCTTCGAGATCGCGTGGGAGGAGCTCTACCCGCGCGAGGGGCACAAGCTCCCGCAAGACCACCCGCTCGCCCAGATGGTGATGGGCGTCCTGCGCGACGACCTCGGCATCGCGGAGGCCGAGTTCCGCTACACGCCGGCGGGCAACGACGCGGTCTTCCTCGGCCTGAAGGGGATCGCGACGGTGAACAAGGTCGGGCCGGGCCATCCCGAGTGCGCGCACCGCGTGAACGAGTTCGTGACCGTCGAGAACCTCCTCCGCGGCGTCGAGATGTTCATCTGGCTCGGGCTGCGGCACTTCGGGCTCGAGCCCCGGTAGCAACCCCGCTGATGTACGCTGGGGCCATGCGCACCCACGTACTCCTCGCTTCGCTCGCACTCGCCCTCGCCGCCGCCCCGAGTCTCCATGCCCAGGCCTTCGAGGATCCCGGCGGGCTCACCGCCGGCTGGCGGGACGTCACCTTCCCCAGCACGGCGGGGATGCAGTCGGGCCGCGCGTACTACCCCGCGACCGTCGCGGGCCAGGATGCGCCGGCCGACCCCGCGCAGGGACCCTTCCCGCTCGTCGGCCTGGTGCACGGACAGACCTTCAAGCCGAAGGACTACGACGCGCTCTGCCTGCACCTCGCGAGCTGGGGGTTCGTCATCGTCTCCGTCGGTCCGCTGGGCGGTGCCCTGCACTCGCCGCCGCAGTCGTCCAAGATGATCGTGCAGATGCTCGAGTGGGCCGACGCCGAGAGCCTCGATCCGGCGAGCTTCCTCTTCACAATGGCGTCGGCGGACGACTGGTCGACCTTGGGGCACTCGCTCGGCGGCGAGGCGATGGCCTACGTCGCCGGCACCGAGCCGCGGGTGCGGGCGGTGATCGGGCTCGAGCCCTACTTCCCCGGCAGCGCCCTGCCGACGTCGCACCTCAACGGCTTCGACGGCGCGGTGCTCGCCATCGGCGGCAGCGAGGACGTCATCGTTCCGCCGGCGATGCACGCGCACGTCATGTTCGACGCGGCAACGTCGTTGGGTCGGAGCGCGTTCATCGAGATCGTCGGCGGGGACCACTACGGCGGCACGGACGACGACATCGGCTCGGGCTCGCTGTCGTACGCGGAGCAGCACCGGCTCCACAGAAGGGTCGTCACCGCGTTCCTCGCGGCGCAGATCAAGGGCGACGAGGACGCGTGGGTCGACCTGCTCGGCGAGGGCGTCGCGACCGAGCCCGTGAACCGCGAGTCTGGCTCGGAGGAACCGCCGCTGTGGGCCCTTCCCAGCGTGCCGTTCGCCGGATCCCTGGCCGTCGGCCTCGGCGGCCGCTCGCTCGACGGCGCCTTCCTCGCGATGTCGCCGACGCCCGCCAGCCTGCCGACGCCGTTCGGCGTGCTCGGGCTCCTGCCCGGGCAGATCTACGTCTACTACGGCGCGGGACTGAACGTCGAGGGCTGGCACGAGGAGCTGATCCCGGTCCCGCCCTCGCTCTCGGGTCGGACCGCCTACCTGCAAGGGCTGGTCGTCCACGCGGTGGGCGCGAAACTCACGCGGACCGGCGCGTACGCGATCCCCTGAGCCCTCCGGCTCGTTAGGATTCTCCGCGATGAGCGCGGCGGGAGGAGGAAACGGCGTCGCCGTCCGGGCGCGCGGCCTGGTGAAGCGCTACGGCGACCTGGTCGCCGTCGGCGGGATCGACTTCGAGGCGCGGAGCGGCACGTGCCTCGGCTTGCTCGGCCCCAACGGCGCGGGAAAGACGACGTGCATCGAGATGCTCGAAGGTCTGAAGCCGCCGGACGAGGGCGAGATCGAGATCCTCGGCCGCACGTGGCGGAGCGCGCCGCGCGAGATCCGCCAGCGCATCGGCGTCCAGCTCCAGGAGACCGACCTCCTCGACAAGCTCACCGTGCTCGAGACGCTGCGGCTCTTCCGCACGTTCTACAGCCGCGGGCGCGACGTCGGCGAGGTGCTCGGCCTGGTCGGCCTCGAGGAGAAGCGCGACGCCTGGGTCGAGAAGCTCTCCGGCGGTCAGAAGCAGCGGCTCGCGCTCGGCTGCGCGCTCGTCAGCCTGCCCGAGGTGCTCTTCCTCGACGAGCCGACCACCGGGCTCGACCCGCAGGCCCGCCGGCGCGTTTGGGAGATCGTCGAGGACTTCAAGCGCGGCGGCGGCACGGTGCTGCTCACCTCCCATTACATGGAAGAGGCGGAGCGCCTCGCGGACGACCTGGTCATCGTCGACCGCGGCAAGGTCATCGCCGAGGGATCGCCGGCGGCGATCATCGCGTCGCTCGGCGCCGAGAGCATCGTCGAGCTGCGCCTCGGCGACGAGGGCGCGGACGCGCTCGACGACGAGGAGCTGGCGGCGCTCCCCGGCGTCAAGGAGGTGCGTCGCGAGACCGGCGCGATCACGCTCGCGGTCACCGCGACGCAGGCCTGCATGGGGGCGCTCCTGCCGCTGCTCGAGCGCCGCGCCGTCACGCTCGAGGACCTGCACACCCACCGCCCGACCCTCGAGGACGTCTTCGTGGCGTTGACCGGGAAGCACCTTCGTGATGAGTAGGCGCGATGAGTAGCTTCAACGAGCTCTGGGAGTTGACCCGCACGCGCACGCTGCTCTTCCTGCGCGAGCCGGAGATCCTGTTCTGGGTCTTCATCTTCCCGATGGTCCTCGCGGCGGTGCTCGGCTTCGCCTTCCGCAACACGGGCCCGTCGCCCAACCGCGTGTGCGTCGTCGGAGGCGGGGACGCCGCGGCGCTCGCCGAGCGGCTCTCCGGCGCGGAGAACCTCGAGGTCGAGCACGCCGAAGACCTCGAGGAGGCCGAGCTCGAGCTCCGCAACGGGAACTACGACGCGCTGATCCTGCCGGGGAGCCCGCCGGTCGTGCGCCTCGACCCGCAGCGGCCGGAGGCGGACGCCGCGCGGCTGCGCATCGAGCTGGGGCTCGCCGCCCCGCCCGCCGACGGCGACCGCGATCCCGTGCTCGAGCTCGACGAGGTCACCGCGATCGGCTCGCGCTACATCGACTTCCTCTTCCCCGGGCTGCTGGGCCTCAACCTGATGGGTACGGGGATGTGGAGCATCGGCTTCGGCGTCGCCGACCTCCGCAAGCGCAAGATCCTGAAGCGGATGCTCGTGACGCCGATGCGGCGCGCGTCGCTCCTGCTGTCGTTCCTCCTCGCGCGGCTCGTGTGGCTCTTCCTCGAGGTCGCGCTGCTCACGACGTTCGGCGTGCTGGTGCTCGACGTCCCGTTCCGCGGCGGGCTGTTCGCGTTCGCGGCGCTGAGCGTCTTCGGCGCGATGATCTTCGCCGGCCTGGGCCTGCTCGCCGCGTCCCGCGTCAGGACGGTCGAGGGTGCGTCGGGGATGCTCAACCTGATCATGATGCCGATGTGGCTCGCCTCCGGCGTCTTCTTCTCGTACGAGCGCTTTCCCGAGGCGGTGCAGCCGGTCCTGCGGCTGCTCCCGTTGACCGCGCTGAACGACGCGCTGCGCGACGTGATGCTCGACGGCGCGGGCCTCCTGGCGGTGGCGCCGGAGCTCGGGATCCAGCTTGCATGGGGCATCGTCGCGTTCCTCGTCGCGCTGAATATCTTTCGCTGGGAGTGACGTTCTGATGAAGAGGTTGTTCGCCCTCGCCGCCGCCTTGTGCGCGTGCTGCTACGCGGTTTCGCAAGGCGTGGGCGAGCCCGAGCCGCGCTGGTGGCGCGGCAACACGCACACGCACACGCTGTGGAGCGACGGCGACGCCGCGCCGGAGTGGGTGGCCGACTGGTACAGGTCGAACGGGTACCACTTCCTCGTCCTGTCGGACCACAACGTCCTCTCGGTCGGCGAGCAGTGGTTCCCGATCGCCGACGGAACGCGCCTCGACGCGGCGAAGGCGCAGGAGCTCGTGGACCGCTTCGGCGAGGACAACGTCGCCCTGCGGATGGGGGCGGACGGACGCGAGATGCGGCTCCGGACCCTGGAGGAGATTCGCGAAGCGTTCGAGGAGCCCAACGGGTTTCTGATGATCCAGGGCGAGGAGATCACCGACCTCTTCGAGGAGCGCGCGCCGGTCCACGTCAACGGGATCAACCTCGGCGAGGTGATCCCGCCCCAGGGCGGCGGAACCGTGCGCGAGATGCTCCAGCGCAACGTCGACGCCGTCTACGCCCAGGGCGAGCGCCTCGGCCGCCCGGTCCTCGCGCACGTCAACCACCCCAACTTCCACTGGGGGCTCTCGACCGCCGACGTCGCGTCGATCTGCGGCGAGGCCTTCTTCGAGGTCTACAACGGCCATCCCTCCGTGCGCAACGAGGGCGACGAGACGCACGCGAGCACCGAGGCGATGTGGGACCTCGCGAACACGCTTCGCCTGGGCGACCTTGGGCTGTCGCTGCTCTTCGGCCTCGCCACCGACGACGCGCACCACTACTTCGAGCAGGGGCCCGACAAGGCGAACGTGGGGCGCGGTTGGGTGATGGTCCGCGCCGGCGAGCTCACGCCGGATGCGATCATCGATGCGCTCCGCGCCGGCGACTTCTACGCCTCCTCCGGCGTCGAGCTCGAAGACGTGGCCGTGAACGACTCGACGTACGAGCTCACGATCGCCGCCGAGGAGGGCGTGACCTACACCACGACCTTCGTCGGCACGCGCGGGGGCCCGGACGGCATCGGCGAGGTGGGGGAGGTCTTCCTCACCACGCGCGAGAACCCGGCGCGCTACCGCTTCCGGGGCGACGAGCTCTTCGTCCGCGCGCGGGTCGTGTCGGACAGGCCGCACCCCAACCCCTACGCGGCCGGCGACCTCGAGACGGCCTGGCTCCAGCCCGTGGTGCCCGCGGATCGTTGAGCTCCTGGAAGCGCTTCCGTCTGCGGCTTCTACGCCTGTTCCGCGGCTCCGACTGGCGCGGGCTCTCGATGGAAGACGTCGTGGAGCGCTTCGGGACGCCGGAGCGCGTGAGCGACTACATGCAGGTCTGCTTCCGGTACGTGAGCGATCGCGAGCTCTTCGGCGAG
>JANQEJ010000350.1 GCA_028278425.1 Planctomycetota bacterium | reverse complement strand
AGGGTCGGCCGAGCTACCCCGGCTCACTCGATGCGGCCGAGGGAGTCGCGGCGATCGAGACCGTGCCACGCGATGCACCGACGTTCGTCCGTGGGGTGTGGCACGCGTCACCGTATCCGCGCGAGATCCCCGGCATCCCCAAGGCGCGCTGGGCTGGCTCCAGCTTTGCCGTGGCGAACGTCACCGGCCACCTCGCTCGGCTGTTAACGTCATCGCAGCGATGAAGACGTCACCTATTCTCATCGCGTGCCTGCTGTTGGGAGGCGCGCACGGTCAGTCTTTCGACACCCGCTATCGGGAGGTCGCGTCCGAGATGGCGAGGGTTGCGGGGGAGCTGGCGTTCTGGTGCCAGAGCAACAACCTCTTAGCGGAACGGGACCGCCTCTATCGTGGCGCCCTGCTGTGGGATCCGGACGATGCGCGGGCGCGCCGATCCCTCGGTTTCAAGAAGCAGCGTGACGGCACCTGGAAGGAGCCGCGGCGTCCCCGCAAGAGCCGGAATCGTTCGCCAAGAAAGCTCCCGACGTTGCGTGAGAAGGAGAAGGCGAGCCTCGACGGTCTCGTGCTCCGGGCGCTCGAGTTGCACGACGAGCTCGATCGCGACGATCCGCGTCGCCCCGAGATCCTCTCCGCGATCGTCGCCGTACATGCGGATCATGAACCGACGCGCAAGATGCTCGGCCACGTACGCGACGGCACCGGATGGATCACCACGACGGATGTCGCGCGCCGCAAACGGGGCGGGGCTCTCGAGACCGGAGAGGCGGCCATCGAGGCAACCTCCCGCCCGGAGCCGGCGACCCTGACCGAGGCCGAGCGCTCGAGCGACGTCCGTCTCCACGCCGCGAAGACCAAGGGAGTCGTCGTCCTTTCGGAGACCTCGTACGAAGAGGCGAAGGCCGTCGCGCGCGCCTGTGAGGCGACGCGGCTGTTCGCGCGCGACGTCCTGAACTTGCGTGGTGGTTTCCCCCCGTCGCTCCGCGTCTACCTCGTGCGTGGCGACGGTGGCGTGGCCGCGGTCGAGAAGATCGCGCCGGAGGTGGCGTCCGTTTCCGAGGGCTCGGTCGGGGTTCACTGGTGCGCGGAGTTCAAGCGCCTCCTCGTCGCACTGCCGAAGGAGTCGGCCAGGCGGTCGGCCGCCGTCGAGTTCGTGTTCGGCGGTCTCCTGCGCGAGGAGTTCGGCCTGACCTGGGACCACGGGTGGGCCCACATGGGGCTGTCGGTGCTGTTGACGCGACAGCTCGTGGGCGCGCCGTGGATCAGCTCGGTCCACGCGGGACCGACGGACGGCGCGTTCGTGAAGATGTTCGAGGACCCCGCCTCCGACTGGGCGGCGGAAGGGGCCCGCTTGGTAAAATACAATCAGGTCCCTCCACTCGCGACGGTGTTGTCGAAGACCGAGTTCGACCTGTCGCAGAAGGAGCTGTTCGTCTCTGCGCTGTTCTGCCGCTGGGTGATCGAGACGGCGGACGACCCGCACAAGGTGTTCGGTCTCGCCCGGACGGGTGAGCCAGCGCGCGTGGCCAAGGACGGTCTCGGGAAGCCCATCGGGAAGTTGCAGGAAGCGTTCGAGGACTGGTTGCACCACGGAGGTACGAGAAAGTGAGCGCGATGCGCATCCTTGCAGCGACGGGATTGCTCGCGGCGATGGTCGTCGGTCAGGATCTCGCCGCCGTGCGGTCCGAGATCCGGTCGGAGATCGTTCCGGCCGCGGAGAAGCTGGCCACGTGGTGTCGCCGCGCCGGCTTGATGGGCGAATGCCATCGCGTGCACGAGGCGATTCTGCTCTGGGACGAGGACCACGTGAGGTCTCGGCAGACCCTCGGCTATCGCCGCCAGCGGGACAGGAGCTGGAAACGAACCGGCCGCCGCTACCGCCGTCCGCCCAACCGGAAGCCGAAGGCCATCGCGGAGCTGCGGAAGAGAGAGACGGACTTCTTCGAGTCGCTCGCGCAGCGCGCTCTCAGCGCGGCGCGCCGGTCCGGCGAGCAGGACCCGACGCGACGCGGCCTGCTCGAGGCGATCGTCGCGCTGCATCCCGCGTGCGCCCCGGCGCAGAAGGCGCTCGGCCGCGTGCAGTACGAGGGCGCGTGGATCGATCGCGTGGACCAGCGCGAGGTGTCCCGGCGCAAGGAGTACCGTGGGACCGTCGAGTGGGCGCTGTCGCGGGCGCAGTCTCGGGAGGCCGCCGAGCTGACCCCGGAAGAGCGGGGATCCGGAGTGAAGCTCCATGCCGTCAAGGCTCCGGGGTTCACCGTCGTGGCGACCACCACGTTCGACGAGGCGGCCACGGTCGCGCACCATTGCCGTGCGGCCCGTTCCGTCCTCCGCAAGATGCTCGAGATCGAGACCCCGCCGCCGACCGGCTGCCGTGTCTACGTCATCGAGAAGCCGGAGCACGCGAAGGCCCTCGCCGGAGCGCTGCGCCAGGCGAAGTGGGACCCGAGCGCGGCGAAGGGCGGCCTCATCGAGTGGAAGGCCCAGTTCCTGTTCGTGTGGGCACATACCGCGGATCGCCGGAAGGCCGCGGCCGCGCATTTCTTCGCGGAGCGGCTGCTGCAGCTCGACATGCGCCTGGACTACCGCACGGGATGGGCGCACAACGGCCTGTCCGGTCACGTCGCCCGTGAGGTCACCGGGTGGTGCTACGCCCACGGCAAGCTCGAGAACGGGAGCTTCGACCCTTTCGTCAAGAAGCTCGAGGCCGATCCGGACTGGCGGGCTCAGGCGAAGAGCGAGCTCCAGAAGCGGAGGTTGCCGAAGGTCGAGCAGTTCACGGCGAAGACGACCCTCGCCATGTCGGGGCGGGACCTGTTGGCGGCCGTCACGTTCGCGGAGTGGGTGCTTCTGCGGGCGGAGAAACCCCGCGAGCTCTACCGGCTCGCGGGGGGCAACCCGGCAGAGGCGTTCGAGACGGGGCTGGGCATCGACATGAAGACGGCCAACCGCCGTTACACCGACTGGTTGATGGTCTACACCCGTCCGAGGAAACCGCGCCGGTAGAGCTGCTTCAGCGCTCCCTCCACGCGTTTCGGCGTGGACAGGTAGAGCTCCGGGCGCGACGCCGCGCGGCGGACGATGTCCGCGACCGAAGCCTCCTCGTCGACGAGCTCCAGCAGCGGTCCGAGCGGGACGTCGGCGATGCGTGAGAGGGGAGAGGCGGCGCCGACCGTCC
>JANQEJ010000158.1 GCA_028278425.1 Planctomycetota bacterium | reverse complement strand
TCCGCTCGCTTCGCTCGCTCCGCGGGACGTGACCAACGAAGAGCGGAAGGGCCGCCGGCCTTCGGCCGGCTGACGGACATGATCGCCTCCGGCTCGCGGGGCGTCGCTGAGAGAAGCGACGACGCCTGCAAGATCCCACGCACCGACGTCCCGAAACGAGCCGAGCGCCGCCCCTTCAGCCTGAGCGACCAAGGAGAGAGCGTCACCGGCCGCACCGCAGCGTTCCGGCGAGACCGCGGCAAGACCCCGCCATCCGGCACGACCCCGGCGAGATCGCGATGGCCGCGGAGCGACGGTCGGGACCGTTACCCCTCCAGCTCCACCCCCAGCCCGTCCGCGATGCGATTCACGTAGGCGTAGTATGCCGCCACCTCGCAGATCGCGAGCACGTCGGCGTCGTCGAAGCCCTGCGCGCGGAGCGCGGCCACGTCGCCGGCGCGCATCTCTCCCGGCGTGCGCGTCAGCTTCTCCACGTACTCGAGCATCGCCGTCCGCCGCGGATCGAGGCCGGCGGTGCGCCAGCTCGCCTCGATCCGCTCGAGCAGCGCGTCGTCCTCCAGTAGCCGGCGCAGACCGCGCCGGTGGTGCGCGATTCAGTAATGACACCCGTTCGCCGTGCTGACCACGAGCGCGATGAGCTCGCGCTCCACCTTCGGGAGCGAAGGCGTTCCGCGCATCACGGCCGAGTAGAGCGCGAGGTGCGCGTCGAGACCCGCGGGGTGCAGCGAGTGGATGCGCATGATGTTGTCGAGCGCGCCGGTTCGCGGGTCGGCCGCGCGCGCGTAGAGCGCGGCGAGCGCTTCGCCCGCGTCCGCTTCGTCGATGGTTTCGATCCACGCCATGGCCCGCTTCTAACAGAGCGGCGGCGCGCGCGACCGCCCAACTTGTGGGTTCTGTTTGCCCGGTGCTAGACTCCGGCTGCGGTCGCTTGCCCCAGCCCCATCGCTCCGCATGCCCCGAATCGCTTCGCTCGTCCCGGCGCTAGGCGCCGTGGCCGCTGCCGTCGGCGCGCCCCTCTTCTGTGCGGGGTGCGGCGGGGGGGACGGCGCGTCCGCGGCGGACGCCGCCGCGGCGAAGGAGGCCTACGAGCGCGGCCTCGACCTGATCCGCGCGCGGGACTTTCCCGCGGCCGAGGAGGTTCTCGTCGAGAGCATCGGCCGCGACGACGGGGATGCCTACGCCCACTACCACCTGGGCGTCGCGCGCTACGAGCAGACCACCGTGATGCTCGGCGCGCTGAACGTCGACCACGCCAAGCTGGGCCTCGCGATCGACAGCCTGGACCGGGCGATCGAGCTCGACGGCGCCGTGGCGAGCTTCCACCTCTACCGCGGCATGGCGCTGGAGCGCGCGCGCGCGATGGGCGGGGCGCGGCGGGCGTTCGAGGAGGCCTTGCGGCTGGATCCGGCGAGCCTTCAGGCGCGGGTGCACCTCGGCATCGTGCTCCTGCACCTCGGCGAGCACGCGGCGGCGCGGGTCGAGCTCGAGGAGGCGATCCGTCGCTTCCCGAAGTCCCCGGTGGCGCATCACCAGCTCGGGCTCCTGCACCTCGAGACCACGGACTGGAACGCGGCGCGCGACGCGTTCGCGGCGGCGACGACGTTGAAGCCCGACGAGCCGGACTCCTGGTTCGGGCTCGCGACCGCGCGGCGGCGGCTGAACGACGAAGCGGGCGCGGACGCGGCGCTGGTGGAGTTCCACCGCAGGAAGGCCGAGCGCGCGAGGCGCAAGGCGCCGAAGCCCAGCGGAAGCAAGGCCGAGGCGCTCGCGCACTTCAACCGCGGGAACCAGCTCCTCCAGGCCGGCAAGCTGGCGGAGGCGAAGGAGGCGTTCCAGGCCGTGCTCGCGCTCCAGCCGGAAACCGGAGCGGCGCACGCGAACCTCGGGCTCGCGCACTACCACCTGGGCGAGGCGGAGAAGGCGCGGCACCACCTGAAAGAGGCGCTGCGCCTCATGCCCGGGAACCAGAAGGCGCGCGACCTGCTCGCCCAGCTCGACGTGGCGAGGGATTGAAGGCCGCCGCGGCGATCGGAGCGTCCGCGCTGGCGCTCGCCTCCTGCGGCGGCGAGGCGGAGCCGCGCGACGAGCCCGCCCCCGAGCTGCCGGCGACCGACCTGCGCTTTTCCGACGCGACGGCGGAGTCCGGCCTCGGCGCGTTCGTCCAGGTCAACGGGCATCCGGAGAAGCCCTACGTGCTCGACTCCATGGGCGGCGGGGTCGCGCTCTTCGACTACGACGGGGACGGCTGGCTCGACGCGTACCTGACGAACGGGATGCGCAGCGACCCGTCCTCCGACGACCAGCCGAGCGACGCCCTCTACCGCAACACCGGCGGCGCCCGCTTCGTCGACGTGACCGCTTCGGTCGGTCTCGGCGACGCGGCCTGGACGCAGGGCGCCTTCGCGTGCGACGTCGACGGCGACGCGCGGCCGGACCTCTACCTGACGAACTGGGGCGCGAACGCGCTGCACCTCGGCGGCGAGGCCGGCTTCCGCGACGTCACCGCGAAGGCGGGCGTGGGGGACGCGCGTTGGAGCACCGGGGCGGCCTTCCTCGACCACGACGAGGACGGCGACCTCGACCTCTACGTGTCGAACTACGTCGCGTTCGACTTCGACGATCCGCCCAAGGGCAAGTTCTCCTACCGCGGCATCGAGGTCTACATCGGGCCGCGCGGCCTGCCGGGCGAGCGCGACACCTTCTACGTGAACCGGGGCGACGGGACCTTCGCCGATGCGACCGAGGCGGTGGGGGTGGCGGACTCCGCGGGCTACGGGTTCCAGGTCGTCGCCTTCGACTACGACGAGGACGGCTTCGCCGACCTCTACGTCGGCAACGACTCGACGCCGAACTACCTCTGGCGCAACCTCGGCGGCGAGCGCTTCGAGGACCAGGCCTTCCGCAGCGGCTGCGCGCTCTCCAAGGGCGGCCAGGAGCAGGCCGGCATGGGCGTCGCCGTCGGCGACGCGAACGGCGACGGGCGCTTCGACCTCTACGTCACGAACTTCTCCGAGGACTACTTCACGCTCTACGTGAATGACGGCGGCGGCTTCTTCCGCGACGGGACGCTCGGGGCGCGGCTCGCGATGCCGACGATCGCGAGCCTCGGCTGGGGCTGCGGCATCGTCGACCTCGACAGCGACGGCGACCGCGACGTCTTCGCGGTGAACGGGCACGTCTACCCGCAGGTGGACCGCTTCGAGTTCGGCACGCGGTATCTCCAGGCCAACCAGCTCTTCGAGCAGACCGGCGGGGGGCGCTTCGTCGAGGTGACCGAGGCCGCCGGTCCGGGCTTCCAGGTCCGCGCCGCCAGCCGCGGCGCGGCCTACGGCGACCTGGACAACGACGGCGACCTCGACCTTCTCGTGGGCAACATCGACGGACCGCCGACCCTGCTCCGCAACGACACCGCGGGCGGGAACTGGGCCAAGGTGCGCCTGCGCGGCTCCGGGAAGAACTCCGGCGCGCTCGGCGCGGTCGTGACGCTGACCGCGGATGGGCGGACGGCGAGCCAGACGGTGGGGGACTGGTCGGGTTTCCTCTCTACGAACGATGCGCGGCTGCACTTCGGCCTCGGGCGGAGCGACGCGGTCGACGCGCTCGCGGTCCACTGGCCGGACGGGAGCGTGCAGGAGCTGCGCGACCTGCCGGCGGGGAAGCTGATCACCGTCACCCGGGGAGAACCCGACGCCGACGTCGCGGCCCTTCGCTAAAGACCGCTCGATCGGCCGGCCGACAGCGACTTCGGGTCTCCGCGGTCGGCCGCGAGAAACTTTTTCCGCGTTACTCGCGAGTGGTCGCGGAAGGTGGACGTGAAAGGCGTATCCTGTTTCGCCATTTCGGGCGAAGCTGGAGAGTCTCCGAGCGGCGACCCATGATCCAGACGATGACGTTCCCCACCGTGAACTTCAGCGACTCCGAGGCGGGCCTCTTCACCCCCGAGGAGATTCGCAAGCTGATGCGGATCGAGTTCGAGCGCGCGGTGCGCTACGACTATCCGATCGTCTGCACGCTGATCGAGGTGGACCGGCTCGAGTCGCTGCACGACCTCTACGGCTACGAGTCGAAGGAAGAGATTCTGAACTCGGTCATCGGGCTGATGCGCTCGATGACGCGCTCGAGCGACTTCCTGGGCTGCATGCGCGACGACCGCCTGATGGCGATCTTCCCGCACACGCACCGCAAGATGGCGGCCAAGCTGGCGGAGCGCCTGCTCCACGGCGTGCGCAAGCTCCGGTTCGACAGCGACGGGCGGACGCTGCGGTCGACGCTCTCGATCGGCATCTCCTACTGCGAGCCCGGCGAGAAGATCGGCTACGACGCGTTCCTCGCCGCCGCCGAGGAGGCGCTCGAGCTCGCGATCCAGGGAGGGGGCGACCGTCACGTGGAACGCGGCCAGCTCCTCAAGAAGGAGATCGAGGAGCTGCGCGCCGACGTCGACGCGGAGCGCATCGCGCTGCAGGAGGAGAAGGCGGAGATCCCCGCGCCCGCCGAGCCGGAGGTCGTCGGCCCCGGGCCCTACGCCGCGCTCAAGTCCATGCTGCCGACCGAGCCCACCGAGGACGTGGACTTCGCCAACCTGCCCGAGACGCCCCTCGGCGCGAAGTTGCGCGAGCTCTTCCAGCAGCTCGGCCCCCAGACCAAGGAGAAGGCGGAGATCCAGCGCGCGATCGTCGAGCTGACGCTGCGGAACCTGCAGAACGCGCACGACGACGCGGTCCACGCGCAGCTCGCGGAGCGCACCGAGCAGGTCGACCTGCTCGAGCGGCGCGTCCGCAAGCTCGCCGCGATGCTCGACATGACCGAGGCCGAGCTGGCGCGCGTGGCGGCGATGAAGGACGTCGATCCCGGCATCGCCTCGGTCTACCGCACGGTCCAGGGCCTCTCCGGCAGCGACCGCGATTACGAGCTGAAGAAGCAGCTCATGGCCGAGATCTTCAAGGCCAACCTCGAGCTCAAGCAGAAGCGGGAGGAACGCGAAGCCTGAGCGGAGCTCGGGTCTTCGACCCTCCACACTCCTCTATCTCTCCGACCACACGATGAGCGAAACGAAGAAGAAGAAAGAAAAGGACTCCGAAGAGGGCGTCCTGTACATGGGCATCGACCTCGGCACCTCGCGGACCTCGGTCTCCGCGAGCAACGGGGTGCGCGAGACGATCGCGTCCTTCGTCGGTTACCCGAAGGACGTGGTCAGCCGCAAGCTCTTGAAGAAGGACGTCCTCTTCGGCGACGAAGCGATCGAGAAGCGCCTCTCCCTGGACTTCTACCGTCCGCTGGAGCACGGCGTGCTCAAGGCGAGCGAGGACAAGACCGGCAAGGAGGCCGAGGCGAACCTCCGCGCCGCGCGCGACCTGATCGGCGAGATCATCCGCCGCGCGCGCCCGCGCGCCGACGAGCTCGTCTACGCCGTGATCGGCGTCCCCGCGCAGGCCTCGATCAACAACAAGGAGACGATCCTCCAGGCGGCGCGCGAGACGGTGGACTCGGTCATGCTCTGCTCCGAGCCCTTCGCCGTCGCCTACGGGCTGGACATGCTCGACGACGTCCTCGTCATCGACATCGGCGCGGGAACGGTCGACCTCTGCCGGATGCACGGCACGATGCCCGAGGACACCGACCAGGTGACGCTGAAGACGGCGGGCGACTTCGTGGACCAGGAGCTCGCGAAGCTCGTCGAGTCCGCCCATCCGGAGGCGCAGTTCTCGATCCAGATGATCAAGGAGATCAAGGAGCGCCACGGCGCGGTCGCCGAGGCGATGGAGCCGGCCGTTGTCAACCTGCCGGTGAACGGCAAGCCGACGACGTTCGACCTGACCAAGCAGGTCCGGAAGGCCTGCCGGATGATCGTTCCGCCGATCGTCGAGGGCCTCGGCGAGCTCGTCGCCACCTTCGACCCCGAGTTCCAGCAGCGGCTGAAGGACCGCGTGCTGCTCGCCGGCGGCGGCAGCATGTGCAAGGGGCTCGACACCGCGATCGAGGTCGAGATGCACGAGCGGCTGGGCGGCGGCCGGGTGCTGCGCATCGAGGAACCGATCTACGGCGGCGCCAACGGCGCGCTCAAGATCGCCCACGACATGCCGCCCGAGTTCTGGGAGAAGCTGAAGTAGCTAGTGGTCTGATTCACACCGTCGGGGCATCTCCCCGGGGCCCTGCGCGCCCCTAGCTGCGTTGCTCCTCCTCGGCGTATCGCCTTGGATAAGCGGTCGTCGTCGCGCCTTGCTAGAAACGCGCAGTGCCAACGGGACATGTCCCGACGGTGTGAATCAGACCACTAGCGCGTAGTCTTCCGGCGTGGCGCGCGCCCCGCACCTCGCCGGAATCGCCTTTCTCCTCGCCGCGGTCCTCTTCGGCGCCTGGGTGCGGGTCGCTACCGCCCTGGGCGACCCGGGGTTCGACGCCGTGCAAGCCGAGGGGATGCTGAGGAGCGACCCGGCGTTGATCTACTACTTCACCGAGCGGATCCTGGCCGGCGCGGACGACCTGCGGGCGGATCCGCGCGTCGAGCATCCCGGCGCGACCGACCTGCCGGCCACCTTCACGCTCGGTCAGGAGTATCTCGTCGCCTGGACCTACGGCTGGTTTGGGGGGGACGCGCCGCTCCACGTACACGCGACGCGGGTCATGGCGCTGGTGGCGAGCCTGGCGGCGGTCGGCGTGTACCTCCTCGTGCTGGCGCGGACGCGAAGTCCGCTCTGGGCGTCGCTGGGCGTCGCGCTCTTCGTGCTGCTGCCGGCGAACTACCGGACGATCGGCTTCGTCCTGATCCGCGAGGACCTGAGCCTGCCGCTCTTCGCGCTGCACCTCGGGCTCTTCGCGCGCGCGGTACGCGTCCGCACGCCGGCCGCGGCGCTTCTCGCCGGCGTTCCGCTGGCCGCGGCGCTCGCGACGTGGCACGCGATGACGTTTCTCGTCGGCGTCGAGGCCTTCGCGCTCGTCGCGCTCTACGTCGCGCGCGGGAGCAACCCGCTCGGTGCGCCCGCAAGCTGGATCGCGCTCGTGCCCGTCGTCGCGGCCGGCGTCCTCGTGCCGGCGCTTCTCGCGAAGGCGTTTGTGCTCTCCCTGCCGGTGCAGCTCGGGCTCGCGCTCGTCGCGGCGGGGCTCGTCGAGCGCCGGCGTCCGCTCGGCGTCCTCGGGCGGGCCGGCGTGTGCCTGGTCGTCGCCGCGGGCGTCGCGCTCTGCGGCCTCGGCCTCGCGCGCTGGACGGGCGGCGGCGTCGGCGACCTGCGCCACGTGTACGAGGTGCTCCTGGCCAAGGTCGTGCACCTCGGCCGGCCGCCCGACGACCCGAACGCGATCTCGTTCAACGCGCGGCTCCTGTGGCAGGGGCCGTTCGAGACGCTCGAGCTCCGCTGGGGCGCCGAGGTGCTGCTCGGCGGGCTGTGCCTGGCCGCGGTCGGGTTCGTGTGCTTGCTGCGCGGCGGGCGGGAGCGCGATCCCGCCGACGCGGCGCTGCTTCTCTTCGCCGCGCTCTCGCTGCCGCTCGCGTGGCTGATCGCGCGCATGATGATCGTCCCGGGCCTGATCCTGCCCGCGGTCGCGGCGACGCTGTGCGCCGAACGCTCGCGCACGATCCTCGGGATCTTCCTCGCGATCCTCCTCGGACAGGCGCTCCTCTTCGCGCGCTTCCTCCACCGCCACGAGATCTACTGGTACCAGCCGGCGGGACAGCGCCAGGAGATCGCCGAGCTCGTCCGCTGGATCCCCGAGCACCTTCCCGAGGGCGAGCCGATCGCCGCGGACTTCGTCAACTCGACGGCGATCCTCGCGCACACGGGCCGTCCGATCGTGCTCCAGCCGAAGTACGAGACCGAGAAGAGCCGCCGCCGCGCGGAGGCGTTCCTGACCGCCTTCTTCCACGGGACGCCGGACGAACTGCGCGCGCTCGTGCGCGAGCGCTTCGGATCGGAGTACCTGCTCGTCGACCGGCTGGTGCTCGGCCGCCTCTCCCCGTGGACCGCCGGACTGCCGGCCGGCCGCGATCCCGCGCCGGGAACGCCGGCCGCGCTCCTCGTGAGCCGCGACGCGGAGGTCCTGACGAGCGTGCCGGGGTTCGAGCTCGTCTACCGGAGCCCGGAGACGATCCTCCAGCCCCACGGGGCGCCGTTCGACCTGTTCCGCGTGTACCGGCTGGCGCCCTGAGGCTGTGACCCCGGCGGGTTCGCCGCCTAGACGGTGCACCTGCCCCCGGAGGTCGCCATGTTCCCACGCCTGCTCCCCGCTCTCTTCGCGGGACTGGTCTCGCCGGTCTTCGCCTCGGACCTCGTCGTCGCGCCGGGCCAGAGCATCCAGCGCGCCATCGACGCCGCCGCGGACGGCGATCGGATCCTGCTTCAACCTGGCACCTACCGCGAAGCGCTGGACTTCAGGGGCAAGGCGATCGACCTGATCGGCGTCGGAGGGGCCCCGGCGACCGTGCTCGACGGGGAGGGCAACGGACCGCTGATCAGGATGCACGCCGGGGAGGGGCCGGCGACGCGGCTCAAGGGGCTCACGCTCCAGGGCGGCTACAACCTCTCGAGCGAGTTCCTCGGCGGCGGGGTGAGCGGCATCGTCGTGGGCTCGCCCGTCCCGCCCGCGTCGCCCACGATCGAGGACTGCCGGATCCTCGGGAACACGGCCTTCCGCGGCGGCGGCGTGGCCGCGGACGCCACCATCGTCCGCACGGTCATCCACGACAACACCTCCGTGGGCGGCAACGGCGGAGGCGTGTTCGGCGCGTTTCGAATGCGCGACTGCGTGCTCGCCGAGAACTGGGCGACCCAGGGCAACGGGGGCGGAGCCGCGATCGAGGGGGGCGCCGCGAAGATCGAGCGCTGCTCCTTCTACGAGAACAAGTCCTACCACGGAGCCTTCGGCGGCGGGTTGTACGTCGGTCCCGACGGGGGCGGGCGGGTGCAGCGCTCGGTCTTCGCGGTCAACGACGCCCACAGCACCGACGTTCCCGCCAACGGCGGCGCGGTCTACGCGGACGCCCTCTCGGCGGGGCTCGTGATCGACCGCTGCACGATCGTCGACAACGAGGTGGGGATCGGCACCACGGGAGGCGTGTTCGGACCCGTCGTGATCACGAACTCGATCCTCTACGAGAACTGGGGGACGCCGTCGGAAGGGCAGCTCGGCGGCGGCGCGCAGGCGACGTACTCCGACGTGGAGCACGGCGCGCCCGGCTTGGGGAACTTCGACGCTCCGCCGTCGTTCGTCGCCGGCTATCTCTCCGAGCACGACTACCACCTGAAACCGGGCTCCCCCTGTATCGACGCCGGCGACCCGAGCCGGACGGACCACGACGGCTCGGTCCTGGACGTCGGCGCCTTCCCGCTCGCGAGCCACTACCCCCGCGCGGCGAAGCCGTCCCTGATCTGGGTCGAGCAGACCTGGCCGCAGGTGAGCGCGCAGATCGGCGGCAAGGCGCGCTATCGCATCCACGCCGGGGCCGCGGAGGGAGGCAAGGTCTACCTGGTCCTGGGTTCCCTCCGGGGGAGCACTCCGGGCACCACCTTTCTGGGCGTTCCCGTGCCGCTCGCCGCGGACAAGCTCTTCCGCTACCTCGCGGGTCATCCCAACCAGCCGCCCTATGGAGCGACGCTGGGTTTCCTCGACGCCTCGGGCGTCGCGGAGTGGACCTTCACGGCACCGCCGGTCGCTCTTTCCGGCGGGATCGGATGGACGCTGCACTACGCCGCCGTCGTCCTCGACCCGGTTGCGCTGACCGCGTCCGTCGCGACGGATGCCGCGCCGCTCCGCGTCGTCCCGTGAGCTCGGGCCGAGCTCGCCGGCGGGTCGACTCCTACTCCTCCGAGGCCTCGTTCTCCGCCGCGAGGCGGTCGATCGCGTCGGCGGGGACGAGCGGTCCGGTGCCGATCCCCGGGCAGCGCTCGGAGACCGGCCCCTCCCAGGTCTTGCGATCGAGGTTCTCGCGCCAGAAGGGCCAGGTCCGGCACTGGGTGGGGCGGTCCTCGTAGACCGTGCAGCGGTTGTCCTCCCCCAGGAACGGGCAGGCCGGCCGGTCCATGCGGAGGACGACCCAGCCGCGATCTTGCTCGCACCAGCGTTCCAGGAATTCGCCGCGGGACACCCCCAGCCGCCGCGCCAGAGCCTTCTGCTCCGCCGCGTTCACGTAGACCCAGGCGTACTCCCCGCCGTTGCGGCAGCAGTTGCCGCAGCGGGTGCAGGAGAAGCGCAAGCCTTTGTGATACCAGGGTTTAGGAGCCAATTCGCGGGTGTGCGGTAACCGAACGCTGGGCTAGACTAGCTTCAGAGGCACGTGCGATTTCACACACTCGGGCCTCCTGCCATGAAGCTCACCGTCGTCGAAGAGGGTACCCGCTCCTCCCTCGAGTTCGAGTCCCCGGTCATCCGCGTCGGGCGGGCGATCGACAACGAGGTCCGGCTGACCACCGGGCTCGCCTCGCGCCACCACTGCCGCATCGAGCAGAACGAGGAGGGGGCCTGGGTCGTCGACCTCGGCTCCTCGAACGGCACCCAGGTGAACGGGCGGAAGGTGGAGCGCAAGCTTCTCGACCCCGGGGACGTGATCGCCATCGGCTCGTCCCAGATCCACGTCGACGCCGAGCCCGTCGCGCCGCGGGACGAAGCCGGGGAGACGCGCCGGATCCACCCCGGGGACCTCGCGGCGGACGTCGGGTCGGTGGGGTTCGCGACGCAGACCGACGAGGAGGCGCGCGGGCGCGACAACCTGAAGGTCTTCGCGCAGAT
The DNA here is from genome assembly GCA_028278425.1 of Planctomycetota bacterium. Taxonomy (GTDB): domain Bacteria; phylum Planctomycetota; class UBA1135; order UBA1135; genus JANQEJ01. The sequence goes on along the minus strand of JANQEJ010000158.1, from coordinate 1,759 downwards.
CACGCGCGACCTCGCCCGCGAGACGGAGCTCCAGCCGCTCCTGCGCCGGATCGTCGACTCGGCCGTCGCGCTCGTCGGGGGGGAGCGCGGCTTCCTCCTCCTGACCGAGGCGCGCCCCGGCGGCGCGCGGCGGAGCGGCGGCGACGCGTCGACGATGACCGTGCGTGTGGCGCGGCAGTTCGACAAGAGCGACATCCCGGTGCCGAGCTCCAGGCTCTCGACGGGCATCGCGGAGCGCGTGGCGGAAGCCGGCCGGCCGCTGCTCTCGGTGGACGCGGGGCACGACGACCGCTTCCAGGGGATGGCCAGCGTCGAGGACCTCAAGCTGCGCTCGGTCCTCTGCCTTCCCATCCTCATCGAGGGCGCCACCGACGGCGTGCTCTACGTCGACAACCGCCTCCAGCGCGGCGCCTTCAGCGAGGACGACCTGGACCTGGCCGAGCTCTTCGCCGGGCAAGCCGCCGTCGCGATCCGCAACGCCCGCCTGCTCAAGGAGCTCCGGGAGCGCAACCAGAGGCTCGTGCACTCGACCGCGCAGATCGAGCGCCTGAACGAGCAGCTCGGCCGCAAGATCCGCGACCGCGACACCGAGCTCGCCGTCGTGCGCGCCGAGCTCGGCCGCGAGCGCGGGCGGTACGACTACACCGCCATCGTCGGCGCCTCCGACGGCATGCGCCGGGTGTTCCAGCAGCTCGACCGCATCGTCGAGAGCGAGCTCCCGGTCCTGATCCACGGCGAGAGCGGCACGGGCAAGGAGCTGATCGCCCGCGCGATCCACTTCAACGGCCCGCGGAAGGAACGGCCCTTCGTGGTCGAGAACTGCGCGGCGCTGCCGGACACGCTGCTCGAGTCCGAGCTCTTCGGCCACACGCGCGGCGCCTTCACCGGCGCCGACCGCGCGAAGAAGGGCCTGATCGAGCAGGCGGACGGCGGAACGCTCTTCCTCGACGAGATCGGGGACATGAGCCGCGAGATGCAGAAGAAGCTCCTGCGCGTGCTCCAGGAGGGCGAGGTGCGGCCGCTCGGCTCCAACCAGACCGTCAAGGTCGACGTCCGGTTGATCTCGGCCTCGCACCAGGACCTCGACGAGATGGTGCGCGACGGCCGCTTCCGCGAGGACCTCTACTACAGAGTCAACGTCCTCGCCGTCCACCTACCGCCGCTGCGCGAGCGGCGCGAGGACGTGCCGCTGCTCGCCGAGGCGCTGCTCGCGCGCGCCGCCCGCGAGTCCGGCCGCCCGGTGCCGATGCTCTCGCACGAGATGCAGGCGACGCTCGTCGCCTACGACTGGCCCGGCAACGTGCGCGAGCTCGAGAACGAGATGCGCCGGCTCATGGTGCTCGCCGAGGACACGGTCCTGCTCGAGCACCTCTCGCCCTCGATCCTCGAGCACGCCGGCCGGAGTGACGAGGCTTCTAACCTTGAGCCCCCCGAGGTCCTCGGCGACCTCCGCGCCGCCGTCGCCCGCTTCGAGCAGCGCGCCATCGAGGCCGCCCTCGCCCGCGCCGGCGGCAACAAGAGCCGCGCGGCGAAGGAGCTCGGCATCAGCCGCTTCGCGCTCCAGAGGAAGCTCGACAAGTACCGGCTGGGGAAGAACGGGGAGCCGGAGGTCGAGGCGGGGGCCGACGGGGGCTGAGGGTTGTTCGGTGCGGTGCTTTGAGACCGCGGAGGGGGACGGAGATCGCGGAGCCCGGAGGTTTAACACGGAGCCCAAACGGAGTTATCGGAGACCTCGGAGCGGAACAAGAACGGCGGAGTC
>JANQEJ010000142.1 GCA_028278425.1 Planctomycetota bacterium | reverse complement strand
TACATGTCGCAGCCGAAGCCCTCGGGGTCCCAGACCGGCGGGGTCCGCTTCAGGAGGTCGGCGTGCTTGCGCACGATGGGGTCGTTCTCGGGGTCGTCGCTCACGAAGATCCGGCAGAGCATGCCGACGGCGGTCATCGCCTCGCCCTTCTCGCGCGGGTAGTGCTCGTTCGCGGGCGTGCGCGACGAGAGCGACCCGAAACCGTCGTAGCCGACGCGGCCGGTGGCGGGGTCGGTGACCTCGTCGATCCACGACATCCCGCCCTCGAGCGCGGCCGGGTCGACCTTCAGCCCGGCGTCCTTGCCCGCGGAGAGCGCGAAGAGCATCCAGCCGGTCACCGACGTGTCGTTGTCGCCGATCTCCGGCACGTCGTAGCGCCACGCGGCGTAGTCGTTGCGCGCCAGCGCGATGAAGTTCAGCGCCTCCTGGGTCGCGCGTTTGAGCTGCGGGCTCTTCGTGTAGTAGTAGTTTTCGCAGAGGGCGAGCGTCGCGAGCGCGTGGTCGTAGAGAAACTCGTGGCTCGCGCGGTTGCCGATCAGCCCGTTGTCCGGATCCTGCTCCGCCCGGAGCCACAGGATCCCGCGCCGCACGACGTCCGAGTACGGCCCCTCGTTCGTCGTATTGCGCATCCCGAGGAACGCGAGGAGCGCGAGCCCGGTGACGCCGACGTCGTGCGTGGCGTAGCCCGCGCCGTCGCAGATCGTCGAGCCGAGCTTGCCGCATTCGGCGCTGAAGCCCTCGCAGCTCCACGAACCGTCGGGGGACTGGTGCTCCTTCAACCACTCGAGCCCGGCGACGATCGCCTGGTTGATGCCGCTCCCGCGCGGTCCTCCCCCACCGCGGCCGAATCCGCGGTTGCCCATCTTCCCGCCGCCGACGTCGCCGCCGATGCCGATCTCCTTGTTGTCGCCGGCTTCCTCGAAGGGTGCGTCGAGGGGGTCCTCGGGGTCGCCTTCGGCCGTCGTGTCGACGAGCTCGTCCTCGATCGGCTCATCGGTCGGCTCTTCCACGAGCCGCGGCTCCTCGATCTCGACGTCGTCCTCCACCGGCGGCTCCTCCTCCTCGGGCGGCGGCTCCTCGAAGGGTAGCTCCTCCGGAACGATGACCTGGGTCACGATGATCTGCTCCGGCTCGCGGGTGAGCTTGTCCCACGGAATCGCCATCAGGATGAAGAAGAGGAGCAGGTGCGCCGCCCCCGAGATTCCGAGCCACGGCGCGCGGCCCATCCAGTCGTAGAGCGTGTCGTGAAACGTCGCCTCCACCTCCCACGGTTTGGGAAGGGAGCTCTCGATGTGAACGCCGTGCGTGTCGTGTCGTGCGTGCTGCATGGCGTTCGGAACGACGCCGCGCAGCCGCGGTTCACGCGAGCTCAGTCGTTCGAATGGAGCATGTAGCCGGCGACGAAATGAAAATTGAACCAGCGATCGGATAGCTCGTTGTCGTCGTAACGCACGCATATCCACGGATCGTCCACGGCGACGATCTCGATCCCGGCCTCGTCGAAAACGGGCTCCTCGCCCTGGATCTGCAGGGCCGAGAGCAGCGTCCCCACGCCGATCCCGTCGGGCACCGCCGACGGCTGGCCGCCCCCGCCGGCGCAGCGCGTCACGAGGAGGAGCAACGCTCCCGCGGCGAGCGCGAGCTTCCAGCGCGGATCCAACGCGACGAGCCAGTTCAGCCAGGCGCTCATTCCTCGCCTCCGATCAGGATTCCCGAGAGCTCGTCCAGGTCGAGCAGGAGCGGAACGCGGGGATCGGTCGCGTCGAGCTCGACCCGGTCGATCCGAAGGTTGCGCGCCGCCTCGCGCGCGAGGTAGAGCTCCCCGCCGTCGCCGGCGAGGGCCGCGAGGCGCAACCGCTCACCCTCCGCCGACGCCTGGTCGAGGGCGAGCTGCCCCTCGGCGACGAGCCGCTCGTATCGCAGGTCCGCCTGCGCGCGCGTCTCGCGGTCGTAGCGGCTGGCGCGCGCCGTGATCGTCGTCACGGCGAGGAGGCTAGCGGACTTCTCCTCCTGCAGGCGCTTGTCGGCCTCCGCCAGCGCCTTCTTCTCCGCCGCCTCGGTCTCCTTGATGATCCGCCCCGCCTCCGCGCCGGCGTCCTCGACGAGCCGCTTCGCGGCGGAGAGCTTCGCGGTCTGCGCGTAGACCTGCTTCTCCTGGAGCTTCTCCTCGAAGGCCGCCGGAAACGTGCTCGAGTGGATCTGCAGGCTCAGGAGGTCGAGGTGAAACTCGCCGAAGGCGTCGTCGATCAGCGGCTCGATGCGCGCGAGCTCCGCCAGGCGGCGGTCGGTGTCGAACCAGTCCTCGGAAGTCAGGTTGCCGAGCTCCGCGCGCAGCGCGTCCTCCACCGTGGAGCGCGCGCGGCGCTTGAAGTCCTTCTCCAACCCCTCGCGCACGAGCATGTGCGCCTCGCCGGCCCGAATGCGGTAGGCGATCGTCGCCTCGATCTTGACGCTGTTGTTGTCGCGCGTGCGGATCTCGAGCGGACCGCGGTCGCCGGGCTGCGAGGGCTTGGCCGCGAAGCTCAGCGCGAGCGAGCCCGCCTCGAGCAGGTACCACTCGTGCAGCCCGGGGATACCGAGCTCGAGCCCGCAGCCGAAGTCGCGCTCCTCGATGCCGCCGCCCCACTTCACCGCGCGCACGCCCACGGTGCCCGCGGGGATGCGGACGAGAACGTGCGCCGCGCCGCGGCCGAGGAGCGCGAACACCGCGGCGAAGAGGAGGACCCGGAACAGGTGCTTCATCGCCTCAGAAACCTCCTTGCTGCTTCGCGACGGCGTTCCCGTCGAGCGTCTCCGCGCGCGGGGGCGCCACCGTGAAACGGATCTCGCCCAGCCGCTCGATCAACGCGAGGCGGACGGCGGCCTCGCCGCCCACCGCGAGCGACTCGACCGCGGCCGCGAGGCCCTCCGCCTCCTTGGCGAGGCGCTCCGCGACGCTCTCGGCCTCGGCGAGGAGCTCGGCGCGCTTGGCCTCGCCGTCGGAGACGCGCAGCGCCGCGTAGGCGTCGGCCTGGCTGCGCGTCTGGATCTCCTTCTCCTCGGCTTTGAGCCGGTTGTGCTCGAGCTGCCCGCGAACCTCGGCGAGCTCGAGCTCCTTCTCCTTGTTGATCTTCGCGAGCCGCTGGCCGCGCTCCTGGAGCAACTGCTCGAGCTGAGCGCTCAGCTTCTCGACCTCCTGGTTCGCGATCTTGCGGTCGTAGATCGCCTTCTCGTAGGTGCGGTCGAACTTGGGCTTGGGCGTGATGATCTGGACGATCTCGACACCGTGCGGCGCGAGCAGCTCGTTCAGGCGGCGCATGCTCTCCGCCTTCGCGGTCTGCGACTCGGCGAGATCGGCCACGTCCTGTGCGTCGTAGCGGCCGAACTCGTCGCGCAGCACGGCGCGCGCATAGGACCGCGTCCAGCGGCGGAAGGCGTCGCCGGCGCCCGAGTCGCGCAGGACGAGATCCCCCGCCGACGGGACCATCCGGTACTGGAGCTCCATCGACTCGAACCAGAAGTTCGACCCGTCGCGCGCCCGCACGGTGAGGTAGGACACGTGGTTCGCGTGCTTGTCGGTCTCGCCCTCCATCAGGAAGAGCTGCGGGCGCCGGTCGAGCCGGTCGATCGACTGGAAGTACGGCGCGACGAAGTGAAAGCCGGGCTCGTCGATCACGGTGAGCTCGCCGGTAAGGTAGTCGGTCTTCACCGCCACTTCCGACGGCGCCACGTCCGCGAGCCCCCAGCTTCCGCTGCGCCAAAGGCCGAAGGCGAACAGAGCGAGCGCCGCGAGCACTGCACCGCCGAGCGCGTCGAGGAGCAGGAGCTTCATGCTCGAAGGCTAGCCCCAGCGCGCGAACGCGCGTGTCACCGGCTGGCAACGATCAGTCGAGGAACTCGAAGCTGTTGGCGAGCGTGAGGAAGCCCGGCTGCACCTTCTCCGCGAGCTCGTCGTACCGGTACTCGGTAACAAGCAATGCGCGCCCCTTGTGCACGCGGCAGAACACGCGCACGGTGGCGGCCAACCCGCCGACCTCGCCGCGAACCTCGCGCCCCGCGCCCGTGTGAGCGCCCCAGCGCGTGAACGAGCGCTCGTCCCCGACGCTCTCGAGCAGGCGCCGCATGCCCGCGCTCGCCTGATCGGCGACCTCGTCCGGCGTGACGCTCTGCTCCAGGATCTGCACGACGGCCCAGCAGCTCTCGTACGGGCTCTTCAACGAGAAGAAGCGGTCGGGATCGTAGTCCTCCGCGTCCACGTCGACCTTCCAGTCGTCGCGGAAGCGCACGCGGAAGCCCGGGCGAACGATCACGAGCTCGCCGGGAACCTCCGACGGCGAGCCGGGCGACACCGCGGGCCATTCGGTCTGCCGCGTCCCGCTGAGCGCGAACGAGTTCTCGATCACGTCGAAGCCGGAGCGCGCCACCGCGTACGACGACGCGGTGTAGGACTGGGCGACGACGAAGGACTGCACGTCCGAGGACCACGCGAAGGCGCGCATGCCGCTCGGCACGTCGCCCATGGGAACGCCGCTGACGTCGACGCCGACGCCCTCGTACCGCCCCCAGCGGTCGAACGTCCGCTCGCGCGGATCCTCCAGGCCGTGGTCGGCGAGCATCAGATCGACCAGCGCTTCGGGATCGGCGGGCTCTTCGAGAATCATGAAGGCGACCGACGTCTCCTCGGGCCCGGCCAGGATGAAGAAGCGGTCGGGGTCGTACATCTCCGCCTGGGTGTCGACGCTCCAATTGGCGGGGTGCAGGAGCCGGAAGCCCGGCCTCTCGAGCGCGACGTTCTCGACGCGCGCGAAGCGCGGGAGCGGCTCGAGCTCGCCGGACGTCTCCTCGTCTTCCTCGGTGCTGGAGCAGGAGAACAGGGCGAAAGCGACGAGGGGGAGCAGGGGAGTGAGACGCATCGCGGCGTGAGTATAGCGGCCTAGGCTTCCGCTCCGCCGAACAGGTCGAGCTGTCCCCCGTCGCGCGGGTAGGTCACGACCCCGTCGCTTCCCACGCGGGCGCGCGAATCGAGCTCGTGGGCGACGCGACCGCCGTCCGCCAGGACGTGCTCGACGCCGGCGCCCGCGGCGACCGCCGCGTCGGCGAGCAGGCGCCGGTGGCAGTGGCACGGGTCCGCCTCGGCGCACATCGCGACGGTCGGTTGCTCGTCCGCCGAGCGGAGGAGCTCGGCGAGCGCGCTGCGGAACTCCGCCGTCGCCGCGTGATCCGCGTAGCCGCGGAAGGCCGGCTCGCGCCAGGCGCCGTTCGCGGAGCCCTCGACCGGCTCGCGGTGCCCGCCGAGCTCCGGCGCGTGACGGTACGCGACGCCGCGCTCCGACAGCGCCGCCTCCAGCGGCCCGCGGCCGAAGTGCGGATGCCGGCGCGAGCCGGGGTAGCGGCGCACGTCGACGAGAAGACGCGCGCCGCACGCGCGCTCGAGCAGGCTCAGAAAGGCCTCGATCGGGTGGTTGGAGTGCCCGATCGTGAACAGCACGCGGTTAGAGCTGGTCGAGGACGCTCCGCAGCTCCTCGAAGTCGCGCGCCTCGGGCGTCTTCTCCTGCACCTGCACGTGCTCGACGTTGAAGCCCTTGTTGATCACGACGGTCGCGCGGTGGCTGATGAACGGCACCGCGGGGTGGACCAGGTCGTACTTTGCCGCGACCTCGAGCTGCGGGTCGGCGAGGAGGTCGTGCTTGATGCCCTTGGCGTCCTTCCACGCCTTGTGCGACCAGGTCGAGTCGCGGCTGATCCCGACGACGACCGTGTCCTCGTAGTCGAGCACCGGCTCGTTGGAGATCTTGCAGTTCTCGGCCTCGCAGGTCGGGCTCCAGTCCAGCGGGTAGAACATCAGCACGATGTTCTTGCCGCGGTGATCCGACAGGGTCCAGTCCTGCTCGTCCTGGGTCTTCAGGGTGAAGTCGGGGGCTTCCGTGCCGGTATCGATCGCCATCGCGTTCCTCGGATTCTCGTAGGGGTGGGCAGCTCAAGAGCTGGGGAAAGGGGCGAGAATTCTAGCCGCCGTCCGGCGCGAGCTCGAGGGCGAGCACCGGCCGGCTTTCGTCTTCGCGGACCACCGCGAAGCCGGCGCGGCGGTAGAGCTCCTCCGGGCCTGTCCACATTTCGGGAACGTCGACCCCGCGCTTCGGGAAAGCCTGGACACGCACCGCGCCGCGCCCGCGCAGGTCCCGCAGGACCTCGGTCAGGAGGAACCTAGCCGCGCCGCGCCGCCGCTCGGAGGGAATCACGGCGAAGCACGTGATCGCCCACGCCTCCGGATCCGGCTGGAGCTCGAACTGCGCCACGAGCTTCTCGAGCCGGTCGCGCAGCCCGACCTGGCACCAGGCGATCGGCCGGCCGCCTTCGTAGAGGAGGTAGCCGTCGAGCTCGCCGCGGTCGAAGAGCGCCTCGCGCAGCGCGCGATTCTGCTCGCCGGTACGCTCGCCCCAGCCGTCCCACGTCTCGACCCACCAGGCGGCGCAGTAGCACCAGCCGGTGCCCTCGGCGTCGCAGTGGACGCGGAAGAAATCTTCGCGGCGGTCCGCGGTCAGCCGGCGCACCTCCCAGCCGCTCACCGCACCTCCACGACCTGAGTGTTCTCTCCGAAGTGCTCGCCCAGATCCTCCAGCAAACCGTTCATCGCCGCGTTCGGGTCCATGAAGAGCGTACCGATGGCGCGGAAGAGGAGGCTCGTCGTCGTGCCCTCCTCCGTCAAGGTCAGCGTCGTCCCCTCCCCGTCCGCCGCGAGCTCGTAGGTCCACGTGCCGTGGAAGCCGAGACCGGCGTCCTCCGGGATGCGCGTCTTCATCCGCGACGGCGGCCGGGACTCCTCGACGACGAAGGGGAGCTCGCCGAGGTGGCGGTCGGCGAAGATCCAGTACGGCTTGCCGTCGCGATCGGCGCCGCGCTCCACGGAATCGAAGGAGGAGTTCCACGCGACCCAGCCCTCGAAGTCGGTGAGGACGGCCCACACGTCCTCGGGCTTCCCGGCGTAGGACGCGCGGCTCGAGGCGACGTGGTCCCGCGGCGTGCTCAGGCCGACGACGACGACGAACAGGACCGCGGCGAAAACCAGCGCGCCGAGGACGAGGAGGATGCGCTTCACGGATCGTTCTCCCGCCCGACACGATACCGGTCCCGCGCCCGATCGCCACCCGATCAGCGCAACAAGTACTCGCAGTCGCGACAGGCCGGCGCCACGGCTTCCGTGTTGAGAGAACTTCGCAGACCGCGGTACTTGGCGCCGTTCCAGATCGACTCGAACCCGTCGGTCATCAGATCGCCGGTGAGGAAGGCGCCACGCGCTGTCCAAGCTTGCGGAACAGATAGTAGGGCCCCTGCGAGAACAATGGACGGAGCGCCGACGCGGTGGTCCGCCACCCGTGCTGCGCCCACTCCATCGGGCGACGCGGCCGCGGCCGCGGCACCGTGTCGACGCCTTGAACCTGAAGACCGATACCCAGCCGGCTTGCGCGGGCCACAGCCTCGGCGACGACCGCGCGCACTCCGTCGTCTTCGAAGTCGAGGCGCTCCGCCGCCAAGCTGGAATCCACGTCGATCAGCGGTATGACGTACACGGCGTGTGCGCCCCAGCGCGCAACGAGGTCCACGAAGGCAGGCAGCTCCTCGAGGTTCCGGCGCATCAGCACGTAGTGGAAGTTCATGATGGGGCGCCGCCACGGTCGCAGCTCCCGTCTCAGCCGGTGCAATCGGTCGAGGTTGCCGGTGAGCGTGTCCCAACGCGCCGGCACGCGGATCGCCTCGTAAGTCTCCGCCGTGGCCCCGTCGATCGAGACGCAGATAACGGGCCTTGCCGCTCCTCGGGCGTTCTTTCTTGCTGAGCGCCGAGGTCTCGGCGGACGGACGGATGGCGAACTGAGCTAAAATGGCCCCATGGAGCTCCCCCGCACCCTCGGTCAGCTTCGCGAGACCGGCTACCGCCCCCGCAGCGTCAAGCGGGAGCTGCGCGAGAACCTGATCGCCAAGCTGCGCGCCGGCGAGACGGTCTTTCCCGGCATCGTCGGCTTCGACCGCACCGTCGTCCCGCAGATCCAGAACGCCATCCTATCGGGACACGACTTCATCCTCCTCGGCCTGCGCGGTCAGGCGAAGACGCGCATCCTGCGGTCGCTCTCGGCGCTGCTCGACGAGGCGGTGCCCGCGATCGAGGGGTCGCCCTTGAACGAGGATCCGCTCGCGCCGATCACCTCCGGCGCGCGGAAGCGCGTCGCGGAGGAGGGTGACGACCTGCCCCTGGCGTGGATCCGAAGCGAAGACCGCTACCGCGAGAAGCTCGCGACGCCCGACGTGACCATCGCGGACCTGATCGGCGACATCGATCCGATCAAGGCGGCGACGCGCAAGCTGACGCTCGACGATCCCGAGGTGATCCACTACGGCATCATCCCGCGAACGAACCGCGGGATCTTCGCGATCAACGAGCTCCCCGACCTGCAGGCGCGCATCCAGGTCGGGCTCTTGAACATCCTCGAGGAGGGCGACGTCCAGATCCGCGGCTTTCCCGTCCGGCTCGCCCTCGACGTCGCGCTCGTTTTCTCCGCCAACCCCGAGGACTACACGAACCGCGGCAACATCATCACGCCGCTGCGCGACCGCATCTCGTCGCAGATCCTCACGCACTACCCGCGGACGGTCGAGGAGAGCATGCGGATCACCGAGCAGGAGGCCTGGCGGGAGCGCGACGGCGAGATCGAGGTGACCGTGCCGGAGTACCTGCGGCTCGCCGTCGAAGAGGTCGCCTTCCGCGCCCGCGAGAGCGAGCTCGTCGACCAGAACTCCGGCGTCAGCGCGCGGATGACGATCTCGCTCTTCGAAAACCTGCTCTCGAACGCCGAGCGCCGGGCGCTCGCGCACGGGCAGGCGACGTCGGTCGCGCGCGTGTCCGACTTGAACACCGCGATCTCCGCGATCACCGGCAAGGTGGAGCTCGTCTACGAGGGCGAGCGCGAGGGCGCGCGCAACGTCGCGGTCTCGCTCGTCGGCCAGGCGGTGAAGACGGTCTTCGACCAGCGCCTCGCCCCCGCCTGCAAGCCCGCCCCCGGCGGCAGCGAGGACACCGAGTGCCAGCCGATCCTCGGCTGGTTCTCCAACAAGCGGACGGTCGACCTCGCCGACGACCTCGCCGACGCGGAGCTCTACGAGAAACTGAAGGGCATCCCGAGCCTCGAGCTCGTCGCCGGCAAGTACCTCGACCCCGACGGCGAGGCCGAGACCGCCGCGGCGATGGAGTTCGTGCTCGAGGGCCTGCACCAGAGCGCGCTGCTCTCCAAGGAGCACGTCGTCGGCGGCCGCGTTTACCGCGACACGTTCGAGGAGATGGTGCGCAGCTTCAACACCTGATGGATTACCGCTACGCCGAGTTCGACCCGCGCCTCGCCGACCTGAAGTGGCTCCTGGCGAAGCTGCGGGCGATCTTCGAGCACCTGCTGCTCCAGACCGACGGCGACGTCGAGGAGGCGCTCCGATGGCTCGAGCGGATCGGCAAGCGGCACCGGCTCCTCAGCGCCGACTTCACGATCGACGACTTCAAGAAGTACCTCGAGCAGGAGAAGGTCGTCCGCGCAACGCCGCGCGGCGACCTCCGCCTGACGCACAAGGGCGAGCGCGGGCTGCGCACCTCGTCGCTCGACGCGATCTTCTCCAACCTGCGCCGCGACGCCTCGGGCGACCACCGCGTCGCCGCCGAGGGCGTCGGCCTCGAGCGGCTGCCGGAGACGCGCGCTTACAGCTTCGGCGACCCGGTGTCGCTGATCGCGACCAACGAGACGCTGGCCAACGCGATCCGCCGCGGCGGCGTCGACGCGATCACGATCGAGGAGGAGGACCTCCAGGTCTACGAGACCGAGCACAACTCCTCGTGCGCGACCGTCCTGATGATCGACGTCAGCCACAGCATGATCCTCTACGGCGAGGACCGCATCACGCCGGCCAAGAAGGTCGCGCTCGCGCTGACCGAGCTGATCACGACGCAGTACCCGAAGGACGCGCTCAACGTCGTCCTCTTCGGCGACGAGGCCTGGGAGGTCCCGCTCGACCAGATCCCCTACTGCGGCGTCGGCCCGTTCCACACGAACACGCGCGCCGGGCTCGTCCTCGCGCGGGAGATCCTGCGCACGAAGAAGCAGGCGAACCGGCAGATCTTCATGATCACCGACGGGAAGCCGTCGGCGCTGACCGAGCGCGGCGGCGAGATCTACAAGAACCCGTTCGGCCTGGACCGGCGCGTCGTGAACAAGACGCTCGAGGAGGCGGACGCGTGCCGGCGGCTCGGGATCCCGATCACGACGTTCATGCTGACCGAGGATCCCTACCTGGTCGACTTCGTGGAGACGTTCACGCGGACCAACCGCGGTCGTGCGTACTACGCGAGCCCGGACAGACTCGGGTCGTTCGTGTTCGTCGACTACATCAAGAACCGCCGGCGGCGAACGCGCTAGAAGAAGTCGTCACGACGGGGCTTTCCCGCCCGTCGGCGCGCTCAAGGGCTCCCGTGCGACCTCAGCCTACTTCCAACCACTTCGCAAGCCGACCGACCGTGCGCCGCTGCTCGAAGTAGTTCGTGTGGTGAACCTTGTCCGTCGTCCCGAAATCGAGGGTCTGTGACCGGGGAAGCGTGAACTTCGTCTGGAAGTCCACCATGGATGGCGTGTCCACGACGAGGTCGTTCGGGCCGGCGAAGATCTTGTCCGTGGCCCAATCGGCCGCCCGAGCCTTCACGTCGCGGAAGTACTTCCAGAACCTCCAGCTCGGATCTTCCGATTCGAAGTTGGCCTGGACGGAGAAGTAACGGCCCCTCGGATCCGCCAGGTCGCGGCGCAAGCTGTCCAGCTCGCGGTTGTTTCGGATCCTCGCCTGTGCATACAAGCCGGGGACCAGCGCCACCGCCGCGTCGACGACGGGAGTTTTCGCTAGGAAGCTCGTGACGGACGAGATGACGCGGAAGACGCCGGAGGCGACAGCCATGAAGGGGAGCGTGCCCGAGGCCAGGCTCGCGCCGTGTCCGAGGGCGCGATTGATGTTCGCCAGCATGCTCAGCGCTCCGCGGAGGTTCGGTGGTGCGGCGAGCCCCGTGCCCGCAAGCGGACACCCGACGAAGACGGCGCGGCACTGCCCGGTGAGCTTGCGGTCGAGGGCCTCCAGCCACCAACGCGTGACCAGGCCGCCGCGGCTGTGGCAGATCACGTCGATCTTTGCCTTGCTGTGACGCGTCAACAGAGCCAGCTCGCGAGCGTTGATGATCGGGCTGACGCCGAGGGTGCGGTGGTCGAACGTGGCCACCTGGTCGTAACGTCTGAGCGCGGCGCCGATGAACTCTTGCCCGTGCCTGGTGCCCTTGAGAGCCCCGAGGATGTTGTCGGTGTTGGAGAACGTCCCGTGCACGAACAGGAGCACTCGTCCCGACGCGTGGATGCCGTCGGCTTCGCGCAGCGTGCCCTCGTTGTCGAGCTGGCGCAGTTGACCGAAGTGGGGAGTGAGCTTCTTGTCGAGCGTCTCCAGGGCGGTCGCGATCTGGGAGCGCTCGAGGCGCTCGAACGGCATCTTGGCCACGAGCTCACCCGTCGCCCGGCGCCGCCCCGGGAACCGAATCCGCCTGGGGCCGCGACGTGAACGCCGGCCCGAGACCGACAGGTTGTCGTCTCCACGCGTCTCGGCCAGAGCGGGCCGCCACCCCTCGTCCAGCAGGAGCACGCCGTCGTGTTCCCGGACCGTCATCATGCCGAGGTGTTCGCTGAGCCTTTCGTGGCGCCGCCGCCTCCAGCGGCGGTTCTTGACCGTGTCGCTGCCCACCCGATAAGCACCGGGAGGACGGATTCCCAGGTCGGCGGCGACGGATTCGAGCCCGGCGATGATGTCCCGGTGTCGTTCCTCGATCTCGGGGCTCGGGTTGGTCTCGATCACCGGTGCCACCCCTCGTATGGAATCGGCGTGACGCCGGGGCCGGCATCGCTGCGTTCGCGAGCCCGTCGAATCTGAAGCGCCACGTCGAACTCCTCCGGAGCCTGCAGGTTCTCGATCCCGGCGTCCCACGCCGCCAGCAGCGTCTCGCGTTCCGTCAGATAGACCGTCTCGATCGGGGCGAGGCTCTCCTCCCAGACGTGCCTCATCAAGTCATCGTAGCTCTCCGGAATCGTCACCCACGGCTCGGCGGGGAGTACTCCCGAGCGTTGCTCCTCTCGCTCCGTTTCGCCTCCCGCCGTCGGCTGAAAGTACCGCTCGTACGCGCTCTCGCTACGCCAGTAACCGCCGAAGGCATGCCCTTTCATGAGGAAGAGAACCGGGTGGATCTCTATGTATTCGAGGCACGCCGCGAAGAGGAGCGCTAGATCGATGCACGTGCCGCGTCTCTCTTCGATGATGCGCGATGGCGTTCGAAGTCGCTGCGCGTCCTCGGTGTAGGTCGGGGGCGGGTTCACGTATTTGAGGTCGAAGTCGTGGTACAGCGTGTGCCAGATCGCTTGAACCTGGTGGTCGACGCCGTCCAACTCCTCACCATCGTCGGTCGTCGTGACGCTCTGGTACCCATCGAAGCCGCTTCCCGAGCCACCGTAAGCCTCGAGGTATTTCTGTGCGGCATCGATGATCTGTGCGACGGCCGGATCGCTGGGAAGGACGAACGAAGGCAGGAAGACGTTGTCTTCGGGGGTGTCGAGCCATTCGTTGGCCGGGTGGAGCGTGACCGGCCAGGTCTTCTCCAACACCGTGCGTCCTTCGTGGGTCACGTGCGCATAGATCGTCGTGCGTACGCTCTCCCGAAGGTCACGCATGTATTCCCACGTCAGCGGGATCCTGATGTCCTTCCGCATGTCCTTGGTCGCCGCCTTCACGTCGACCGAGGCGCGATAACGGAACCCGGGGGGAGGCCCGACACGTAGGACGACCTCGATTCGGACGTCGTGCACGTGGGCGAGACTCGTGCGGTGCAGGCTGAAGGACTGGAACAGCGGACGGCCGTTGTGGAGGCGGGCGTAGTTGACGTCGCCGCATGGCGTCGCGTGAGCACCCACGGTGGCCGTCTCGACTTCCTTCCGCTGTGAGTGCAGCTTCTCACGCGCGTCTTGTATCGGATCGGGTCCCTTCTCTGGCACGACGTCGAGGAGCGGCCTGCGGGACCACAGCACGAGCCCGGCCCCCCGCAGGCCCTCTCCGGAGCTGCGGGCGTTCTGGAGGGCCATGCGAAACGTCGGCAGAAACTTGTGCTCGGTAGCGCCAAAGGCGCGGTACAGGGTGGCGTAGAACAACTCGGCCGTGCCGTCGTCGATCTCGTCACGAATGCCGAAAGCGGCTTCAACCCCCTCGCGCACGAGCCACGGGCAAATGCGGCTAGCCGAGTGGAAGAAGCCGCAGCAGACCATCAGCGGCCGGTGCCCTTCGGGCGTCAGCGCCTCCGCGATGCTCTTGGCATCGACGACGACGGCACCGTCGTCCTCGTCTTCGAGGTAGTAGCCGTCGTGTCGACGCCGATCGAAGGGCAGGCGCAGCGCCAGGGCACCCTCGTGTGCATCGATACCGGCCAGATGGACCACGTGGGGCTTGAAGTCCGCCACGGCGTCGCGCAGCTCGCGCAGCGTCGGTGTAACGAGCACTCGAAAGTTCTCGTCGTCCTCAACTTGGAGGTTGGACTGGACCAGCTCGCGTTCGGACTCGAAGGTGTACTTGCTCTCCAAATCGCCCGGCGCGCTCTCCACCACCATCACCTTCCGCGGCGTGGCCGTGTACGGTCGCACCTTGGCTCGCCAGAGGTTGCGCGTGACCGCTTCGAGCTCGTTGCCGTAAGCCGCCGCAACGCTGCTGAGAAAGTGCTCCCAAGGCAGGACCCGCAGCTCCCAGCTCGACTCGAAGTCCGCAACGTCGGGAACGCGCACCTCGATGACCCTCGCGGCGCCGATTCGGTCTATGTCGGCCGCGGCCAGCTTGCGACGACCGCTGGCTCGCCGGAATGACGCTAGGTCTCGGCGCGCGCTCTCGTTGAGCTGCGTACGTTTGTCCCAGCGTAGGCGATTCCTTACGAGGTAGGACCACTTCTTCGCGATCCGCCGGATGTTGGCATCGCTTTCGAACCTGTAGGACTCCCCGGTCAAAAGGCGCAGTTCGAACGTGCGCTTACTCTTCGCCATCGCTTTCCCCCGAGCGGTTGACGTCGCCGGCGACCATTCGCAGATCGTGCCTCTTCGGAGGATTCGATGCCATGCATCTACGGCTCCTTTCGAGCACCATCCTCCCAAGCCTTGACGACGTGGCCCTGACGGCCTCTCTAACCGGAGTCGCTGCCCGAGGGAACCGACGCTAGCCGCTCAAGCGTCAAACCGTCCAGCCGGTGCCCACCTTCGAACCGGATGAGGTTGAACGAGAGCTCGTGCTCGGTGAGTCGCGCGCGTTCGTCTTCAAGGCCCTTCGCCGCCACCCAGTGGTCGCGCTCGCCGACGACGTGGGTGATCGACGCGGCGCGGTAGCGCTCCGCAGCAGCCTTCAGGTCGACGTCCGGCGGCACGAGCCCAGCCCAGATCGTCAGTCGGTCGGCGCGCACCTTGCCCTGCGCCACCCAGCGGCACGCGGTCGCGGTTCCCTGCGAGAAGCCGAAGACGTGGACGAGCACGGCATCGCGCTCGACCTCCTCGAACACGCGCGCGTGGAGCGCGTCCAGGTACTCGAGGTAGTCCGCGATCTCGCGCTCCCGGTCCTCCTTCGTCATCCAGGAGGCGCCGACCGCGCCGCCGCCGCCGTCGCGGTAGTAGCGCGAGAGTCCCTCGGGCGCGACGAGGAGCCGCGAAGGGTCCGCGATCGGCCGGAACTCCTCCAGGAACTCCGCCGCGAGCTGGCCGTAGCCGTGCAGGCAGAACCAGACCTCGCGCAGGTTCGGACCCGGCTCGCCCAGGACGTGATAGCGCGCCGTCCGCGCCACGCGGAGATGCTCGGTTCTCATCGCTGCGAGAAGCCCTCGCCGTCGCGGATGAACTCGAGCCGGTTGCCGAACGGGTCGAAGGCGTGGAAGCGCGCCACCGGGCCTTCGGCGGCGGCGACCTCGCACCCCGCGGCGGCGAGCTCGGCGCGGCAGGCCTCCAGGTCGGCGACGAGGAAGGCGGCGTGGGCCTTCTTGGCAGCGCGGAAGTCGTCCTCGACGCCGAGGTGCACGTACACGCCGCCGCCGTGGAACCACGCGCCGCCGTGCGCGCGGAGCGGTTCCGGCTTCTCCTCTTCCTCGAGGCCGAGCACGCCGGCGTAGAAGCGCCGCGCTTCCTCCTCCGCGCCGCGGGGCATCGCGAGCTGGACGTGATCGAGGCCGGTGATGCGCATCTCGCCAGCATAGCGGGCGCGAACTCGCGCCGCGAAAACGCCATAATCCCGAGGTGTACGCGCGCCTCGCTCCGTTCGCGGCCTTCGCGGTCCTCTTCGCGCTGTTCGCCCTGCTTCTTCCCGAGCGCACCTACGGGGACGACCTGTTCTTCGTGTGGTGCATCGTCCGCGACCGGGTCTTTCAGACCCACTTCCTCTTCATGCCCCTCGCGCGCGGGTGGACGTGGGTGGCCGCGAACGGCGGGATCGACCCGCTGACGGCGCTGCGGCTCCTGTCGGCGGCCGGCACGGCGGCGGGCGGCGTGCTCCTGTTCGTCGCCGCGCGGCGTCGCGGGGCGAGCCTCGCGGCCGCGCTCTTCCTCGCGGCGCTCGTCCTCACCGCCGCGTCGACGTGGTTCTTCGCGGTCGCGGGCGAGATCCACGGCACGCACCTCGCGGCGGTCGGGCTGCTCGCGCTCGTGCTGGCCGGGCTGCGCGCGGAGAGCTCGCCGTGGCGCGTTCTCGGCGCAGCGCTCGCCTTCGGCGCGGTCGTCGGTTCCCACCAGAGCGGCGGGTTGCTCCTCCCCGGCGTGCTCGCGGTCTACGCGGTCTCGACCGGCGGGCGCGCCAAGGACCGCCGCGTGCGCGACCTCGGCGCCTTTGCGCTCGGCGGCGCGATCTCGCTGGGCGCGATGTACGCGGCGCGCTACCTGGCCGCGGGCGGCGTCGCCACGCAAGCCGATCCGGGCGCGAGCTGGGCCGTCGCTTGGCGGCAGCAGCTCGCCGAGGGCTACGGCCCCGGCGAGTTCCTCACCTACGCGGCGGGCGAGTGGATCACGCCGGCCTTCGCGCCGGTGCTGCTCGGCATGACGGCGACGGGGAGCCTCCTGCGACTGCGTCCGAGCGCCGCGTTCGCCGTGCTCGCGGTCACGCTCCCCTACGTCGTGTTTTTCGCGCTCTGGGACTACACCGAGCGCGGCGCCTATTACATCGTCACCCTGCCGGCCGCGCTCGGCGCCGTCCTTCTCGCCTGGCGCCTCGGCGATCCGCCGCGCGGAACGGCGCAACGCGTGTTCACCTCCATCGTGTTCCTCGTGGCGCTCGCGGGAGCCGCCTTCCCCTACGAGAGCCTGCTCGAGCGCCTCGGCACGTTCGGCGCCGTCGCGCTCGTCGCCGCGGGTTTCGCGGGCGGCGTCGCGCTCCCCCACCACGCGTTCGCCGGCGCGGGCAAGACCGCCGCCGCCGGAGCGCTCCTCGTCGCGGCGCAGCTCGCCGGCGCGCAGCGCACGCTCGCGGCGTACGACAGCGGCACGCCGCGGCTCGACTGGGGACGCGACGCCTGCGTCGCCACGGGCGGCGAAGATTCGGTGCTCGTCCTGACCGGGTTCCAGGAGTTCATGCTCATGCTGCTCCTGAACCGTTCGTGGCCGGAGCCGTACGCGGACACCTGGGCCTACCGCAACGAGATCGGCGTCGGACCGCTCGTCGTCGACGTCGGGCTCAACGCGCCGAAGGTCCCCGACGGCGCTCAGGATTACCTCGAGGCCGGGACGCGCGTGTTCGTGCGCGAGCGCGTGTTCTTCCACTTCGAGAACGATCCGCTCCGCGGCGAGCACGTGCGCGCGCTCAGGGAGCGCTTCGACCTCACGCCCGCCAACCACGGCTCGTTCGAGGGCTTCGAGCTCCACCTCAAGGAGGACGGATGAGCCCGCGGCGCAAGACCGACGCGACGGCGATGCTCCCGTTCGAAGGCGCGGACCTCCCGCCGGACACCGAGGGCACGCGGCGCGTCTTCCTGGGCTGGGACGGGCCGCCCCTGCCCGCCGCGGCGCGCTGGCTGCGCGCCGAGCGCGGCGACGACCTGTCCGCGCTCCTCGTCGCCGTGCCGGGCAGCCGCGCGGCGCGGCGCCTCGAGGAACTGCTCGCCCGCGAGGCTCCGCCCGGCTGGAGCCCGCCGCACGTCGTGACGCAGGGCGTCCTCGTCGACGAGCTCGTGGCGCTCGAGCGTCCGGCCGCCGGCCGGCTCGCGCGGACGCTCGCCTGGCGGCGCGCACTGGAGAACCTCTCGGCGTTCGAGCTCGAACGCGTCGCGCGCGGCTCGACGCGCCGGCGCGACGCGGAGACGCGGCTGCGCCTCGCGGAGACCGTCCGCGCGGTACACGGCGTGCTCGCGCCGGAGGGGCTCGACTTCGAGGACCTCGTGCGCGAGGACCGCGGACCCGACCACGACTCCGAGCGCTCGCGCTGGGCGGTGCTCGCGCGCGCGCAGGCGCACTGGCGCGATGCGCTCGACGAGGCGGAGCTCTGCGACCCGCACGAAGGGCGGCGAGCGGCGATCCAGGCGGAAAAGGTCGAAGCGACGCGCGAGGTCGTGCTGATCGGCATCGCCGACATGAACGAGCTCCTCGCCGAGGTCGTGACACGCCTCGGCGCGCGCGCCACCGCGCTCATCGCGGCGCCGGAGGAGCTCGCACCGGGCTTCGACGCGATCGGGCGGCTCGTGCCGTCGTTCTGGACGGAGCGCGACGTGCCGCTGCCCGCGGCGAGCTGGTTCGTCGAGGAGAAGCCGGCCGACCAGGCGGACCGCGTCGAGGACCTGCTCGGCCGCTGGTGCGAGGAACGCGCGGCGGAGGAGATCACGATCGGCCTCGCCGACGACGAGGTGGCGCCCTACCTCGAGCGTCGCCTGCGCGCCGCCGGCGCGCGCCTGCGCAACGCGGCGGGCACGCCGCTTCCGACGACGCGTCCGTTCAAGCTGCTCGCCGCCGCCGCGGACTTCCTCGAGCGGCGCGGCTTCCCCGAGCTCGCCGCGCTCGCGCGCCATCCCGACGTTGCGCCGCGGCTGGCGGACGACTTCGACCCGGTCGAGGTGCTCGACCGCTACTACGAGGAGCACCTGCCGCGCGGCGCCGGCGACGCGGAAGGCGGCTGGCCGGGCGAGGAGCGGAAGACGCTCGGCGTGCGCGCGATCGCCGCGAGCCTCGCCGGGCTCCTCGGCGAGCTGGAGGGCGGCCGGCCGCGCGAGCTCGCCGGCTGGGTCGACGCGATCCTCGCGTTCCTCGAGCGCGTGTACGCCAAGGAGGCGCTCGATCCCGACGTCGAGGAGGAGCGCGTGCTCGCCGGCGCACTCGGCAAGCTCGCCGAGGAGCTGGAGGAACTCGCCCGCATTCCGCCGGCGCTCTCCGGCGGACGCGTGCAGGCGCACGAGGCGCTGCGGCTCTGCCTGCGCGGCGCGCGCGGCAAGAGCGTCCCGCCCGCGCCGGCGCGGTCAGGCGAGCCGACCGTCGAGGCCCTCGGCTGGCTGGAGCTTCCGCTCGACGACGCGCCGGCGCTGGTCGTCACCGGCTTCAACGAAGGCCGCGTGCCGCAGTCGATTCAAGGCGACGCCTTCCTGCCCGACGCCTTGCGCTCGCGTCTCGGCCTGCCCGACAATGACGCGCGGCTCGCGCGCGACGTCTACGCGACGTGCGTGCTCCTGGCCACGCGCGAGGAGTGCGCCTTCGTCACCGGCCGCCGCGCGCGCAGCGGCGACCCGCTGGTGCCGAGCCGCATCGCGTTCCAGGTTCCGCGTGAGGAGGTCGCGCGGCGGGTGCGGCGCTTCCTCCCGCGGGGCGCGCGGCCCGAGCTCGCCGCGGTCGTGGAGGAGCCCGCGCCGCCGCCGCTCGCCACCCGCGCGAACGCGCCGCGCGTCGAGCGCATGTCCGTCACGTCGTTCCGGCGCTTCCTCGAGTCGCCCTACCTCTTCTATCTGGAGCAGGTCCTGCGGCTCAAGACGCGCGACGATCGCGACCGGGAGCTGACGCCGCTGCGCTTCGGGACGTTCGCGCACGACGTGCTCCAGGCGTTCGGCGAGAGCGACGCGGCCGACTCGCGCGCCGCCGACGCGATCGAGGACTTCCTCGTCGAGAGCGCCGAAAAGCTCGCGCGGCTGCGCTTCGGCGCCGAGCCGCAGCCGACGGTGGCGCTGCAACTAGAGCAGCTCAAGTACCGCTTCCGCCGCGTCGCCGCCGTGCAGGCGTGGCGGCGGGCCGAGGGCTGGCGGATCCTCCGCGCCGAGTGGTCGCCCGCGGACGGGCATCCGTTCGTCGTCGACGGCGAGGCAATGCTGCTCACGGGCAAGATCGACCGGCTGGACGCGCACGACGACGGCCGCTGGGCGGTGCTCGACTACAAGACCGGCGAGCTCGCGCGCACGCCGGAGGCGGTCGCGCGCGAGCGCGGGCGGTGGAAGGACCTGCAGCTTCCGCTCTACCGCCTGCTCACCGAGCCGCTGGCCCGCGAGCACGGCCTGAAGGGCGCTCCGGAGCTCGGCTACTTCCACGTCGGCAAGGACGAGGACCACATCGGGCTCGAGCTGGCGACGGAGTGGACCGAGGCGGACCACGCGTCGGCCATCGCCGCGGCCGAAGAGGTCGTGCGCCGCGTGCGGCGCTGCGAGTTCTTCGACGTCGGCGGCGCGAAGCCCTGGGATCCGACGTTCAAGGCGTTGCTCGGCAAGGGGCTCCTGCACGAGAGCGCGGTCGAGGAGGACGGGTCGTGAGCACGCACCGCGTCATCCTCGCGTCGGCGGGAACCGGCAAGACCTACCAGCTCTCCGGGCGCTTCCTCGCGCTGCTCGTCCGCGGGGTGGCCCCCGAGCGCATCCTCGCGACGACGTTCACGCGCAAGGCGGCGGGCGAAATCCTCGACCGCGTGCTGAAGCGGCTGGTCGACGCCGCCGAAGACCCGCCGCACCTCGAGCGGCTGAACCGCCAGCTCGCCGAAGAGAACCTCGCGCCCGTGGACGCCGAGCGCTGCCTGGCGTTGCTCGCGGACCTCGCTCGCGGATTGCACCGCTTCCGCATCCGCACGCTCGACGCGTTCTTTGTCCAGCTCGGCGGCGTGTTCGCCCTCGAGCTCGGCCTGCCGCCCGAGTGGCGCATCCTGGACGAGGACGAGATCAACGCGCTGATGCGCGACGCGCTCGGCGACGCGCTTGCGCAGGCGGAGGGCCTGGAGGTGCTCGACCTCCTGCGCGCGATGCAGAAGGTCGAGGCGTCGCGCAGCGTCGAGCGTTCGCTGCTCTGGACGGTCGACGGCTGCCGCGACGCCTACCTCGACTCGGACGAGCCGGCGTGGGATCGGGTCAACGTGCCCGATGGACTCGACGACGAGCGCTTCGCCGAGGTCATGGAAGAGCTCCTCGCGATGCCGATGGCGCTGACGCAGAAGGGCGAGCCGCGGAAGAGCTGGATCAAGGCGCGCGACGCGCTGCACGAGCTCGCGCGGACGGGGGAATGGGAGGACGCACTCGACAAGGGCTTCCTCGCCAAGGTCGCGGCGGGCGAGCGCGACTTCGACCGCTGCGACTTCACGGCGGAGCACCTCGCGGTGCTCGAGCCGCTGCTCGAGCACGCGGCGCACTGCATCCTGGCGCAGGTGCGCCGCCAGAACCTCGCGTCGCACGCGTGGCTCGAGCGTTTCGAGGGGGCCTTCTTCAGCCGCAAGGACCTGCGCGCCGGCCTCTCGTTCGAGGACGTGCCGCGCGCGCTCGCGCCGGCCGAGGGAACGCAGCTCCTGCGCGCGGACTTCGACCTCGGCTACCGGCTCGACGGGCGCATCGACCACCTCCTGCTCGACGAGTTCCAGGACACCGCGCCGCCGCAGTGGCGCGTGCTCGAGCCGCTCGCCGAGGAGATCGTCTCGGACGGCAGCGGCGAGCGCAGCTTCTTCTGCGTCGGCGACGTCAAGCAGTCGATCTATGCCTGGCGCTCGGGCGAGCCGCGGCTGCTCTCGGGGTTGAACGACCGGTATCCGCAGCTTGCCGAGCCCGAGGAGCTCGTCGACAACTGGCGGTCGTCCCAGGTCGTGCTCGACTCGGTGGATCAGGTGTTCCGGAGAATCGACGAGAGCCGCGCGTTCGCGAAACACGCCGCGCAGACCGAGGCGGCGCGGACCTGGCGCGCGGACTACGCGGGGCATACGGCGGCGAAGAGGCTGCCGGGGGCGGTGGTCCTGCGCGAATCGCGCCCGCCCTACGAGGGCGAATCGGCGGAGCTTCCGCCGCTCGAGCTGGCCGCCGAGCGCGCGGCGGCGCTCGCGGCCGAGGCGCCGCACGCCACCATCGCCGTGCTTCTGCGCCGCAACAACCACGTCCCGCGCACGATCGATCTCATGCGCAGGCGCGGGCTGCGCGCGAGCGGCGAGGGCGGCAATCCCTTGACCGATTCGGCGGCGGTGCTTCACGCGCTGTCCGCGCTGCACCTCGCCGACCATCCGGGCGACACGGCGGCGGCGTTTCACGTGGCGAGCTCGCCGCTCGCCGGCGCGCTCGGGGCGGGCGACGAGGACGTCGACGCGCCGGGCCGGCTGTCGCTGGACTTGCGGGCGAGGCTCGCGGCGATCGGGCTCGGCGAGTTTCTCGCCGAGCTTCTTCCGGCGGTCGACGCCGCCGCGGATTACGGACCCTGGGACGCGAAGCGCTTCGCGCAGCTCGTCGACTTGGGCTACGCCTTCGACCGCCGCGAAGCGCTGCGGACGACCGCGTTCCTCGACTACGTGCGCGACACGAAGGTCGAGGATCCGTCGTCAACGCAGGTCAAGGTGATGACGATCCACGCCGCGAAGGGGCTCGAGTTCGACGTCGTGCTGCTGCCCGAGCTCGACCTCTCGATGACGCTGCGCGACCCGGCGGTGCTGCGCAGCCGCCCGGAGCCGGACCGCCGGCTCGCCGCCGTCTCGACCTCGCGTGCGCACGCGGTGTGCGGCCTCGACCCGGAGGGGTTGGGGGCCATTCGTCACGAGGAGGACGTGCGCCACGTGCAGGAGGCGCTGTGCCTGCTCTACGTCGCGATGACGCGCGCCGCGCACCGGTTGGAGATGATCGTGCGACCGCCCAAGTGCGGAACGCGGACGTTGAGTTACGCGACGGTGTTGCGGGACACGCTGGCGGGTGAGCCGGCGGACGAGCCGGGCGTGGTCTGGCGACACCCGAACAACGCGGAGGAGTGG
Source organism: Planctomycetota bacterium (assembly GCA_028278425.1). Taxonomy (GTDB): domain Bacteria; phylum Planctomycetota; class UBA1135; order UBA1135; genus JANQEJ01. The sequence continues at coordinate 13,809 of JANQEJ010000142.1, read as the reverse complement.
TGGCCCGAGCCGCCGGGCGGAGCGCCGGAAGCGGCGGAGGAACCGAGGCGGGCTCCCCGCTTTCGGGCGCCGCAAACGGCGCGCGACCTGCGGCGGCGCAGCCCCTCCGCGGAGGAGGGCGGCGCGGCGGTTCAGGTCGGCGAGCTTCTACGGCCGCGCCGGTTCGCTCGCGGAACGCTGATCCACCGCTGGTTCGAGGAGGTCGAGTGGCTCGAGGACTTCGCGCTCGACGACGACGAGCTCATGGAGATCGGCGCGAGCGTGGAGCGGGACGTCGCGGTCCGGCGGAAGGCGCTGAAGGACTTCCGCGCGATGCTCGAGCGGCCGGCGGTTCAGGAGTGTTTGACCGGAGGCGACGGCGAGGTCTGGCGCGAGCGGCGATTCGCCGAGGTCGTCGACGGCGAGCTCTGGACGGGGGCTTTCGACCGCGTGGTGCTCCGCGAGGGGAAGGCGGAGCTGATCGACTACAAGACGGATCGGGTGGAGAAGGTCGAGCTCTACCGGCCGCAGGTCCTGGGATACCGGCGGGTGCTGGCGCGGATGCTGGACGTGGGCGAGGGGGAGGTGACGGCGAAGCTCTTGTTCCTCGAATTGGGGACGGTCAGAGAGATCGGTTAGCGACGGGACGAAAGCCGGCGACCCTACGGCACGACCTCGATCACCTCCGCGTTCGTCGCCACCGTCGCGGAGAAGCTCGAGTCGATCGCCACGCCCGCGTGCCACGCTTTGACGCCCGCCAGCCCGACGAGCTCCGAGCCCGGCACGCTGAACGTCGTGTTTCCCACCCCTCCCCCGTCGAGGAACCCGAACGAGTCCTCGTACGGCGGCTGGTTCGCGTGCCCCAGCGTGAACGTGAAGAACCCGTCGAACGCGAGCGGCAAGCCCACGCCCAGAAACGGCGTCGGCGGAGCAGTTCCCGTCAGCGAACCGAGAACGAGGTACGCGTTTCCGCCCTGGGACGATCCCAGGAACATGCGCAGCCGGGCCTTTCCACCGACCGCCGCGCCGAGCTCCAACCAGGCCGGATCCTTCCACAGATCCGGAAGAGCGTTCGCCCGCGGGTAGAACAGCGCATGCGGGAACGCCCCCATGTCGACGCGCGTTCCGTCGGGGTCGAATTCGAGCGGATCGCCCGCGTCGATCGAGGGCGAGTTGCTCTTGATGTGAAAGTCGCGAAACGGCGTGGCGGGAGCGACGAACTTCTCCGGGCTGTCGATGTTGCCGGTGCCGAAGACGCCGCCCTCGACGTTGGAGTAGACCACCGCCGGGAGGCCGAGCGAGACCTGGGCGGCGTCGTTCTGGCGTATGATCGAGTTGCGGACGACGGCCGGGCCTTCGACCCCGCCGATGCCCGTGCCGATCTGGAACGTGTTCCGATAGATCGTCGAGCGATCGATGATGAAGCTCGACGTCAACGGGTTCACGTAGACGCCGGCGACGGCGGCACCGAAACCGCCCGAGGTGTTGTCCACGATGACGCAGCGCGACATCGTCCCGCTTCCGTTCGTACCGACGTGGACGCCTCCTCCCTGGCTTCCCGAGTTCTCGACGATGAAACAGTCCTCCACGGTGGCGACGCCCGTGTGGATCGCGATGCCGCCGCCGTTGCGGGCCCCGTTCCTGGCGACGACGCAGTGCCGCATGGTCACAGCTCCGTAGACGCCGCCGCCGTCGTCGAACACGGCCCCGTTCTCGTAGATCGACGTGCGGACGATCGTCGCGTGCGCGGCGACGCCCCCGCCGCTGAACAACGCGGTGTTGTCGCGGATGATGCAGTCCTCGATGGTCGGGCACGCGGGGGGAACGGCCTCGCGGAAGCCGCTGACGCCGCCGCCCGACGTTCCGAAGGTCTGGTTGTCGCCGTTTGCGAGCGTCAAGCCGCGCAGCTTCGAGTCCGGTCCCTCGCCCAGGTGCATCTTGACCACGGGACCGGCCTCGTTGCCGTCGATCGTCGTGACGAGCGCGCCCCCGACGCCGATCACCTCGATCGCCTTGCCCTTGAAGTCGATGTTCTCGACGTAGACTCCGGGCTCGACCAGGATGCGGTCGCCGTCCGAAGCCAGGTCGATCGCCGCCTGGATGCTCTGGCCGGGGAGGACGATGAAGTCGGTGGCGAAGGCGGGCGCGGCGAGGAACGCGAGGACGGGCGGAAGCAGTCGTGCCATGAGGGCTCTCTCGGGGTTCGGTCGGCTGCGTCGTCTTCGATATCGCCGGGATCCGACGGAGTAACCGTGCGTCTAGGGGATGATCTCGACCGTCTCCGCGTTCGTGGCGAGCGTCGCGACGAGAGCGGACGTGTCCACGACGATCCCAGCGTGCCAGGCGGTCGTGCCGGCAAGGCCTCCGAGCACCGACGCCGGTACCGTGAACGTCATCGTCCCGGTCCCGTTCGCGTCGAGCACGCCGGAGGACCCGGCGTAAGGGGGCTGGTTCATGTGGTTGGCGGTGAACAGCAGGAAAGCGTCGAGCACCAGCGGAAGCGTGACGCCCAGTACGGGCGTACCCGGCGCGGTTCCCGAGAGCGAGCCGAGGATCACGTACGTGTCTCCGGAGAGCCCGGCTCCGCCGTGGATCGTGTAGACCGACTTGCCGCCGAACGACTCGACGATCTCCGGCCAGCTCGGGTCCATCCACTCCGCGGCGATCGCGCCCACGCGCGCGTAGAAGGTCTGAAACGCGTAGGCTCCCATGTCGAGGCGCGTGCCGTCGGGGTCCAGCGCCAGCGGATCGCCCGCGTCGATGCAGGGCGAGGCCGCTTCCAGGTGGAAGTCGCGCCGCGCCGGCGAGTCGTCCACGAACTGCGCGGGGAGGTCGATGTTCCCCGTGCCGGGCGCGCCTCCCTCGACGTTCGAATAGTCAACCGAAGTGAGCCCGCTGACCTGCGCCTGATCGTTGCCCCGCACGATCGAGTTGCGGAGCACGACGGGCCCCATGATCCCTCCGACGTCGTTGGTGACGCCGAAGAACGTCGTCGTGTTCTTGACGACCGTGCAGCGGTCGACCAGGAAGCCCGAGGACGCGAGCTCGACGAACACGCCGCCACCCCAACCGGACGCTCCGAGCCCGTCCACGTGGTTGGCGGTGACCAGGCAGCTCAACATGACGCCGGTCGCCGTCGAGGCGACGTAGACACCACCTCCGCGGGCACTCTGGAAGGACTCGTTTTCGACGATGACGCAGCCGCTCAGGATGCCGAGCCCGCCGTGGACGGCGACGCCTCCGCCGTAGGCGTCGGTGGCGAGGTTGTCCGCCACGATGCAGTCCTCCATCGTCACCGCGCCGTACACGCCGCCGCCGTCGAGAAGGGCGCTCACGTTGCCGTAGATCGACGTCCGGCGGATCGTCGCGTTCGCGGCGATGCCGCCGCCGCCCATGGCCGTGTTGTCGCGGACGATGCAGTCCTCGATCGTCGGCGAGGCGACGGGCGTGAATCCGAAGCCGAAGCCGGAAAGCCCTCCGCCGGGGACACCGAACGACTGGTTGAAGCCCCCGGTGAGCGTGACGCCCCGCAGCTTGGAGCCCGGGCCCTCGCCCGCGTGCATGCTCACCACGGGTTCGAAGAGGCCGGTCGCGTCGATCACCGTCGCCTGGGCGCCCGCGAGCCCGATGAGCTCGATCGCCTTCCCCTTGAAGTCGATCGCCTCCGTGTACGTCCCCGGTTGCAGCAGGATCCGGTCGCCACTGACCGCGGCGGCGTTGATCGCGGCCTGAATGCTCTGCCCCGGATTGAGGAGGAAGTCGGCGGCGAAGGCGGGTGCGGCGAGAAGCCAAACGGCGAGCAAGACGCGCATGGGGAACCTCCTTAACAACTCATCGTAGTCGAGCTGTCAGGAGGAGGTAAGCCCTCTCGAAAGCCCCGGCACGTCGTGTAACCTCGGCCTCCCATCGCCCGATGAAAACGCTGCTTCCGCTGCTTCTCGCGGCCGCTTTCGCCGCTCCGCTTCCCGTTCAAGACAATGCGACGCCGTTCGGCCGGGCGATCCTGCTCGCCGAGAAGGCGCTCGACGACGGCCAGCTCGAGCTCGCGCGCGAGCAGATCCGCCGCGCCCAGGAGCGCGACCCGCGCTCGGTCCAGGCCTGGTCCTTGCGCTCGCGCTGGGCGGAGGCGACCGGCGACCGCGACGAGCTGGTCTACGCGCTCCACCGCGAGTACCAGCTCACCGTCGCGCAGGGGCTGAAGAAGAAGGAGCGCGCGGCGTTCCAGGCAAGGCTCGCCGAAGTCGACCCGATCGCGTCCGACCTCCTGTCGCTGAAGGACGTTTTCGTCGACAAGCTCGTCCCGGTCGCCGAGAAGTACGAGAAGGACGGCCGCCCCCACTCGGCGATCCGCATCCACAAGGAGATCCTCGCGCTCGATCCCGAGCGCGCCGAGAGCCAGCTCGCGATCGAGCGCATCGCCTCGGCGCCCGACCCGAGCCTCGCGGGAGACGCCAAGCCGAAGGACCTCCTCGCCGACGTCGACGAGGAGTGGATCCGGCAGCACGACGAGGAGCACTCGACGTGGGACGCGCGCGCCAAGATCGAGCGCGAGAACTACACCACGTACACCAACGCCGGCTACGAGGTCCTGGTGCGCTGCGCCGAGGCCATGGAGCAGATGAACGCGTTCTACCGCGTGTTCTTCCAGTACGGCACCGAGGAGCACGGCGGCAGCGTCCCGCGGATCGACCTCAACGTCTTCGCCACGCGCGACGAGTACCTCGAGCTCGGCATCGGGCCCCCGGTCGAGTGGTCGGGCGGCCACTTCACGGGCGGCGCGGTCGAGACCTACATCCAGAACGGCTTCGAGGGCACGACGGGCGTGCTCTTCCACGAGGCGGCGCACCAGTTCGTGTCGCTGGCGACCAACGCGGTCGGCTGGCTCAACGAGGGGCTCGCGTCGTTCTTCGAGGGCTGCCGCATCCTCCAGAACGGCACGGTGCTGATGAACCTGCCGGCGAACCACCGGCTCTTCCCGCTCGTCGAGCGGATGGAGCGGGGCTGGATGACGAGCGCATCGGACGGCATCGATCCGGCCAACCCGTCGGACAGCTCCCCGGAGAAGGCGCCCACCTTCCGCATCGTCCTCGAGAACGACTACCAGTGGGGTCCGCCCTGGTACGCGCCCACCTGGGGCGTCGTCTACTTCCTCTATAACTACGAGGACCCGGTGGACGGGCGCTTCATCTACCGCGACGCCTTCCGCGAGTTCATCGACAAGTCGGGCGGGCGCAGCGGCGAGGGCGCGGTCGAGAACTTCGAGGAGGTCGTGCTCGGCAACCCGAAGAAGCCGACCAAGGGCATCGAGTACTCCGAGGTCAGCCCCCCCGCGCTGCCCGAGACCGTCGAGGAGCTCGACGCGGTCTGGAAGGAGTGGCTCGTCGCGTTGAAGAAGGAGGTCGGCGGCGAGGTGATCGTCGAGCGCCCGTATCTCCTGTGGGCCAACTACGCCATCGAGCGCGGCGATTACGACGACGCGGTCGAGCACTTCGAGAAGGGCATCGTCGAAGACCCGGACAACGTCGACCTCCTCACCGGTTTCGCGGAGCACCTCGCCGACCGCTACAAGAACAAGGACCGCGCGACGAAGCTCATCCTTCGGGCGCTGCGGCTCATCGAGGCCGAGGAGCCGGTCGACCAGCTCCGCATCGACGAGCTCGAGCGGAAGCTGACGAAGCTCGACCCGAAGCAGAAGACGCTCGCCAAGGTCCACGAGGACCTCGCGCGTTCCGCAACCGGGCTCGTGCAGCGGTACCTCGGCGAGGGCCTCAACCTCCAGGCGATGGACCTCGCCTGGCGCATGGGCAACGACTTCGACGTGCCCGGCATGTTCGAGTTCTTCGAGGAGGCCGCGCGGCGGAGCAAGAAGTCGCTCGCGATGTGGAAGCTGGCCTACAACGAGGAGAACCTCGACGGTTGGGACGCGCTCGGCAACGACACGTTCACGCCGCAGGGCGACGTTCTGGTCGGCAAGTTCGAGGCGGAGGAGGAGTTCCTCACGCGCACGCTCGTCCTCGACGAGATCACCTCCGGCGACTTCTCGATGGAGGTCGAGATCTCCGCCGAGCACGGCCGCATCCGGTTCTGCGGGCTCGTCTTCGGCCGCAAGACCGACACCGACTACCACGCGGCGATCATGTACCCGCCGGGCTTCGACGAGGACGGCAACCGCAAGCAGGGCTTCGTCGACCTTACGACGTTCCACGGCTCCAGCTTCGACATCTGGCGCCACAGCCCGATCCCCGAGGAGCGCGACAAGAACGTCTCGGCATCGGAGAACTGGCGCAAGCTCCGCGTCGACGTCACCGGCCGCTTCGTCGACGTGTGGTTCGACGACGAGTTCGTCACGACGCAGGAGTTCGGCAGCCTCAGCGTCCTGCGCGGCTCGTTCGGCTTGATCATGGGCCCCGGCGAGGCGCGCTTCCGCAACGTGCGCTACCTGTCGCGCCAGGCGCGCGATCCGGGCTCGCTCATCGAGCGCGAGCTCCGCATGGAGGACATCGCGGGCTCGGGCGGAAGCCGCGGCTTCAGTTGGCTCGACGTCGTGCCGCCGTTCCCGCGCGTGAGCAAGTGGGTGCAGGACGAGCGCGCCGACTGGAGCGACCGCGGGCCGGTGCCGCAGCTCCTCGTCCTCTGGGGCATGCGGCAGAACGCGCAGATCGACATCAACGAGTGGCTCAACCACCTGGCCGAGGCGCACGAGGAGTTCGGGCTCGAGATCGTGTGCATCGCCAACACGTGGGACGAGGAGGGCATCCGCGGTTACCTCGAGGACAACCCCTTCCCGGGCGCGGTGGGCGTCGACCGCCTCAACCGCGACACCGACGCCGGCCACACCTTCACGGACTACTTCGTCAACCGCTTCAACCTGCCGCGCCTGATCCTCCTCGACATCGACGGCAAGGTCGCGTGGGAGGGCGACCCCGGGCTCAAGATCGGCGTCCCCTGGCAGCAGGGCGAGGAAACCTATCTCGACGCGCCGCTCAAGGACCTGCTCGAGAAGCGCAAGATCCGCGAGCTCACCGCCTGGCGCCAGAAGTGGAAAGCGGCGGCGGTCGACGCGCTGCACCGCGGCGACGTCGGCGCGGCCGTGGACCTCCTGCGCGAGTCGCGCGAGTACGACTGGAAGACGGACGCGACGGTGCTCGAGGCGCAGACGTGCCTGAACCGCCTGGAGTCCGCCATCGCCGCCGCCGAGGAAACGGTCGCGGCGTTCGCCGCCGAGGAGCGCGACCCCGCGCTCGAGGTCCTCGTCGGATGGGCGGAGCAGCTAGGCACGCCGGTCGATCCGAAGTCGAAGCCGATCAAGGCCTCGGCGAAGAGCGGTCCGACGCGCGCCTGGAACCGCGCGCTCGCGCTGCTCAAGCCGCAGTTGAAGCGGCTGGACGACGGCAAGGAGCCGGGCGACCTGACGAAGATCTTCGAGAAGCTCGACGCGCTCGACGGCCCCTTCCCGCGTGAGCTCGCGGCGGACCTTCGCACGGCCGACGGGGACGCCTCGGCGCTCGAGGCGGTGATCCGCGAGGCGCACCTGCGTCCCGGCCGCTGGCTCGCCGCCGAACACTTCGGCTGGTAGGTCGAAATGCCCGCGCGGCGCCGGCGTAGCGGCGGCCGATGCGATTCCTGCTCGCCATCGTGCTGCCGCCCGTGGCCGTCCTCCTCTGCGGAAAGCCCATCCAGGCGCTCCTGAACGCGTTCCTCTGCATCTTCCTGTGGATCCCCGGCGTGATCCACGCCTGCCTGGTGGTCAACGCGCACCTGGCGGACAAGCGGGCGGAGCGCATCGTGAGCGCGATGCGGACCTAGCGGCCCTTGTATCCGCCCCCGCGGGGGGGCAGATTGACCCGGGGGCGACTTCTGCCGATACACGGCGGAGGTTCCGACCGTGGAAGAATTCCTTCTCTTCGTCATCGGGTGCGTGCTCCTGCTGCTCTTCGTGGCGGCCCCGACTCTCGCGATCGTCGCGATCCTGCGGACCTCGCGGCGCGGTTCGCTCGGCGCGCGGCTGAAGTCGCTCGAGAACGAGATCGCCTACCTCCGCGGGAAGCTCGAGCGGTATGAGGTGGAGGACGAGGCGGCGGCGCCTCCGCGGCCGGCCCGAGCTCGGGAGCCGGAGCCCGAACCCGACCTGCTCGCCCCGGAGCCGACACCCAAACCTCCGCCGATCCCCGAGCCGGAACCGGTCGCGTCCGCCCCGCCGCCCAAGCCCGCACCGAAGGTCGCCGCGAAGCCGGAGCCGCCGCCGGTGCCGCTGCGCAAGCGGGTCGACGTCGATTGGGAGCGCTGGGTCGGCGTGCGCGGCGCGGCCGTCGTCGGCGGAATCGTCCTCGCGCTCGCGGCGATCCTGCTCTTCAAGTACGCCTTCGAAGAGGGGTACATCGGCCCCGCGCAGCGCTGCTGGCTCGGCGCGATCGCCGGCGTCGGATGCCTCGTCGCAAGCTGGGTCTTCCGCAAGCGCGAGTTCCGCTACGTGCCCAACGCGTTGAACGGCGCGGGGCTCGTCGCCTTCTACGCGTCGACGTGGGCCGCGTACCAGCTCTACGGGTTCCTCTCGCTCCTGGTCGCGCTCGTCCTGATGACGGCGGTCACCGCGCTCGCGTGCTTCCTGGCGATGCGCTACGCCTCGCAGCTCATCGCCGTGCTCGGCCTGGTCGGCGGCTTCACCGCGGCGTGGCTGATCTCCGCGGGAACGGACAATCCGCTCGGGCTCTTCGGATACATCCTGCTGCTCGACCTCGGCCTGCTCTTCGTCGGCCACCGCCGCGGCTGGCCTTCGCTCGGCGCCTTCGCGCTGCTCGGCACGTTCCTCTTCGAGAGCATCTGGGTCTTCGGCTCGATGGATCCCGAGCGCATGGCGCTCGGTCTCGGCATCCTCGCGGTGTTCGCCGTCCTGTTCGCGCTCTCGGGCCAGCTCGCGCCGGAGGGCAAGCGCAAGAAGTGGATCCCGAGCCAGGCCGGCGCGGTGCTCTTCCCCTTCGTCTTCGCGATCTACTTCGCGAGCCGCGTCGACTTCAAGGGGCACGTCTATCCGACGGCCTGTCTCCTCGCGCTCCTCGCCGCCGGCGCGTGCTGGATCGGGCGCTTCCAGCGCCTCCGCTGGCTCTCGCTCGGCGCCGCGGCCGCGAGCATCTCCGTCGTCGCCGTCTGGCTCTTCGGCACGAGCCTCACCGAGGCGCTCGTGTGGGAGCTCGCCCTCGTCAGCGCCGGAATCGCCCTCGTCTTCCACGTCTTCGCCGAGTGGGAGGAGCGCACCGTGCGCGCCGGCGGCGAGCCCGCGGGCCTGCGCACCGCCGCGACCGCCGCGGCGGCCGGCGCGCTCGCCGTCGTCGCCTTCTCCTGCGCGTCGGAGAAGGACGTGCCGATGTGGCCGTGGCTCGCGGGCCTCGCCGCGCCGGCGATTCTCCTGGTGCGCCAGTCGTTCTTCGGCGGGCGCGCCACGACCAACCTCTTCGCCGCCGCCGGCGTCGGGCTCGGGCTGTGCCTGTACGAGTTCGCGCACCTCGCGCGGCCGTCGGCGCTGCATCTCCCCCACCCGGTGGTCGTGCTCCTGCTCCAGGTCGTGGCGACCGGCGCGTTCCTGGCACTGGGCCTCCTGCGCGCGGGCAAGGGCGCGAAGACCGCGCTGCACGGCGTCGGTCTCGTCGCGATCCCCGTCGTCCTCGGGTGCTTCGGATCCGACGAGTACTTCACGCCGCACCACCTGCTCTTCCTGCTCGGAACGCTCTCGCTCGGCGTGATGGTGCTCGGCGCGGCGACGAAGCTCGGCTCGAGCGCGTGGGTCTTCGCGTCGCTCGCCCTGACCGGCTTCGTGCACGGCGCGTGGAATGCCGAGTGGGTGGGGCGATCGCGCTCAAGTGGATTGATGGTCGCCACGATGGCGATCACGCTCTTCGCCGCGGCCGTCTTCACCTACTGGCCGGTGATCTTCCACCGCGCCTTCCTCGGCCGGAAGAGCGTCTGGGCCGCCGCCGCCCTCGCGATGCCCGTCTTCTACGTGACCTGGCACGGGCTCTACGACGAGAACTTCGGCGACGACGTGATCCTGGTGCCCTGGGCCGTCGCCGGCATTCTGGTGACCGGCGCGGCGCTCCTGGCGCAACGCCTGCTCGAGGGCACGGCCTCGCGCGGGGTCGCGCGGATCTGGCTGTGGGCGGTCGGCCTCTTGTTCCTGAGCGTCGCGATCCCCGCGCAGATCGACTTCGAGCCGCTCCGCGTCTCCGGCGCAATCTATGCGCTCGCTCTCGCGATCCTGGCGCACCGCACCGAGAGCCGCGCGGCCGCCGCGCTCTCGGTCGCGGCCGGTCTCGGCGCCGCGGTGTTGCTCGTGCAGAACGCGCTGACGCCGTATCACTACGAGCGCGAGGACGCGCTCGTCTTCCACTGGATCTCCTACGCGCACGCGGTGCCGCTGGCGTGCCTCCTCGGCGCCGCCTACCTGCTCCACCGCCCCGACGCGCGCACTCGCGTCCCCGAGTCGATGGCGATCGGCCTCGGCGGCGTGGTCGTCGGCTTCCTGTGGCTCAACTTCCTGATCCTGAACTACTTCAGCGAGTCGGGATCCGATCTCGTCATCCGCTTCGGCGAGGAACAGGCGCGCGACCTCGCCCACTCGCTCGGCTGGGCGGTCTACGCGCTGATCCTGCTCGGCTCGGGCATGTTCATGCACAACAGCGGGCTGCGGTGGACCAGCCTGCTGCTGCTGCTCGTCACGATCGCCAAGGTGTTCCTCTTCGACCTCGGTGAGCTCGAGGGGCTCTTGCGCGTCGGGTCGCTCGTCGGACTGGCGGTAACGCTGCTGGCGGTCTCGCTCCTCTACCAGCGGTTCGTGTTCCGGTCGACGCCTTCGGCGTCAGGGTAGCGCTATCGTCTCGTTACCGAAGGCATCGTTATCGCCGTCGTTTCGGCTATCTCGACACCGGAGCGAGACCGCAGGAGTGGGAGCTCCGAGGCGCATGAGGTGAACAACGGCGTCTCGAGCCCCGCGGAACGCCTCGCGCTCGCCGATTCGCGAGCTGGAGAGCCGACTTCGTCCCCAAGGAGATCCTTACTCCTTGGCCGCTGTACAAGTCCGCGAATCTGCGGTTGCATCTCTTGACGTTCCTGCGTCCGGGTTGGAGCATCGAGGAGTGACACAACTGCCGAGTATTCTCGAAGAGCCGATGTATCCTCCGTCTTTTGCGTCCACGCTAGTTGGGGTGTCGAAGGGACGAGTCTCGCGCTGGCTTCGCGGATACGCGTACAAGTACGTGCCAGCGGGCAGTTCGGAACAGGTCAGAAGGCGGCAGCAGCCCCTGGTGAAACGCGAGGACTTAGCGTCTCCGTACGCCTCTTTCCTGGACCTAGTAGATCTGCTGTTCGTGAAGGGTTTTCTAGATCATGGGATCTCACTGCAGAAGATCCGCCGCGCCCTAACTGAAGCCGAGGCATTGCTTGGAGAGCGGCACTTTGCACAACGGGATTTCTGGACCGATGGCCGGCACATCTACCTACAAGTCCGGGAGGAAACGGAGGATCTCTTGGAACTGCTCTCGGGCGGCCAGTGGGTCATCGCGCCAGTAATCAAGCAGCATGCACAAAGGATCGACTTCGCGAAAGAGAGCGGGCTCGCGGAGAGATGGTACCCCCTTGGTCGATCCCGTCACATCGTGCTAGATCCGACGATCGCGTTTGGCCGGCCCTCACTTGTTGGTCGTGGCGTGGAGACGGCAAACCTCTATGACCTGTTCCTTGCAGAAGGAAACTCCAAGCCGATCGCGGAGTGGATGGGGATTACGCCTGGGGAGGTCGATGCAGCGGTAGAATTCGAATCTGCCATTCGGGCTGCATGAGGTTCTTTTTCGACAACAACCTGAGCCCGCACCTAGCAAAGGGGATGCGCGAGTTTGGGCAAGATGCTGCGCACCTCACCGAACATTTCGCACCCGCTGAGAAAGACGAAGTCTGGCTCCGGCACCTCGGCGCAAACGGCTGGATCCTTGTCACCCGGGATGAGAGGATCCGCTGGAATCCGGCTGAAATCCGAGCCTTGCGCGATGAAGGAGTGGGAGCGTTCTTCCTCGGTGGCAAGAATCGCTCGCGATGCGATCTTATCGAGCAGGTGGTGCGGAACTGGCGGCGAATGAAGGACTACGCGACCCGGACAACGAAGCCGTTTGCGTTCCGGATACCCCCGAGTGGAACGAAGTTCAGTCGCATCCAACTGTGAGGCCGTGGTCGCCTCCCGATCTTCCAGCCTCACGATCGTGGCATGGCCCTTTTGCGAGCTCGCCGTTGATCGACGCCGCGCCAACCACAGGAGGTCGGTATGAATCGAGGTCCGCCGTTTGTTGACCGAAGCGTGTTCGAGGAAATGCTACAAGAGGTCCGCGCGGCCGGTGGCGAATGACCGAGACTCGCGGCATTCAACCGCTCGAGAATTCAACCACAAAGTCGCGCCGCCGGTACACGCACTCGCCCGTCTCCCCCTCGCACACGTAGTAGAGCGCGTAGCCCTTCAGCGTGCCCTTCCGGGCCTTCTCAGGTAGCTGCACTTCGAGGTCGACGCGGCGCACCTCGCTCGAGACCTCCGAAGGCGGCTGCGGGTACTCGATGAGCCGCGTGCTCGCCTTCCAGCCCTCGGGCAGCTCCGGGTCGCCGATCCACACGGTGAGCGGCTCGACGTCGTTCGTCCAGTGCACGTCCCTCAACGGATCGGGCCGCAGGGTGACGTGGACCGTCGCCGTTGCGGACTTGCCCGACGTGTCCCACGCGACCGCGGTCTCGACGGCGACCAGGTTCTCGGCGTCGCGGTGGATCTTGCCGTCGGGGTCGGGCGCGGTCGCCTCGGCCGCGGCGGCGAAGCGCGCCTTCCCAGCGCGTTCCGAGCCGGTTAGCTCCGCGACGAGGGCCACGGGCGTCTCGCCGCGCGCGCGGATCTCGTCGCGGGCCTGGTCGACCCAGGTGTAGAAGGGATACGGCTTGTCGAGCCGCGGTCCGTACTGCTGGATCCGGCGGCGCCAGATGTACTGGTTCGGGTCGATCGCGCGCGCCGCCGCCCAGTGATCGATCGCGGCCTGAAAGTCGTCGGGGCGCGAAAGGGGCGAGTCGGTGCGCATGCGGCGCGCCACGCCGGCGTGGAAGAGGAGCGCGGCGTCCCTCGGGTTCTTCTTCGCCGCCTTCTCGAGGGACTCGATCGCCGCATCCATCCGCTCCGTGCCCTTCCAAAGAAGATCGGCGAGCGCGGCGCGGTGCTCGACGTCGAACAGGTCGTTCGGTTTCTTGTTCGGCTTCTCGAACTCCTTCGCGAGAAACGAATCCCCGATCGTCTCCACCTTCCGGACGACGTCGCGCACGACGCCGTGCTCGTCGATCAGGCACGCGAACGGCACCGCGGTCGAGCCGGTCAGGTTGAACGGATCCCAGAGGATCGGCCACTCGATGCCCTGCCACTGCGCGAAGAGCTGGCAACGGTCGGGATGCTGCTCCTGCGTGATGCCGACGAGCTGGAGCTCGCCGCTCGCGCGCCACTTCTCCGTCGCGCGGTGCCAGACCGGCACCTTCTGGCGGCAGCCCGCTCACCAGGAGGCGAACTCGATCAAGAGCACCTTCTTCCCGCGGAAGTCCGAGAGCGCGACGGTATCGCCGCCGATCGTCGGCAAGCGCAGGTCGGGCACGGGCTCGCCGAGCTTCCATGGGTTGCCGAACTGCGCGGCGGCGGGACCGGCGAGGAGCGTCATGGCGAGGAGCGGAGCGTTCATTGGTAGACCTCAGGCGCGGTGGCGCGCAGGCTCCGTTTCCTGAGGTCCCCTTTCAAACCGTGCGTGCGGATTTCCCGCACACGGCTTACCGATG
>JANQEJ010000118.1 GCA_028278425.1 Planctomycetota bacterium | reverse complement strand
GGTAACCGTTCAGCCATTGTGTCTGAGCCCGGATCCAGATCTTCGAGCGAGATGACGATGAAGCCCATGTGGGCGAGAGCGAGCTCCGGGACTTGGTCGAGCAGTTGTCGCGGCGTCTCGATGTGCAGGACGAGACGATCGCTGCGCAGGACGAGAAGATCGCTGAGCAGCAGCGGGTCATCGAGCGACAGCGAGGCGAGATCGAGGAGCTCCGCAGCCGCCTGAAGGGGGACTCGCGCAACTCCTCGCGAGCGCCGTCATCGGACGCGCCGTGGTCGAAGCGCCGGCGCCGGCGAAGGCCGCCGTCGGACAAGAGCCAAGGGGGCCAGCCGGGTCACGAGGGCAGGACGCGGCGGCTGGTGGACGAGGACGATGTCGACGACGTCGAGGACCACCTCCCGAGCGAGTGCTCGCGCTGTGGCGGCACGGACCTCGAGCCGCTCGCGCGTCGTCCGCACCGCCACCAAGTCTGGGAGATCCCCCGCGTTCTCGTGTCGGTGACCGAGCACCGCCTGCACCGCTCGCGCTGCGGGGAGTGCGGCGAGGTGGTGGCGTCGGCGCTTCCCGAAGGAGTCACGAAGAGCGCCTTCGGCCCGCGGCTCAGCGCGCTCGCCGCGTCCTTGAGCGGCGTCTACCGCGTGAGCCGCCGCGAGGTCTCCCGGCTTCTCTCGGAGGTCTTCGGCGTGACGATGTCGCCGGGCACGGTGAGCGCCATCGAGGGACGGCTGGGCGAAGGGCTCTCCCTGCCGCACATCCAGGCGCTCGGCGCGGTGCGCACGAGCTCGGTGGCCCACGTCGACGAGACCCCTTGGAGCGAACGCGGCGTGCTTCGCTGGCTCTGGACCGCCGTCGCCGAAGGCGTCACCGTCCACCGCATCGACTCGCGCCGCAACGCAGCCGCGATGAAGCGTCTGGTGGGCAGACGCTATCGCGGCGTGCTGGTGACCGACCGCATGGGCGCCTACGACAAGCATCCGCTTGCGCGGCGCCAGCTCTGCTGGGCGCACTTGGAACGCGACTTCCGTGCTCTCGCCGAAGGGCCGCGGCGCGGATGGGCCTTCGGACGCAAGGGCGTCGACATCGCGCAGGCCGTGATGCGGGCGCACCGCCGCTACCGCGGCCACCGCGGCCGCACCCGGCTCGCGCGAGAGCTCCGCGCCCCCAAGCGCCGGCTCCGGCGTGTGCTCGAACGAGGCGCACGCACCAAGCACCGCCCCGTCCGGGGCATGTCCAAGCACCTGCTGGCGCGCTTCGACGCGCTCTTCACCTTCGCCGAGGTCCCAGACGTCGATCCCACGAACAACGCCGCCGAACGCGCGGTCCGCAAGGGTGTGCTCTGGCGCCACGGGAGCTTCGGGAGCCAAAGCAAGCGCGGGCTGCGCTTCGCCGAGCGCATGCTCACCGTCGCCGCCACCCTGCGCAACCGCGGCGAAAGTGTCTTCGACTACCTCGCTGCCGTCACCTCCGCGATGGCCCGCGCACAGCCGCCGCCCGAACTCGTCACGCTGCCCTCCGCACGCTGACCCGACTCGCCCAATCCAATGGCTGAACGGTTAC
>JANQEJ010000344.1 GCA_028278425.1 Planctomycetota bacterium | reverse complement strand
AGCGCCGCCTGCCGCAGGGTCTCCGCCATCGAGTCGCGCTCCTCGCCGGGATACCCGATGATCCAGAAGGTCCCCGGGATGATGTTGCGCCGCGCGAGCTCGCCGATCGCCTTCGGGATGTGGTCGATGGCGATGTTCTTCTTGATGTACTCCTGCGTCTCCTTCGTGCCGGCTTCCGCGCCGAGCCAGAGCAGGTGGCACTTGGAGGCCTCGAGCAGGTCGAGCGTCTCCTGCTTGTAGCGCATGATCGTCTCGATCTCGATCGTGCCGTTCCAGTGGATCGGCACCTCGAGCTCGACCAGGCGCTCGCAGAAGGCCTTGGTGCGCTTCTCCGCGACGCCGAAGTTGGCGTCCTGGAAGCGCAGCACGTCGAACTTGAAGCGCTGCTGGAGCTCGGCGATCTCCTCCGCGAGCTCGACGCCGCCGATCGCCTTCCAGCGCTTGCCGGTCACGAGCGGCGAGCAGCAGAAGGTGCAAGGCTCGGGGCAGCCGAAGCTGGAGAAGAAGCTGAAGCCGCGCGGCGGGTTCTGCGTGGTCCAGTGGCCGGGCAGCGGGAAGCGGTGGCGGACCTTGAGGTTGGTCGGGCGCACCTGGAGCTCGGCGTACTTCTCGAAGTCGAGGAGCTCCCAGGGGACGCGCTCGAACTTGTCGAAGCCGACCACCTCGCGGTGGTCGGTGTAGTGGACCTGGCCGTCGCGCTGGATCGCGAGGCCGGCGACGCTCTCGAGCGACTCGCCGGCGTCGAGCGCGTGCACCATCTCGCGGAAGGTGAGCTCGCCCTGGCCGATGCAGACCGCGTCGGCCAAGTCGTTTTCGAGGTAGAGCTCGGGGATGACGCTCGGGAACCAGCCGCCCCAGAAGACCGGGAGGTCGGGATACCGCTCGCGCACCGCCTTGGCGACGACGTAGCCGTCGTAGACCTGGTAGCCGAGGATGCAGGAGCTGCCGAAGCACAGCGCCCCGTCGCAGGCCTCGAGCACCTTCTCGACGTAGTTCTCGTCGACCATCGCGTCGATCATCACGACCTCGTAGCCGTCGGCGATCGGCCCGCTCGCGATCTGGATCAGCTCGAGCGGAAGGAGGTCGGCGCTGAACATCTCCCCGCGCGTCGGATCCGCGCGGTGGGGGAGGAACAGGACGATCTTCTTCTTGCGCTGGATCACGATTGCACCGGATGCGGCGTCACGCCGGACGTGCGGTCGATCTCGATCGCGTCCTGCTGGGTCTGCCCGCTCAGGCGGACGTAGATGTCGAAGAGCTTCTGCTCGATCGGGAAGGTGTAGAAGCCGCGCTTCAGGCGCCAGCCCGCGATCTTCTGGAGCAGGCCGAGGACCGAGCTCGCGCCCTCGTGCACCAGCCCGTCGTAGAACGACGCGGTCGCGCCGTAGCGCCGCCAGCGCCAGACGACGTCCTCGGGCAGGCGGATGTCGTCGATCTCCATCTTGTACTCGAGGCAGGAGCCCCACTCCTCGAGCGTCGTCGGCGGCTGGTACCCGTGCTCGAGCGCGTTGCGATAGTCCTCGCTGCCGGGGATCGGGCGGAAGGGGAAGATGTCCGACGCCGACCCGGGGAACCTGTGCTTCATCTGCGCGGCGACGTCGATCGTCGTGAACATCGACTCCCGCGTCTCGCCCGGGTAGCCGATGATCCACGTCGTGCCCGTGGCGATGCCCCGGTCGTAGATGCGCCCGAGCGCCTTCTCGAGGTTCTTCTCGATGTCGATCTTCTTCTTGATCTTCGCCTGCTGCTCCTCCGAGCCCGCTTCGGCGCCGAGGATGACGAGGTGGCACTTCGCCTCGGCGAGGCGGTCGCAGGACTCCGGCTTGTAGCGCGCGATCGTCTCGACCTCGTACGTGGCGTTCCACCAGTACGGGGAGCCGGCTTCGATCAACTTGTCGCAGTAGGCGTTCGAGCGCTTCTCGGCGACGCCGAAGTTCGCGTCCTGGAAGCGGACGATGTTGAAGTCGAAGCGCTCGCGGCACTCCTCGAGCCGCTCGAAGAGAAGGTCGCCGGGGATCGCCTTCCAGCGCTTGCCCGTGACCTCGGGAGAGCAGCAGAAGGTGCACGGCTCGGGACAGCCGAAGGAGGAGAAGTAGCTGAAGATGCGCAGCTCCTTGCCCTTCGGGAAGTCGACCGGGTCGGGCAGCCGGTGGCGCAGCTTGCTCTTGCCGGGGTGGTTCTGGAGCTTGACGTACTGCTCGAAGTCGATCAGGTGCCACGGCACGTCGGGGAACGCGTCGAAGCCGACGACCTCGCGGTGTGCCGTGTAGTGCGGCTTCCCGTCGACCGTGATGCAGAGACCGGCGACGTCCTCGAGCGACGTGCCGTTGTCGATCGCCTGCACGATCTCGTGGAAGGTGACCTCGCCCTGTCCGAGGCCGACCGCGTCGGCGATGCCCTCTTCGAGGTAGCGCTCGGGCAGGACGCTCGGGAACCAACCGCCCCACACGATCGGCAGGTCGGGGAAGCGCTGGCGGATCGCGCGGGCGACCTCCGCCCCGTGCGTGACCTGGTAGCCGAGAATGCAGGAACTCGCAAAGAGCAGCGCCCCGTCGCAGAGCTCCATCAGCCGCTTCAGGTAGTCGTCGTGGACCATGGCGTCCACGACGTGGACCTCGTAGCCCTCGCTGTCGGGCAGCGTCGCGATCTGGAGCAGCTCGAGCGGGAGCAGATCCGGGCTGACGCGCACTCCCTCGCCCGGGTCCGCCCGGTGGGGCATGAAGAGGACGATGCGCTTCTTGTTGCGGCGGATCATGGAGGGGGGGCGCGGCGGGAGCCCCGGCTGGCCTTCAACGGTCCGGGGGAGGCCTCCGCCTGAGGGTCCGGGCCAAAATATACCGTGAGGGGGGGCTTCTGAGGCGCCCCGGCCGCCGGAACGGGGGTGCGGCGGGTCAGTCCTTCCGTTCGCCCTGGGTCCCCACCCACTCCTTCCAGGCCGTGTCGAACTGGGAGTAGCTCATGCCGAGGCACTCCTTGAAGGCCTCCCGGTGGGCGTCGCGGAGGTTGCTGGAGTCCGGCATGCCGTCCTCTTTCTTGCGGCCGTGGACCCTGCCGAGCAGGCAGGCGAACCCGGCGGGGTGCTCGCGGACGAGGAAGTCGACCATGGACCAGGTGGCGAAGTGGGTCTCAAGCTCGAAGGCGGCGTAGCTCTTGAGGTTGATCAGCTCCGCCATCCTTGGCGCGTTGTTCAGCATCTTGCGGACCTCGGGCATCCACTTCTGCTTGCGGGTCTCCTCGGCGATCGCGCCCTCGGTCGAGTCGAAGGTGTTGTAGCGGATCGACACCTCGCGCTCGAGGAGGTGCGCCAGACCCTCGTGGTACCAGAGCGGCGTGTCGTAGGAGTAGTGCTTGTACCCGTCGAGCAGGTTGTGGGCGAGGTTGAAGGCCACGTGGCCGTGCAGCGCGGTGTCGGTCTTGAGCTGCCCCTGTCGCAGGTGGATCGTCAGCGTGATCGTGTCGCGGTCGATCACGTTCCAGCGCTGCGTCCGCTTGATCGACAGCCCGAACTGGTCGCGCAGGTAGGCGACGTGCTCGGCCTCGGTCTCGAGCAGGAGGACCTCGAACTTGCCCTTCTGGCCGACGTAGGGGCCCTCGCCCATGTAGGGCGTGCCCAAGATCCAGCGCTCACCGGGCTGCGGAAAGTCCTCCTCCTCGTGCTGGACGATCTCGAGGAAGCGGTCCCACACCTTCTCGCAGCGCTGCGCGAACATGTGCGCGCGGAGGAACTCGTCCAGCACCTTGGTCTTCGGGTCGACGTCGGGGAGGACCTCCGCCAGCTCGTACAGCTCCTCGCGGATCTTGTTCTTCTCCTTCTGGCCGACCTTGTACTTGCCGAGCGCGAAGCCGATCTCGAAGTGCTCGCTCTCGATCCAGAAGACGTCGGAGGTGGCGAGGAACGCCTGCGTGCTCTTCGTGTCGTGCGGAACGGCCCCGAACTCGAACCCGCCGTGCGAGACGATGCCGGCCTTCGCCATCACCTCGGGGTCGTTGTGGCAATAGGGGCAGTTCTCTGGATCGCTGCGGCGCTTGCGCTGGGCGTCGAACGGTGCCGCGAGGAGGATCAGCCCGAGCGAGACGAGGACGAACCTAAACACGCGTCTTCCACTTGTTGGCCCTCTCGATCGCCTCGAACACCGGCAGCTTGTCGATCGGCGGGTCGCCGTCGACGATCCCGCGCAGCGCGTTGATCGCCGCGATGCGGATCGAGTTGTCGGTGTTGTCGAGGTGAGGGCGCACGTGTCGGACCGCCGTCTCGCGGTCGCCGCCTCCGGCCAGCAGGTTGAGCGCGGCGATCGTGTCCACGCGCTCGGCGTCCTTCAGCTTGGCCGCGATGATCTTGGTCGCCTCCGGGCCGCGCACGGCCTCGAGCGCGACGCGCATCGCCTTGCCGTGCTTGCCCCAGCCCTTGCGCGCGCGCCTGTGCAGGTAGTCGAGGCCCTCCAGCGACCCGCCGGCGGTCGCCGCGAGCGCCGCCGCCAGGTACTCGTTCTTGTCGGCCTTGTCCTTCTCCGCCAGCTTCTCGACCGCCGCCAGCGCGGTCTCCGCCTCGGCGCGGAAGCCCGGCTCGGGAAAACCCGCCGCCCGGCGGAGGGCCCACGTGCGCACGGCCACCGACTTCGCGCCGAACTCCTTGGCGAGGAGCCGCGTGTGCTCCGGCCCGGTCACGGCGGTCAGCACGGCGCCGATGCGCTCGATCGCGTCCTCCTTCTTCTCCTTGCCAAGCGTCGGCAGGAGCTCCGGGACGATCGCGGCGCCCATCGCCACGAGCGCGGCGTGCGCCTCCTCGCCCATCGTCTCCGTCCGGGCCTTGCGCAGGCGGCTGATCTCGGTCTTCAGCGACTTCTTCTGGTCCTTGGTGAGCTCCGGCCAGGCGGTGAGACGGACGATCTCCTCTTCCTCGGCGGGCGTATCGGGCTCCTGGGCTCGGACCGGCTCCGGGAGGAGCACGAGCAGGGGTAGCGCGATCCAGACGGGTGTGGGACTCATTCCGATTCTCCTCGCATCGCGTAGCGCAGCCGCTCGGGGATCAGCTCATCGTAGGCGGGATCGACGACGTTGAGGCGGGCGCTCGCGAAGGCAGCATCCAGGTCCTTAGGCGAGAAAGCCGCGGGGACATACGGGAATTCCACCACCGAGAGCTCGAGCGCCTCGGAGTCTTCCACGCGTGCGTCCAGTCGCAGCAGCACGAAGTTGCCCATGCGCTCGAGCGGATCGCTCCACGCTCCGGGCTCCAGTCCGCGCGCGGAGCCCCAGTGGAAGAACGTGTCCTGCTCCGGGGTGGCCGTGATCGGGATCGGTTCGGGCGCGCGCTCGTCCCCGGCGACCAGCAGGGCGCGCTCGCTGCGACACTTCTCCTCGGCCTCGGCCCGCGCGTCGGCGTAGTAGGCCTGCAGCGCGGCGCGCGGCAGCAGGAAGCTGCCGAGCGCTTCGCGCCGGTGAAAGCCCGCGGAGTGCTGCGGGTAAACGGCCGCGATGCGCTCGGCCACGCGGTCGACGTCCGCCGCCGTGATCGGGACGTCGTCCAGGGCGAGCACCGTTCCGGGCGGCCACCGGCGCGGAGGCGCGCCGTCGTCCTCGTCCGCGCAGCAGGCGAGGGCGAGCACCGACGCGCACGCAGCGGAGACCATCGCCCTGCCCGCCATCGTTCCGCCCGCGGTCAGGCCTCCAGACGGACGTCGAAGTTCTCGAGGAACCGCAGCGCGTGCTCGGTCAGGAAGCCGTAGGTCTCCTGGATCGCTTGCGCGACCTCGTCGAGGCCGCCGGCGATCCGCGTGGGTCCGAAGCTCCCCTGGTTCTCCAAGAACACCGAGCGCGGGTCGTTGGCGAAGGACTCGACGCGCAGCGTGAAGGCGTTCGGCTGGTCCTGCGTCGGCGTGAACACGAAGCGCATGCCGAGAAGCTGCGGCTCGCGGCCGAAGGCTTCGGTTTCCTTGTCGAGGCCGAAGACGCCGTGCTTCAGGAAGGCGCGCGAGTCGCCGAAGTTGCGCGGGTTGATCAGGGTGCGGATCGTCACGATCCGCGCCGTGAAGACCTGGAGGTTCTCGAGCTCCGCCACGGCCGCCGCCACGTCCATCACCCGCTCGCCGAACTGCTCCACGGTCAGGCTGGAGAGCTCCTCCCGAAAGCGGTAGCGGTCGGCGAGGAACTCCACCGAGGAGACCGCTCCGGGGCGGGTCACCGGGTTGGAGAGCACCGCCCCCTGGGGCGCGACGTTGAAGCTCCGGTAGGTCGGATCGCCCCCCTCGAACATGCTGTTGTGAAACCGCTGGATCGGGGTCGGATCCGGTGCCTTGGGGGGGTGGAGAAGCTCGCAGAGAAAGGCAATGGTGCGGGGGGCGTAGTGCACGGCGGGAATGGTAGCAAGCGCTTGGGGTTCTGCTTCTCGGCGGTCGAAGGTAGACTTTTCCGCCCTCTTTCGCGCCCGGCCGCGAACCTAACGCTCACACCGGTTCGGCGGGGCGCGTATCCGGCGATCCGCCGGCCCGCCTTCGTGAACCCCAACCTTCCCGTCCCAGCCATGTTCGCCCAGTCGCTTCCGCGCCAATCCCGCCCCCTCTTCGGTCTTGGAATCTGTGTTCTGTTCGCCGCCGCTTGCGGCGGGGGTGCCGAGCCCGAGCCCGCGTCCGAGCCCACCGAGGTGGTCACGACCGAGATCACCGCCCCGACGGAGCCGGCCGCGGCCGAGCCCAGAGAGAAGGTCCCCGAGGACATCGACGCGATCCTCGGCGATCCCCTCGTCGTCGGCGGAGAGACGGTGTCCCGGGAGCAGATCAAGCGTTGCGTCGTCGTCGGCGCGACGGGCCGCAGCGTGCTGGAGTCCGCCAAGCTCCAGGTCTTCATCGACGAGGAGGTCCAGCGGCGGATCGACGAAGGTCAGGACGCCACGGAGTTCGAGATCACCGACGCCGCCGTCGCCGACGCGATCCAGACCGCCGACAAGATGGTCGAGGAGGAGTACGCCGGCAACGACGAGGTCAACAAGGCCACGGACCTGTTCTACATGCCGCAGGGCATGTACATGGATCAGGTCCGCCAGACGCAGCTCTTCGACAAGGTCTTCCTGCCGGAGGACCCCAACGACTACCCGCCGACGACGGTCGCCGCGCTCAACTCTCAGGCCGAAGATTTCGTGCAGCGCCTGATCGAGGGCCACGAGCTGCGCATGCAGATGCGGGAGGAGAAGGCCGAGGAGGTCGACACGAAGCGCGCCGAGCTCGAGACCGCCAAGGCCGAGGCCGGCGAGGATGCCGAGAAGCTCGCGGCCGTCGAAGCGATGACCACCGCGCTGGCCGTCGCCGAGAAGGAGCTCGCGGACCTGCACAACGACCAGGGCCAGCTTCTTTTCCGCCAGCTCATGCGCCAGCTCGTCATCTCGGCGCTCAACCGCTCCGCCGACGTCAAGACGCACGCCGACGGGCTTCCGTCGGACGTCGCGATGGAGGTCAACGGCCGCCAGATCATGACCGACGACATCTGGCGCGCCATCCGCTACAAGGTCACCGAGGAGGACGTGCACGACGCGAAGCTCTGGTTCGCGAAGACGCTCGTCATCCGCCAGGGTCTCGAGGCGTCGGGCCACTACATGACCGACGAGGAGTTCGAGCAGTCCTACTTCGAGCACACCGACCCGTACAAGGACTCGCCGTTCTCGATCCCCGCGGTGGCGGTCAGCTTCAAGAAGTTCCCCTCGGAGGACGCCTACAAGGAGCACTACCGCCTGGCCGAGTCGTACAAGAAGATGATCGAGTCGGAGATCACCGACGAGAGCCTGGCGGCGCACAACGAAACGCGCACCAAGAATCTCCTCGGGCTCGCCAAGGTGGACGTCGAGATCATCCTGATCTCCGCCTACGACTTCAAAAAGTCCGCGTTCCAGCCCAACGGCTGGGAGGAGGCGAAGAAGCGCGCCGTCAACGTCATGCAGCGGCTCGCGGACGGCGACCCGTGGAACCAGGTGCTCGAGGAGTGCTCGGAGTTCTACGAGCCCCCCCTCGGCAAGTCGTCCCAGAACATGGCGCAGCAGTTCGCCAAGAACAAAGGCCGCTTCGGTCAGCTCAACCGCAACGAGTTGCTCCAGAAGATCGGCGAGAGCGACTTCTCGCTCTTCCTCACCGGCCAATCGCTCACGGACACGATCTTCTTCGACCTGGAGATCGGCGTCCCGAGCCAGCCGCTCAAAGGCCCGCACGGCTACTACGTCTGCCTGGTCAAGGGCCGCACCAGCCCGGCGACGCAGATCTCGCTCGAGGGCACGCACCGGAATCTCGTCGAGCAGGACTACCTGGCCGTGCGGATGAACGAGTACGCGCGCCAGCGCCTCGACGAGGCCAACGTCCAAGGCCTCTAGGACCGGCCTGAGCCGAGCGCGAGCGCGATCCGGGAGTTCCGGTTCGCGCTCGCTCCGTTTCCTGACCTAGGCTACCGGGTCGTGAGCGGCCACCTGCGAAAGTCCTGGGGCCTCCTGCAGCCCCACGCCAAGCCGCGCCTGCCGGCTTTGGGCATCGTCATGCTCCTCGGCGGCGTTCTCGCGACGGTCCAGGCGGCGCCGCTGCTCCTGCTCGAGCCGCTCTGGAGGCAGGTGCTCTTCCCCGGCGGCGAGGGCGGCGAAGCGGCGGGCGACCCCTCTCCGGTGCAGCGGCTCTTCGCGCACCTGAGCGGCCTCGAGCCCGGCGCTTCGGGCGCGGACCTCGACGTGGACGCGCGCCTGCGGATCCTCTGGATCGTCGTCGCGGTCGCGGTCGCGATCGCGATCGTCGGCGCCGGGGCGCAGTTCCTGTACACCTGGATCGCCCGCCGCGTCGGCTTCCAGATGATCGTCGACCTCAGGATGCGCATCGCGCGGCACCTGATGAACCTGTCGCTGCGCTACCACGGCCAGCGGCAGCTCGGCGACCTGCTCAGCCGCGTCAGCGCGGACGTCGGCGTCACGCTCAACGCGGTCAACGTCGGCCTCAAGAGCTTCATCCAGGAGCCGATCATCGCGCTGGTGCTCATGGGAACGGCCTTCTACGCCGCGCCTCTGCCCACGATCGGGATCCTGCTCCTGCTCCCGGTCCTGGCGTGGCCGGTCTCGCGTCTGTCCGGCAAGGTGCGCCGGAGCTCCACCAAGAGCCTCACGACGCTCGGCGCCTCCGTTCAAGTGTTGACGCAGATGTTCCAGGGCGTGCGGACGGTCAAGGCCTTCCGCGCCGAGGAACGCGAGCTCGACCGCTACGCCGAGATCAACGACGACTACTTCCGGACCTCGATGAAGGTGGTCCGCCACATCGCGCTCACGCACTCCTGGACGGTCTTCTTCAGCACCGCCGGGCTCGCGGTCATGGTGGCGGTTCTCGGCTGGCTCACCGTAAGCCACGGGATGTTCCGCGGCGGCGAGCAGATGATGATCTTCTTCGGCTCGGTCATGCTGGCCAGCAACCACGTCAAGACCTTCGCGAAGGCCCTGACGCGCGTTCAGGAGTCCGCGGGCGCCTGCGAGCGCCTCCAGCAGCTCCTCGACGAGTCCGCCGACGTGGTCGAGAGCCCGAACGCGGTCGCGATCGACTCGATGCGCCAGGGGATCCGCTTCGAGGGCGTGAGCTTCCGCTATCCCGGCTCAACCGAACGGGCCCTCGAGCACGTCACGCTCGACGTCCGCCCCGGCGAAACCCTCGCCCTGGTCGGACCCTCCGGCGCGGGCAAGAGCACGCTGGTCGACCTGATCGCGCGCTTCATCGACGTGACCGACGGCCGGATCGCCGTCGACGGCGTCGACCTGCGCGAGCTCAAGCTCGGCGACTGGACCGATCTCTACGCCCTCGTCGGGCAGGTGCCCTTCCTCTTCCACGCCTCCATCGGCGAGAACATCGCGTACGGACGCCCCGGCGCGACCCAGGAGGAGATCGAGGAGGCGTCCCGCGCGGCGCACATCCACGAGTTCATCCGCGGGCTGCCCGAGGGCTACGCGACCGACGTGGCCGACATGGGCACGCGGCTCTCCGGCGGCCAGCGCCAGCGCATCACGATCGCGCGCGCGCTGCTCAAGGGGGCGCCGCTGCTCCTGCTCGACGAGGCGACGAGCGCGCTCGACAGCGAGTCCGAGGCCGAGGTCCAGCGCGCGCTCGAGCGCCTGATGAAGGGCCGGACGGTGATCGTGATCGCGCACCGGCTCTCCACGATCCAGAACGCCGACCGCATCGCGGTGCTCGAGGCCGGCAGGCTCGTCGAGGTGGGCACGCACGACGAGCTCGTGCGCGCGAAGGGCACGTACGCACGGCTGTGGAGCCTGCAGAAGCTCGGTGAGGCCGAGTAGCGCGACCGTCCGGGCCGCGCTCGCCGGCGCTCTCGTCTTCGGCACCGCCTGCGGCGCGTCCGAGGGTTCGCCGCGTCCGCCGAACGTGCTCGTCGTCTTCGGCGACGAATGGCGCGGCATGGACCTCGGCTGCATGGGCAACCCGGACGTCAAGACGCCGAACCTCGACCGCCTCGCGGCCGAAGGCGCGCTCTTCCGCGAGGCCTTCGCCAACGTGCCGCTCTGCGGTCCGAGCCGCGCGATGATGCTGACCGGGACCTACCCGATGCGGAACGGGATCCTGACCAACAACATGGCGATCGCCGACGACGCGGAGACGCTGCCGCGGATCCTGAACGAGGCCGGTTACCGCTGCGGCTACGTCGGCAAGTGGCACCTCGGCGGCTTTCCCGAGTTTCGTTTCATCCCACCCGGTCCCGAGCGCGCCGGGTTCGACGACTTCTGGGCGGTCTGGGGTCGTTCGCACCACTACTTCGACTCCTGGTACACGACCGACACCGAGGAGAAGCTCCCGTCGGAGGGCTACGCGCCCGACCGGCAGACGGACGTCGCCGTCGAGTACCTGGAGCGGAGAGCCGCGGCGGGGGAGCCGTTCGCGCTCTTCGTGTCCTACGCGCCGCCGCACCCGCCGTACGAGGTGCCCGGCGGATTCCTCGACGATTACGAGCCCGACGCTCTCCACCGCCGCGCGAACGTGCAGCCCGTCGAACGCGACGGCTTCGGCGAGGAGCGGTTTCGCGCGGATCTGGCGCGCTACTACGCGGCCTGCTCGGCGCTCGACGCCAACGTGGGCCGGTTGCTCGACGCGCTCGAGCGGCTCGATCTCGAGCGCGACACCGTCGTGGTCTTCACGTCCGACCACGGCGGGCTCTTTTCGGAGCACGGGCTGTACGGCAAGCAGCAACCGTTCGAGGAGTCCGTCCGCGTGCCGATGATCGTGCGGTATCCGGCGCGGGTGAGCGGCGGGGTCGAGCCGGACGTGCTGTTCTCGCTCGCGGACCTCGCGCCGACGTTGCTCGGGCTCGCCGGGCAGGACGTCCCGGCGGCCATGCAGGGTGTCGATCTCTCGTGGAGCGCAACGGGTGGCGAAGGCACCGCCCCGGAGTCGGTTTACCTCCAGGAGCTGGCCGGGATTGGCCGAATGGTGGACCACGACGTCTACACGTGGCGCGCGGTGCGGACGGCGAGGCATTTGTACGCGGAGGACATGGAGGGTGCGTGGCTCTTGTACGACCTCGAGCGCGACCCGTATCAGCTCGAGAACCTGGTTGAATCGCCGGAGTACGAGGACGAACGCGCAGAGCTCGCGGGAGAGTTGCGCGGTTGGTACGAGCGGCTGGACGAGGAATACGTGCCCCCGGCCGAAGCGCTGAAGCGAGCGGGGCGGGCGGAGTTTCTCGATCTGATCGACCTCGTCGGCGAGCGTTCGACGAATCCGGCGGCGCAGAAGCAGCGGGAGTTTCTCGAAGAGGGGGGGACGCGGGGGAATCGGGAGTTTTAGGTGGGTGGGGTCGGGCTTCCCGGGGCCCCGTCGGCCGGCTCGCCGGGGACGGTCGGTCGCGCGCGGCGGCTGGAGGGCGAGGCGCGCGCAGACACGACCGTCA
>JANQEJ010000090.1 GCA_028278425.1 Planctomycetota bacterium | reverse complement strand
ACGTGTCCTCGTCGATCGAGAACTCGACCTCGACCGAGAAGACGACGCCGGGCAGGAGGCTCGACGTCACCTCGTCCCAGGTGGCCGTAACGCTTTCGTCCTCGCTGTCGATGTCGAAGTCGGCGCCAGGGTCCAGATCGCTGGGACCGATGACCACGCAGGCTGGCGTGCGGAACTCCACCTGCCAAAGGTCGGCAGGCTGGAACGCGAACGCCTGCGGGTCCGCGTCGTCGCCGATCGACTCGATCACGAGCCCGTGGACCGGATCGGAGCGATAGGTGAGGACGGAATCCCCCTCGCTCAAGGTCTGCGACTGCCCGTACGTGAACGAACCGAGCGCAACTGCGAGCGCACCGGTGAAGAGCCAACTGCGCGCAACCATGGCATCCTCCTTGCCAAACCCCGTTGTTAGATAGAGGCAGGGTGCCTCTTCAAACCGAAGGGCAGTCTAGGTGGACACCGCCGAGAGCGCTACCCCCGGAATCCCCGTTGATGACGCGGTGGCGGGGACGGTTACTCGGCCTCGGGGTCGATCTCGAAGCGCTTCAGGAAGTCGTCGGTCTTCTCGACGTCGTCGAGCTTGGTGATCAGGAGCTCCATCGCCTCGGCGAAGTGCATCCGGTGCAGCACCCGCCGCAGGGTCGTGATCAACCGCAGCCGGTTCGAGCTGATCAGCTTCTCGTCCTTCCGCGTACCGGACTTCTCGATGTCGATCGCGGGGAAGATGCGCCGGTCGGCGAGCTTCCGGGAGAGGACGAGCTCCATGTTGCCGGTGCCCTTGAACTCCTCGAAGATGATCTTGTCCATCATGCTCCCGGTCTCGATCAGGGTCGTCGCCAGGATCGTCAGGGAGCCGGCCGTCTCCGTGTTGCGCGCAGAGCCGAAGAACTGCTTGGGCCGCTCGAGCGCCCGGGTGTCCAGGCCGCCGGACATCGTCTTCCCGCTGTTGCCGTAGACGTTGTTGTAGGCGCGGCCCATGCGCGTGATCGAGTCGAGCAGGAGCACGACGTCCTCGCCGAGCTCGACCAGGCGCCGGCAGCGGCGCCAGACCGCCTCGCAGAGCTCGACGTGGTTCTTGTGCAGCTCGTCGTTCGTGCTGACGTAGACCTCGCCGTTCTTGACCGTCCGGCGCCACTCGGTCGCCTCCTCGGGGCGCTCGTCCACCAGGAGCACCATCAGGCGCACCTCGGGGTAGATCTCCTCGATCGCGTGGGCGAACTTCTGGAGCAGGATCGTCTTGCCCGTCCGCGGGGGGGCCACGATCAGCCCGCGCTGGCCGCGCCCGACCGGGCAGATCAGGTCGACGATGCGCAGGTTGACGTCGTCCACGCCGTCCCCGACCGCGTAGTGGAAGTCGGGGTCGATGCTCACCAAGCTCTTGAACGACGGGAGGTTTCTGACCTCCTTCGGGTCCTTGCCGTCGACCGAGTGGACCTCGACCAAGTCGTACTTGTTCTTGCCGTGGCCGCGGCCGTAGACCCCCTTGATGATCGAGCCCTCGCGGAGGCCGAGCTTCTGCACGATCCGCGGCGCCACGTGGACGTCGTGCCGCGTGGGCAGGAGCTGGTTGTCCAGCCGCCTGAGCCGGCCGTGGTTGGCCTTCTCGAGGATGAGCATGCCCTCGATCTCGCGGATCTCGCCGCCCGGAGCGGGGCGCGCGCCGCGGGCGCGGTCCTGACCGGCGCGGGGCGCCTGGGCGGTCTGCGTGGCCGCGCCGCCGTCGGGGCGCTGGCCGTCGCGCTTGCGGCGACCGCGCCGGCGCTTCTGCCAGCGCTTGCGCCGCCCCTCGCGGCGCGGCTCGCCCTCCGCCTGCGCCGCCTCGGCCGGTTCGGCCGCGGCCGCCTCGACCGGCTCCGCCGGCGCGGCCTTGCCGTTGTCCGACGGCTCTTCCTTCCGGCGGCGCGGGGAGCGGCGCGTCCGCGCCTTCCTTTCGCTCCGGCCGTTGTCGGGCGCCGCGTCCGACTTCGACGCGCCCTTCGACTCGGGGGCGGTCTTCTCGTCCGCGCCCGGTTCCTGGACGGAGTCCTTCGCGGCGTCTTTCGCGGTCGACTTCGTCGCCTTGGTCGCGCGGCGCTTCGGCCGCTTGGCCTTGGCGTCGACCGCCGTCGTCTCGGGACGTTCCAGCGCCCCGAACGGGATCCCCTCGTCGGGGGAGCTCGCGTCTTTCCTGGGAGCCATCGAGGTTCCTTGGTTGGGAGGCGGAGAGCTCGGGTGAGGTCCGCTGAGTCAGTCGCGCCGGCCCTGGGGCCGTGTCGAGCACGCCGGGCGCACGTCCGGAAGGGAGGTGCAGGGCCGAGAGTGGCGCAAGGGCGCCCGCGGGCGCGGGCGAGAGTCGGTGGGTTCCCACTCGGGACAACTCCCGGGAAACCCACCGCGAATGCAATCGTGCACGATCGACGCGGGCTGCGAAACCAGAAAACGGGATTCCGCCCGGGCCGGTCTCCTCCCCTTAATCGGCCCGGCCCCCGGCCAACTCAATCAGGAACGTAAATCGTTTCCAAAACGACGGTTAGGAGCGCCGCTCAGGCCCGCGGGAGGCCGTGCTCGGCGAGGTGCGCCTCGATCCGCGCCCGCGCCGCGTCGTCGAGAACGACGCGGCCGTCGAGCTCGCGGCCGTGCAGGTGCTCCAGCACGTCGTGCACGGTGACGATGGCGAAGCAGGGCATGCCGAACTCGCGGCCGATGCCCTCGAGCGCCGTTACCTCGCCGCCGTCCGGGCCCCGCTCGCCGCGGTCCACGGCGACGCACAGCCCGGCGAGCTCGACGGTCGCCGCGGCCCGGAGCAACGGCACGGTCTCGCGGATCGACGTGCCCGCGGTCGTCACGTCCTCGACGATGAGGACGCGCTCGCCCGCCGCGGGGACGTGGCCAACGAGCGAGCCGCCCTCGCCGTGGTCCTTCGCTTCCTTGCGGTTGAAGGCGACGCCCACCGACTTTCCGTGGTCGCGCTCGAGCGCGATCGCCGTCGCCACCGCGAGCGGGATGCCCTTGTACGCCGGCCCGAAGAGCACGTCGAAGTCCGCGCCGAGGTGCTCGAGGATCGCCGCGGCGTAGAAGCGCCCGAGGCGGTCGAGCTGGGCCCCCGTGCGGAAGCGGCCGGTGTTCACGAACCAGGGGGACTTGCGGCCGCTCTTCGTCGTGAAGTCGCCGAAGGAGAGCACCTCCGAGCGGACGAGGAAGTCGAGGAACTCGCGCTGGTAGGCCTCCATCGGGCTTCTCGTAACAGATTCGCCGCCGGGTGTCTGCAACTTCGCCGGCCGGAGCCGACGCCCGCGGTTCGCGGGTGGGCCTCCCGCGGGACGCCGCGCTATCCTGGCCCCGTGAAGCGCGCCGCCCAGCTTCTCCTCGGCGCGGTCCTTCTCGGATGCGGCGCGAGCCCCGGGGAGCCGCGACCCAACGTGATCCTCGTCGTCGTGGACACGCTGCGCGCGGACCATCTGGGCTCCTACGGCTTCCGGGGCGACGTCTCCCCCACCCTCGACGCGCTCGCCGCCGAGTCGGTGCGCTTCGAGCGCTGCTTCGCGCCCTCGCCCTGGACGAAGCCGGCGACGGCGTCGCTCCTCACCTCGCTCTACCCCGACGCGCACGGGCTGACCATCCACCCGGACGTCGGGCCGGTGAAGGACGACGGGCCGCCGCGGACGCAGGCGCTCTCCGGGCAGGCGGTCACGCTGGCCGAGGCGCTGCGCGACGCGGGCTACCGCACCGGCGCGTTCGTCGCGAACCCCTGGGTCGAGCGCTCCCAGGGCTTCGCGCAGGGGTTCGACCGCTTCGACGACCGGGGCGCGAGCATCGACACGCCGGCGGACGGTCTCCTGAGCCGGGCGGAGGCGTGGCTGGCCGAGGCGCGGGAGGAGCCGTTCTTCCTCTACCTCCATTTCATGGACGTGCACGCGCCCTACGACGCGCCGAAGTCCGACTACGACGCCATCCCGGCCACGCCGTCGGAGCGCGTGCTCGCCGACCGCGAGATGCCGGAGGCGATGGTCAAGAACCTCGAGACCCCCGCCGAATGGGCGACCGAGGCGATGCGCCGCGACGTGGACTACTGGCGCCGGCGCTACGCCTCCGGCGTGCGCGCCTTCGACCGGCGGCTCACGCCCTTCATCGAGCACCTGCGGGAGCGGGGCCTGCTCGACGGGAGCGTGCTCGTGATCACCTCCGACCACGGGGAGCAGCTCTTCGAGCACGGGGGTTGGAGCCACGGCCTCGGGCTCTTCGACCACCAGCTCCACGTTCCGCTCTTGGTGCGCCGCCCCGGCGGAGCCCGCGGCGGCGCGGCGGTCGGCGAGATCGTCGAGCTCACCGACGTGATGCCGACGATCCTGTCCCTCGCCGCCGTGCGGCCGCCGGCGGGCGTGCAGGGACGCGACCTGAGCGGTCTCGGCTCCGGCGGCGTCCCGGCGGGCGACGGGGTCGCCTTCGGCTCCGCCGCGATCGCGCAACCCGACCTGCACTCGGTGCGGACGCCGGAACACAAGCTCGTGATGAACACGCGCACGCGCCGCGCGCGGCTCTTCGACCTCGCGGCCGACCCGGGCGAGACCCGCGACGTCGCCGCGGAGAAGGCCGACGTGGCCAAGGCGCTCGCCGCCCGGCTCGACGCGCACCTGGAGGAGCTGGCGCGCGCGCGGCTCGCGACGGACGAGACGACGCTGTCCGACGAGGAGCGCGAGCGCCTGGATGCCCTTGGGTACTGACCTCCTTCGCGGCTCGCGGGCGCTCCACGCCCTGGTCCTCCTGCTCCTGTGCCTCGGCGTCTACTCGAATTCGTTCGACCACGAGCTCCAGCTCGACAGCCATCACGTCGTCGAGCAGAACCCGAGCATCCGCAGCCTCGCGAACGCGCCGGACTTCTTCCTGGATCCCGGGACGTCCACGAACCTCAAGACCAACGCGGACTACCGCCCCGTCCTGACGCTGAGCTACGCGCTGAACCACGCGATGGGCGGTTACACGATGTTCGGATGGCACCTCGCGCAGGTGCTCCTGCACTTCCTCTGCGCGCTGGGGCTGTACGGCGTGTGCCGCAAGCTGGTGCGCGAGATCGCGGGCGGCGAAGCGGAGACGCTCGGCGCGTGGATCGCCTTCGCGTCCGCGCTCCTTTTCGCGCTCCACCCGACGGCCTCGGGCGTCGTGAACTACCTGGCGGCGCGCTCGTCGCTGCTCACCGCGGCGTTCCTCTTCGGCGCGGTGAACGCCTACATGGTCCCGTTCGATTCCGAGCGCCGCGGGCGGACGCGCTGGCTCGCCGCGGTCCTCTTCGGGCTCGCGCTCTTCACGAAGGTCGAGGCCATCGCGGGCCTCGGCGTCTTCGTCCTCTACGAGGTCTGGCAGCGGGCGCGCGCAAGCGGGGGCGCGACGAGCTTCCCCGCCGACCTGATCGCGACCCCGAGCCTCGGAACGCTGCGCCGGCTCTGGCCTTGCCTCGCGATCGCCGCCGCCTACCTCGCGATCCGCTCCGCCGTGATGGCGGACTTCGTGTACGAGGTGGCGAGCGCGCGTCCCGACGTCGGGCCGTTCCCCTACCTGCTGACGCAGCTCACCGCCTGGTGGTACTACCTCTGGCACTGGTTCGTCCCGCTGGGGTTGGTCGCCGACAACTATCCGTATCCCGTGCAGCGGTCGCTCGCCGACCCGTTGGTGCTCGGCGCGCTCGCAAGCTGGCTCGCGGTCGCGACGGTGCTCCTCCTCCAATGGCGCAGGCGCCCGTACCTGCTCTTCCTCGCCGGCTCCGCCCTGGCGCTCCTGAGCCCGACCTCGTCGGTCGTGCCGCTGGCCGAGATGGTGAACGAGCACCGGCCGTACATGCCGGTCGCTTTGCTCTCGCTCGGTTGGATGGTCTTCCTCGGCCTGCGGTTGCGCGGCACGCGGCTCCTGAAGCCGGCCGGCGCGGCGGTCGCGGTCGCGGCGGCGGCGCTCGGATGGATGACGTACCAGCGCAACGAGGTCTTCCTCACGAAGGGGAGCTACTGGGCCGACGTCGTCGCCAAGGCGCCGTCGCCGCGGGCCTACACGGGCTACGCCAGCGCGATCGAGGCCGGGGGCGACCTCGACCGGATCCTGGACAACCTCGAAAAGGCGCTCGAGCTGGCGCCCTACTACCACTACACGCACATGGCGCTCGCGAAGAACTACGCGAAGAAGGGCGAGCACGCGCTGGCGCTCGAGCACCACGACAAGGCGGTGGAGTACGACCCGCTCTCCGGCACGGCGTTGACGCGCCGCGGCGAGTACCTGCTGACGCGCAAGCGCTTCGCCGACGCGCTGGCGGACTTCGAGGCGAGCGTGCCCAAGAGCCTCGAGCGCTACCGCAACCTCAAGGGGCTTGCCACCGCGCACGCCGGGCTCGGGCGGGCGGACGAGGCCTTCGCGCTCACGATGCGGTGCTTCGAGATCAACGCGCAAGCGACCCTCCGCGAGATCCCGATGATCGCCGCGCCGTTCGGCGCGGACCCGAAGCTCTACCCGGCCGGCGTCGAGTACTTCCAGAAGCTGAAGGAGCGCATGCCCGGCGAGTGGTGGGTCCACCAGAACCTCGGCGTCTTCGCGCAACGCCTGGGGCGCACCGAGCTCGCGCTCGAGGCGCTCGCGGAAGCCCAGCGGCTACAGGCGCTCCAGAAGCAGAACTAGGCTAGCTCTCGCCTTCCGGCTCGTTCGCGTCGCGGATCGCCACCGCGCGGGCGAGATCCGTCATGTCCGCCTCGAGCCGGCGGATCTTGGAGAACAGCACCAGGCAGTAGAACCCGAGCCCGAAGATGCTCAGGTAGAAGACGAGGTCGACGCCCCGGCCGACGTTGACCCATCCGGCGATCGTCTGCGAGGCGCCCGGAAAGCTCACGAACACCGCGCCGACCACCACGACGAGGAGCACGATCGCCCGGTCGAGGAGCGACGACCGCAGCCGCGCGAAGTAGACGACGAGCGCGACGGCGAGGAGGACCAGAAGGATCGGTTGAACGAGTTTCATCGGAAGAGTCGCCCCAGGATCAGGTCCATGACGATGTTGAAGGCGTTGGTGACCGGCTGCCCCTTGGCGCGCGAGTACTCGGAGTAGCGGATCGTCGTCGGGATCTCCACGTACCGCAGGCCCGCCAGGCGGATCTGGCGGAGGATCTCGGTGGCGTGGGCGAAGCCGTTCTCGGTCAGCCGGATGCGGCTGACGGCGTCGGCGGAGAGCGCGCGGAAGCCGTTGTGCGAGTCCTTCAGCCAGACCCCGGTCATCAGCGCGGAGACCAGGGCCCCCGCCCGCAGCACGACGCGCTTTACCAGCGGCACGTGCCGGCGGTCCTCGTCGCGCAGAAAGCGGCATCCCAGCACGACGTCCGCCTGCCCGGCGCGGATCGGCGCGAGCATCTCCTCGATCTGGTCGTGCGGGTGCTGGCCGTCGGCGTCGAAGTGAACGACGAACTCCGCGCCGTGCTTGAGCGCGTAGTCCATCCCCGTCTGGAGCGCCGCGCCCTGGCCCAGGTTGATCGGGTGGCGCAGCGCGTGGACCGGCAGCGAGCGCAGGACCGTCCAGGTGTCGTCGCTCGAGCCGTCGTCGACCACGACGACGGAGTACCCTTGCCGGAAGAGCGGCGCGAGCGTGTCCCGAAGCACCGACCCCTCGTTGTAGGCGGCGACGACGATGAAGGTGGACGCCCCGGGTTGTCCCACGCGCGGAGTCTAGCATGGCCCCTTGGGCCTCCCTACACTCCCGCTCGAGCGCGAACGCGCGCCAAGGATGCGGTGACCGAAGTCCGGAGGGATGCGGAGCTCGAGCGCGAGGCGGAGGTCATCACGCGCTACCTGGTCGGCGAGGCGCCGGGCCGCGGGCACGTCGTGTCCTACGTCTCCGCCAACTCCGTTCTCTTCGCGGACGCGGACGACGCGCTCACGGCCTTCTGCCGCCGCCGCCCGTTCTGGCTTCCTCTCGTCGACTCCGGCGCGGGCTTTCTCGACAACGCGTGCCTCCTGCGCCGGAAGATCCTCCTGATGGCCGCGATCCTCGAGGCGAGCACGCGCTTCGCGCCCCACTTCCTGCCGGGCGAGAGCACCACGCGCCTCGACCTGGTGCGCGTCGGCGTGACCGGCGCCGTCGCCGCGCTGCGCACGCTGCTCGGGGTCCCGCTCGTCCTGACGCTGCGGAGGTCCCGGTGACCGACGCGATCGTCGTCGGCTCGGGCGCCGCCGGCGTCAACGCGGCCTGGCCGCTCGTCGAGCGCGGTCTCTCCGTGACGATGCTCGACTACGGCAACGAGGACACGGTCTACGCGCCGCTCGTCCCCGACCGCCCGTGGTCGGAGCTGCGGCGCGGCGACGAGGGCCAGGCGCGCTACTTCCTCGGCGACCGCTTCGAGGGCGTCCCCTTCGGCGAGGTGCGCGTCGGCGCGCAGCTCACCCCGCCGCGGATGTTCATCACGGCCGACACCGAGGAGCTGACGCCGGTCGCGTCGGACACCTTCGGCGTCAGCGAGAGCCTCGCCAAGGGCGGCCTCGCCTCCGGCTGGGGCGCGGGCGTGTTTCCGTTCGACGACGACGACTTGACCGGCGCGCCGTTCTCGCGCGGCGAGATCGACCCGCACTACGAGGCGGTGGCCGAGCGCATCGGCGTCAGCGGCGCGCGCGACGACCTCCTGCCGTTCCTCGGCGACTGCGAGGCGATGATGCCGCCGCTCGAGCTCGACAGCGCCGCCGAGGCCGTGCTCGAGCGCTACGGAAGCCGGCGGGAGCAGCTCAACCGCGCGGGCTTCCACCTCGGCCGGACGCGGCTCGCCGCCTGCTCGCGGGCGCACCGCGGTCGCGACGCGCACCCCTACCTCGACATGGACTTCTGGTCGGACGCGGGCCGGAGCGTGTACCGGCCGCGCTGGACGCTCGACGAGCTCCGCGAATTCGACAACTTCCGCTACCTCGACCGCCGGCTCGTCCTGACGTTCCGCGAGGACGGCGAAGGCGCCGAGGTCGCGTGCCGGCTCGCCGACGGCGGCGAGCGCGAGACGCACCGCGCGCGCGCCGTCGTGCTCGCGGCGGGCACGCTCGGGACGGCGCGCATCGTGCTACGCTCGCTCGACCGTTACGATCGGCCGCTGCCGGTCCTCTGCAACCCGTACACCTACGCGCCGGTGGTGAATCTCGGGATGGTCGGCCGGAAGGCGCGCGACCGCCGGCACAGCCTGGCGCAGCTCACTGCGGTCTACCGTCCGAATCCCGACGAGCCGGCGGTCGTCGCGCAGTACTACTCCTACCGCTCGCTGCTCACGTACAAGCTGATGAAGGAGTCGCCGCTCGGCTACAAGGCGACGCTCTCGATCATGCGCCTGCTCACGCCGATCTTCGGCGTGCTCGGCATGCACCACCAGGACGTGAGCTCGCCGGCGAAGACCTGCACGCTCCGCCGCGGCGGCGACGGTCCGGACAAGCTCGCGATCGAATACCGGCCGAGCGACGGGGAGGAGCGTCGCCACGCCGCCGCCGAGACGGCGGTCCTCGCGTGCTTCCGCAAGCTCGGCTGCCGCGCTTTGAAGCGCATTCGCCCCGGACACGGCTCGAGCATCCACTACGCCGGCACCCTCCCCTACCGCGCCGAGGGCGGCGAGCTGACGACCGACGCCGCCAGCCGTCTGCACGGCACGCGCGCCGTCCACGTGGCCGACGGGTCGGTGTTCTCGCCGCTGTCGGCGAAGGGGCTGACGTTCACGATCATGGCCAACGCGGACCGCGTCGGCGCGCTCCTCGCGGACGAGCTCGGATGACCGGCGCGATCGCGATCACCGGCGCGACCGGGTTCCTCGGCAAGCGCTTCTGCCGGGTCTTCGCGGAGCGGGGCTGGGAGGTGCGCGCGCTGGCGCGCGATCCCGCGGGGATTGCGGGCGGCTTCCTGTGCGATCTTCCCGAGCACGTCGACCCGGAGGGACTCGAAGGAGCCGACGTCCTCCTGCACTGCGCCTACGCCACGCGCGCGAAGAGGCTCGCGGAGGCGAAGCGCGTCAACGAGGAGGGCACCCGCCGCCTGCTCGCCGCCGCGCACGCGGCGGGCGTCGGGCGTACGGTCTTCCTCTCCACGACGTCGGCCCACGCGGACTCCGAGTCGTATTACGGGAGGAGCAAGCTCGCGCTCGAGGGCCGCTTCGACCTCGCGCTGCGCTCGGGCCTCGTCCTCGCGAGCGAAGGCGGCGGGCTCTTCGAACGCCTGCGCGACACCGTGAAGCGCTCGCGCTTCATCCCCGTCTTCGGTGGCGGACGGCAAGTCGTCCAGACGGTGCACGTCGACGACCTGTGCGCGGTCCTCTTGAAGGCGATCGAGACGGAACGAACCGGCGTGCTCACCGTCGCGGAAGAGAAGAGCACGACCTACCGCGAGCTCCTCACGGCCATCGGCGATCGCCTCGGACGACGCCCGACGCTCGTGCCGGTCCCCTTCGGGCCGGCGCTCTTCGCGCTACGCGCGTTCGAGGCGTTGCGCGTCACGCTGCCGGTGACGGCGGAGAACCTGCTCGGGCTGCGATCGCTGCGCTACTCTCCGCCGGGGCCGGACCTGGAGAGCCTGGAGGTCCGCATCCGGTCCACGGCGGAGAGCCTGGACAAGCTTCTCGCGGCGGAAGACGCCCGCGAGAGCTGACCTCGGCATCCCGATTCAAGTCTCGCGCCCCCGCGCGCCGAGGACCGCGACGTGCCCTCCTTGCCCGTTCGGCTCGTCGGACCCGGCCGCCTCTGGACCGGGTTGCTTCTCATCGCCCTGTGCGGCGCGGTCCTCGCCGGAGGGGTCGCGAGCGTCGACTGGCTCTGGGCCTTCCCGCGCGAGTTCGCCGAAGGCGGAGACATCTGCACGGGCGCCCTGGGCTTCTTGGTCGGGATCGTCCTGGCGCTCATCATGGCCGTCGCGGTCGCCGCGGCGTGCGTCTTCGCCGGCATCGGGCTGATCGCGGCGATCGCCCTGATCGCATCGGCGCTTCGCGGTCGCGAAGGGCCGCGAGCTCCGGAGCCGTCGGGCACCGGCCCGATGATCCTGCGCCGGTAACCCGGCTGGGCCGGCGTTCGAGTTGCCCCTCTTGCGCGGGCGGCGCGCGCCCGTCGACGACCTCCGCGCCCCCCGCTACGATGACCCCGTGCTCGAGCGCTTCGAGGCTCTGCTGGTCGACGGGCTCAAGACGGAGATCACCGAGGCCGTCTTCGGCGGGCCGCCGGGAACGAAGGACGGCCGGTCGGATCCGTTCGTGGAGGTCTTTGTCGCGTCGATCGTGACGGCCGAGCCGCCCGACGGCGAGCGGCGCCGGCCGGCGCACCGGATGCGCCGGGTGGAGTTTGCGGCGGACGGCGAGGGCGCGACCTTCGTCCTGCCGGACGACGCCGACGGCGAGGTCGTCGCGGTGGAGGCACCGCCCGGCCGGCGCGTCGAGCGGGGCGACGCGTACGAGGTCGAGGGCGGGGAGCTGCGCTTCTACCGCGCGCCGGAGGCGGGCGATCCCGGCGTCGCTGCGCTCGTGCGCGGGTCGCGCGCGCGCGGGGGGGAGACGCAGCGGCCGGCGGAGATCGACGCGCGCCTCGCGGCCTGGTCGAAGGACGCCGCCGGGGCGGACGCGCTCCTGACCAAGGCGTTGAGCGGAACGCTGCTCGTGCTCGAGAGGCTGCGCGGGAACGACGTCGTCGTCGTCGAGTCGGAGAAGGTCGGCATCCGGCTCCTCAATCTCCGCTCGCGCGTGACCGGCTCGACGCGCGCCGCCGAGGAACCGTGGTTCCGCGCGCAGGCGACGCTCGGCGTCCAGGCGGAGCTCGAGATCCGCGTCGCGCTCGGCGAGCCCGAGCCCGAGGGGATCATCGAAGCGGTCGAGCACAAGCTGTTGCGACCCTGACCGCCGGCGCGAGAACTTGCTATGCTGCGCGCTCTTGGCTCGCGCACGCGTTCGCGCGCACTCGTTGTTCTGTGAACGACCGCCCCCCCGCCCTTCTTCAACCCACGGGAGAGATCCATGCCCGCCGCTGAAGCCGTCGGATCCGCCATCGACACGACCGAGAACGTCGTCCTCAGAATCAAGGGCGTCCTCGACGAGATCGAGAACCAGCTCAGCCAGGACCAGGTCAAGACGGCGCTGCAGGAGCTTCCCCCCGGCGTCCGCGGACCGATCAGCGACGGGCTGAAGCAGATCCTCGGGCTTCTCGGACCGGCGCTGGACGAGCTCGAGAAGGCCTCGCAACAGGTCGAGAACGCCCAGGTCCTCCTGGACAGCACGGCGGATCTGATGGGCGCCGTCGCCGAGATCGTTCCCGAGGCGCGGGACACCGTCGTCAACGTGCAGGCGGCCACGAAGCTCGCCGTCGACATGCTCGAAGCCGGCCAGGCGATCGCGGAGATCCCGCCGCAGATCGAGCGCATCATCGAGCTCCTGGACGAGATCTTCTCGGCCTAGCGAAGGGTTCCTAACCGCCGCCGGGCGGCGCGTGGTGCAGCAGGCGGAACGAGACGAGCGCGACCGTTCCCGGCGCGTCGGACTCGAGCACGACCTCCACGTCGCTCCCGCTCGAGAAGGCTCCGTTGAGAGCCGCCAGCGCGTCGGGCCCGAGCGTCAGGCGACCCTGTGCGAGGGCGATGCCCCGCAACGCGAGCGCGTCCGACGCGGCCGCGCCGGCGACCTCCCGCGAGCCGCGGCGGAGCCGCACCGCGACGCGCGGCTCGCCGTCGGCGGGTCCGCGGAGACGGCACGCGGCCCACGCTCCAAGCTCTGGCTCTTCGTTGACAAGCAACCACGGGCCGGAGCGCGCGCGCTGCCGCGCTTCCGCGAGCGCGGGGATTCCGCCGCGCGCCGGAAGATGGGGCGCCGCGGTCGTGACGGACCAGAGCGCCTGCCCGTCGGTGAGCGAGACGACGGCCCACCAGGGTCCCTCGACGTCGACGGGATCGGGCAGCGTGCACGGGACGACCGTCGGCGGTTGCGGTCCGCTCCCCTGCGTCGCGAGCTCGAGCGGAGCGACGGCGAGCGGCGGCGCATCGAGGTCGGGCCGGCCCGCTGCGTCCGCGTGAAGTGCGAGCTCACCGGTGACGCGCTCGGTGAGAGGCTCGAGCAGGAGGTCGAGCCCGACCACGGTGACGGGGCTCTCGTTGGTGAACCCCTGGGCGAGCTGGTGGTCGGCGTCGACGAGCTGCGCCCGCTCGTCGGGCGTCCCGACCGTGCGCGGCTGGAGCAGCACGCGCTCCGGCCGCAGTCCCGCGGCATCCGCCTCGAGCTCGAGCGAGTGCACGTGCCGGTCCGCCGGAACGGGGACGTGCAGGACCAGCGGCTTCCCCCACGGCGGCGACCCTAGGCCCCACGGCAGAACGAGCGGCGCGGGCAGCTCGAGGTCCGCCGGACGCGCGACGGCGGCGAGCGTGTACTCGAGCCGCAGGTCGATCAGCGCCGGACCCGCGGTGCGCACGACGAGACGCGGCGCGGTCCGGCCTTCCGCGCGGACGGCGAGGAGCTCCGCGAGCAGACCGCCGTCGGCGGGGATCTCCTCGCCCTCGGGCAGCGCCTTCGCGCGCTCGAAGAAGGGCTCGCGGTCCTCCACGGCGATGCTCAGGTTCTCCGTCTGGTTGAGCACCTCGACCTTGAACTTGGAATCCCCGATGCTGGCGGTGTCGGCGTACTCGACGAGGAGCGAGCTCGCGAGCGTCGGCGGCAGCTTGAGCTTCTGCTTCAGGTCGGCGGTCAGGACCAGCTCGCGCTCGCCGTCGCCCCGCTTCTGCAGCGTGCCGGGCGGCGCGGGTGTGTACCACACGCCTCCCGCCGACACCTTGACGTTCGTCGCCGTGACCTCGGGAGCCGGGTCGAGGCCGAAGCCGCTGATGGTGCGCACGGTCTCCCAGTTCGCGCTCGCCCACTTCTTGCCTGCACCGGGCGCCACCTCGGCGTCGAGCTTGAGCTCGCTCGAGCGATTGGCCTGGACGAAGAGACGCGCGGCGACGAGCACCTCGTCGGCCGGGAGGAAGTCCAGCTCCCAGGTTCCGCCCTCCGGGCCCACGTCGAGGCCGGGGGCCGGGTACTTGCGGCTCGCGGCTGTCAACCGCCGCCGTCCTCCTCCGGCGCGGACGCGGCGCGCTCGCCGAGCTCCTCCTCGAGCACCTGGATCGCGCCGCTGATGCGGAGCAGCTTCTGGCTCAGGTCCGCCTGGCGGCCCTGGAGCTCCTCGAGCATGCGCTCGCCGGCTTCGTACTCCGAGCGGAGCTCGTCGAGGCGTTGACGGAGCTTGTTCTGCAAGTCGTTCAAGACGTCACTCTCCGACGGCGATCCACTGGATGTACCAGCTCTTGGACTTCACGTCGGCGACGGTGATGGCCCTGCCGTTGGACCATCGGACATAGACCCGGAATCCGCTCTTCGTGGGCGAATAGACGCTGCTCCCACCCGTGGTATCCCAGTGACTCGAGCTGCCATGGAGGGACGTGACATAGTTGGGCGTCCGGGTGAAACCGCAGGCGGACGTGTCGACGTCGATATACACGCCGCCGTTCCCGTACTGGACCCAGTTCTTCGTCGACTTGCCGGTGCAGATGCGAAGCTGCTTCCCGCTCGGGTTCCTGGCCGCGCCGAAGAGCTTCCCCTTCGTCAGCCTGACGTTGCCGTTCTCCTCGACCTTCAGGAGGTCCTTGTTGCTCGCTCGCACGGAGACGTAGGCCCCCGCGGTCTCCTTCATGTTGATGTGCACCCACTTCCCCGTTTGGTAGGCGATTATCCCGTAGGCGGTTGTGCTGACCGAATCCTTGTGACAAAAGCTGGCCCAGGCACTCGTGTGGCCGCAGTCGCCCACGAAGGCGTTGTTCATCGTCGTGTCGCCCAGCGTCGCCTTTCCCGTCACCTTGAGCTCGCCCGAGAAGGTCGCGTTGGAGCCCTTCAGCTCGCCGTCCTCCTTGACGGTGACGAGGTCCTTGTTGTCGGCTCGGAAGATGATGGAGGCACCCGGCATCTTCTTCACGTTGATCAGCACGTGCTTGCCGTCCTTGTGAGCCAGGACGCCGTAGCCTTCCGTGCTGACCGAGCTCTTGTGGCAGAAGCTGGCCCAGCCGGCGCCGTGGCCGCAATCGCCCACGTAGGCGTTGTTCATCGTCGTGTTGCCCAGGGACGTTGCTCCGGAGGTCGGGATCTCGAGCGCGCCGGAGATCTTGAGCGACTTGATGCTGAGCGCGGCGTCCGTCGCCACCTTCGAGCCGTCGATGGCGCCGTCCTCGATCCCGTCGCGCGGAATCCTCAGGCCGTCGTTCGGCTCGTCGTCGACCGAGGTGCTGGTGTGGCGGTGCGTGTGGAGCTCGCGTCGCGTCTCCTTCTGGATCGCGTTCCATTTGTCGGCGGTCAGGACGTCGCCGGGATGGGCTTCCACGTAGGGCTTTTTGGCCATGGCGTTTCCTCTGGGTCGTCGATGTCAGAAAGGAAGCTCGAGAACGAACGCCGTGAAGAAATCGTTCTGGTCCGTCGTTGTGTTCGGATGAGCTGTGAGCTTCAGCGTATGAGTTCCAGCGGCGGGCTTCGTGACGAACACGCTGGGGACGGTGGCTTTGTGGCTAGTGTGCTCGTTCGTTGTGCATTGGCACTTTCCGATCACCGATTCGCCCAGCGAAACGTCGAAGCCGAGCCGTCCCTTGTCGCCTCGAATGAATCCGGACCCGGCAACGAAGATCACTGCCGTTCCGCCATGCGTCTCGAACGTGCCAGTCTTCGGAAGCTCGCCGGTCTCTTGGTTTAGCACGGACGTCACTCCGAACCGCGGGTTTGTGATCGTGCCTTCGACGGTCAGGTCTCCCGTGACGTCGATGGACTTGACCTTGAGCTCCGCGTCCTCGTCGACCTTGGAGCCATCCACCGCGCCCTTCGCCAGCTTGCCGGTCGAGACCGCGTTGCTGCCGATCTTGGCCCGCGTCACCGACCCGTCGGCGAGCTTCTCGCGCGACACGGACTCTTCCGCGAGCTTCGCCCGCGTCACGGCTCCATCCGCGAGCTTCGCCTCGTCCACCGCGGCGTCCTCGAGCGCCTCGCGCGGGAGCGTCAGGCCGTCGACCGGGTTGTCGCCTCCCGGTGGATTGCGGTGGCGGTGCTGGCGCAGCTCCTCGCGGAGCTCGCCGATCATCTGGTAGAGCTCCTTCCTGCTCTTGCTCTGGATCGAGTTGGCCCACTCCGCGGTGATCGGGTCGCCCGCGTTGGCCTGGACGTAGGGTACCTCGCTCATTCGATGCCTCCTTGTTCCTCCGCTCCGCTCCTCAGGCGAAGTCGATGTCCCACGAGAGCGTCAGCTCCATGTTCGCCCCGCGGTTGACCTCGGGGAAGCTGACGAAGTTGTAGAGCACGTTCTCCGAGCCGCCTGCCACCGTGATGAAGATGCCGGCCTCGACCAGGGCCTGCGTCTCCGGCGCCGGCGGGAGCGTCGCGGAGACGGTCACCTTCTTGTCGTCGGCGACGGCGTCCGCCGAGACGCGGTCGACCTCGGCGACGAGCTCGCTCCGCGCCTGCTTGTCCTCGTCCTCGGCGACCGGTCCCGTGCCGACGGCGATGGCGAAGCTCGGGCGGCCCAGCTCCTCGCCGGCGAAGCGGCGCGCCAGGAGCTGCGTCCCGACGTCGGTGATCGCGTTCGCGAACGCGCGGACGTCGACCGCGCGGCCTCCGCGGTCGCGCGCGACGATCGTGAGCCGGCCGGTGACGATCGTTCGTTCCTTCATCCGGTGTCCTCCTCTTCGTCTTCCTCGTTCGGTTCGGGCTCCTCCTCCGGAGGCGCCAGGTGCGACCAGCTCAGGCGCGCGTGGTCGAGCACGGCCGCGAAGAACGGCGCGCGCGCCTCTCCGTCGGGCTCGTCCACGCGTTCGTCGGTGTGGGGTTGGCGCTCGCCCAGCGCGCTCGCGACGCGCATCGTCGGGCCGCGCTCCGCCGGAGCGGCGTCCTCGCGCCACGCC
The DNA here is from genome assembly GCA_028278425.1 of Planctomycetota bacterium. Taxonomy (GTDB): domain Bacteria; phylum Planctomycetota; class UBA1135; order UBA1135; genus JANQEJ01. Next base: position 6,857 of record JANQEJ010000090.1, on the reverse strand, counting down.
ATCCGCGGCGCGATGCGCGTCTCGTCGGCCGGGCGCGGCTGGGTTTCCTGGAAGCGTTCCGCCGCGGGAAAGTCGACGTGCGCGCGGACGCCCGCCGCGCGCGCCCATTGAATCGTCTGCACGACCAGGTTCAGCGCGTCGCGCTCGTCGGCCTCCTGCACCCAGGGCGTGCGCGGGATCTGCACGCGAAACGTCGCCGGCGGGAGCACGGTCCAGCTCAGGTCGGCGACGATCCTGCCCGTCGGCGGCTCGGTCGGAGCGTCGGGAAAGCGTCCCCGGAGGGAGCGCGCGTCCTCGGAGACCTCGCCGGCGTCCACGAAGACGCTCGGGTCCTCCTCGCCGGGCGCCGCGAAGCTCGAGTCGTCGTCGTCGAAGCTCGCAAAGTCCGGGTACCGCCCGCTCAGGTCGTTCAGCGTGAAGGCGCGGTACCGCCACGTCGACGTGCCGGGCGGCACCGTCGGCGTGCTGACCCGCGCTTCCCCGAGGCCGGCGAAGAACGGCCCGTTGTCCTCCTCGGTGGCGGCGAAGCGCAGCGACCCGATCTGGGCGTCCCCCGCCATGAAGTAGATGCGGTAGGAGACGTCGGTGATCACCGCGCCCGCGCGCGGCGCGTCCGGCTCCCCCTCGCCGACGCCCTCGCCGGCGAACACCGGCTCCAGGTCGCCCGCCGACTGCGCGAAGTCCGACGCGCCGAACGCGCCGGGAATCCCGGTCTGCACGGCCCCCGACGCGTCGATCCAGGCCTTCGGCGGCACCGTTTCGCCCTCGGCGTTCATGTGCGGCGGCACGATCACGAGCTTCTTCCCCTGCGCGAGCGAGCCGGCGAAGAGCACGGTCTCGCCGGTGGTGCGGTTGACGAGCGCGGGATAGCGCACGTCCGCGGTCTGCGCGGTGATGCTCACGATCGGCCGGCTCGCGCGCAGGCTCTCGCTGCGAACCTCGAAGTCCTGCCCCACCCGGAGCGGGCCCTGCGTGAGCGCCCGCGTGTCCGCCGGGTTGTCGACCAGCGTCATCGGGAAGGTCCGCTCCTGGGTGAAGAAGCACTCCTTCTTCGCGGGGTCGTTGCAGTTCGGGCAGATCGCGCGCGTGCCCGGCCGCACGCCCCAGGCGCGCGTCGTGTACGCGTCGTGGACGCGCTTCGGGCACGTCTCGCAGCCCAGCACGGCCGCCGCGAGCTCGAGCAGCGCGCGCGGCGAGGTCAACCCGCCCTGGAGGATCGCCGCGGTCGTGCGCAGCCGGAAGCGATACGTCTCCGTGTCCTCCTTCGGGAGGCGCGGGAAGCCGATCGCGCGGCCGAGGTGCTCGAGCGGGCTGACGGCTTCCGCCGCGCCGTCGCCGGCGGGCCCACCGTCGCGCTGGGCGAACGGCTCGCCGCTCGCGAGCGCGAGCCAGCGGTCGTGCATCGCCTGCTGGAGAGCCTCGTCCAGCTCGGCCAGGCCCGCCCCCACCGTGTCGAGCAGCTCGCCGAGCGCCGTGCCGCGCGGCTCCCTGGTGTAGGCGTTCGGGAACACCTCCCGCAGGCGCGTGCTGCGCTTCGCGCGCCGCACTTCCGCAAACGGCGTCGTGAGCTCAGCCATCGCTTCCCTCCGCCTCGACGACGCGCAGGGCCCGCAGCGTCATGCGCTCGGCGGAACCGAGCTCCAGCACGTCGTTCGCGTCGTTCAGGACGGAGACCTGCCCGTCCGACTGGTGGATCGCGCGGAAGGAGAGGCGCTCGACCTTCGTCCGGCCCTCCGTGCGCAGCGTGGGGAACTCGGAGAAGCGGAACGCCCGCGCCGCCCCGAAGGCGCGGTCGCCCTCCTCGGCGATCGTCGTCCGGTACATCTCCTCGATCTCGTCCAGCTCGGCGTCGAGCGCGTCCGCCGGGACGTCGGGCTTCAGGTGGAGCCGCACGTCGACCCAGACCTCGAAGACCGGCGGCTGGAGGATCAGGTCGACGTGACCGAGCACCGCGCGCTCGTTGCTCTCGATGATCAGGTCGCCGTTCGGCGCCAGGCTGTCGCCGAAGGGCTGGCCGTCCTCGTTCAGGAACGGCGCGAACGGCTCGTCGGCGATGCCGACGACCTTGGGGTGATCCAGCAGGAGGTTCTGCACCTTCGGCAGGCGGACGCCCTGGTTGACCTGCAACGCCGCGAAGTAGGCGGCGATCGCGTCCCGGATCTCGCCCTGAATGGCGGCCTCCTCGCCCGGCTCGGGGTCGCGCTCGAGCATCAGCGTCGCGCGGATGCCGACGACGACGCGGCCGGCGACGACCACGTCCGCGCGGATCCCGGCGGGGCGCACCTCCTCGACGGTCTGGCGGATCTCGTCCACGCGCGCCGCGGGGAGGTCCGGGTCGCCGATCAGCACCTTGATCACGCCGCGCTGGTCGCGGTGGTCGACGACGCGCACGTCCTCGAGGCCGAGGGCGGCGACCGCGCTGCGGATGCCTTCCAGCGTGCTCGCGCGCCGGCGGCGCAGCGCGTAGCGCGCGCGCTCGCGCAGCTCCTCGTCGGTCTCCTCGGCGCTCTCGGGGGTGAAGGCCGCCGACTGTCCGGAGATCGTCTCGATCCCCGCGATCGGCGTCGCGATTAGGTTCACCGCGTCGCCCGGCACCGCTTCCTCGCCCGGCTCCACGGAGCGGACCGTGACGAGCACCTGCGTCTCGCCCTCGCGCAGCGTCGCGTTCTCCGTCGTCTCGAAGGCCGGCGCTTCGGCGCCCGTGACGAGCGTCCCGGCCGGGACCGCGATGTTGCCCGGCGCCGGCGTGCCGCGGGCGAAGCGGACGAGACCCTCGAGGTGCCCGCCCCGGCGGCGCGTCAGCCCCGCGAGCAGGACGACCTTGTCGAGCGCCGGGCCCTGGGCCGTGTCGAGGTAGCCGGTCTCGTAGACCGTCTCGAGCTGCTCGTAGGCGACCGCGATCTCGCGCGAGAACGCCTCGACCAGCGTGCGCAGGACGCTGCCCTCGGTCGTGTCGGTGAGCGCGGCGCGTCCGCCGCGTCCCGAGCCGAGCTCCTCGAGCAGGTCGGCGACGAGCTCCGCGAAGCCCTTCTTCAGGAACGGGCGCTCAGCCGACATCGATCGCCACCCCCACTTGAACCGGCTCGCCCTCGATCGGTTGGACCGTGGCGGTGACGTCGACGATGCCCGGCTGCGCGGAGCGCGGGACGACGGAGAGCTGCACGATGTCCTCCACCCGCGGGTCATCGAGGAGCGTGCGCCGCACGTAGCGCCGCAGGAGGCCGAGGTTCTCGCGGTCCATCGGCTCGCCGATCAGCGAGTGGACGCGCGTTCCGTAGCGCGGGTGGCCGAGGGCCTCGAGCTCGCCGCGCGGAACCAGCAGGCGCAGCGAGAGGGCCTGCACAAGGTTGTCGCGCTCGCTCACGAGCTCGAGGTCGACCGCGCCGACCGCCAGGTCGACCTCGCCCGTCGGCCGGAAGACGAGCTTCAGGTCCGTCTTCAGCGGATCGCCCATCTAGAGCAACCTCCCCGGCGCGGCCGTCGCCCCCGGCGCCGCGGCGATGCCGGGCGCGACCATGACCTGCTTGGCGAAGGCGTCGAGCGCGCCCGCCACCGTCTCCGCGATCGCGGCGGCGAGGTCGGGCCCGTTCTCGCCGCGCAGCCCCTCGGACTGCATCAGGCCCTTGACGATCGGCTCGAGCTGCGACTTCGTCGGCGCGGGCATTACATCAGCCTCCCCGGAGCCGTCGTGACGAAGCCGGCGATGGCGACGCCGGGCGCCATCTGCACCTGCGTCGTGAAGAGCTGGATGCCCTGCGCGATCGCGCCGGCGATGACGCCCGCGACGTTCTGCGCGTTCTCGCCCTTGATCTCGTTCGCCTGGAGGTTGGAGAGCGCGAGCGGTTTGATCTGCGCCGCCGCCGGTCCGCCCGCCGGCGCGGGCAGGAGCATGCCGGGGCCCGCCGTGCTGCCGCTGCCCGAGATCGGATCGACGGCGGCCGGAGCGCCCGGCAGGACCTGCGCCATCGTCAGGAACTGGTCGAGCGCCTGCGCCGCGGTCTGCGCGACCGCCTTCGAGAGCTTGCCCGCGTACTCGCCCTTCAGACCTGCGCCCTGGAACGCCGACGTGGCGAGGCCTTCGATCAGGTTCGGGGGGGGCGCGGGCATGGCGGGCTTCAGTCCTTCGCGGTGACGTTCTGCGAGCCCACGAGCGGCGCGCCGGTGATGTAGCACTTGTGGCTCTTCGTCGTGATCACGCCGCCGCCGCCCGAGCCGAGCTCGACCTTGCCGGACGCGTCCACCTTGCAGTCCGTCGTCTTGAGCTCGGTGTTGCCGTCGACCTGGATCTTGGCGTCGCCCTTGAACTGCACGGCGAGGTCGGTCTCGCCCCGAATCTCGACCGGGCCGTCCTTCTTGATCGTGACGACGGTCTTGCCGGCGGTGACGACGAGCGAGCCCTCCTTGTCGATCGCGAGCGAGCTGACGCCGCCCAACGGCGACTCGACGCGCCACTCCTCCTTCTCGTGGACCGGCGGGTTGGACTCGTCCGAGTACAGCCGCCCGACCACGACGGGGCGGTTGGCGTCGCCCGCCACGAAGGTGACGAGGACGAGGTCGCCGACCGCCGGCGCGCTCACCATCCCGACGTGCGGCGTGGCGATCGGCACGCGCTTCAGCTCGAGGTCGCTCTCGCGCAGTTTCGCGTCGCAGTCGTAGTTGTTCTCGTCGCCGTCGGCGTGGGGATAGACCTTCGTGACCACGGCCAGCTCGCCGAGGTGGAGCGTCTTGAGCTCGTCGCGGACGACCGCGCGCAGGATGGTCATGACGTCCGTCATGCCTTGAACCTCCCGATCGCCGTCGTGAAGTCGCGCAGGCTGTCGCTCAGCGATTGGAAGTCCTCGCGCGTCGGCGCGGACTCGGCGAAGGCCTGGATCCGGTCGATCACCTCGAAGGTGGTCGCGGTCACCTGGCCGTCGACCGGCACCATCTCGGCGCCCGCCTCCACCAGCGAACGCGTGACGTCGAGGAGCACGACGAGGATCCGGATCCGCCCCGCCGCGTCGCCGAGCATCGCGAGCGGGCTCTCGAGGCTCCCGACCATCGTGACGAGACCGTCGATCGCCGTGTTCACCTTGGACTGAAGACCCGCCTTGGCGGCGAGCTCCTTCACCTTCTGAAGCGCCTCCGCCGCGAGGAGCTCGTTCAGCGCCACGAGCACGCCGTCCGCCCCGCCGAGCACGTCGGACATCGTCGCGGCGTCGCCGGCGCCCTCGGGGTCGGTCAGGGGCGCGAGCGGGTCGAAGTCGCCGAGCTCCGCCGCGAGGGCGGACACCGCCTCGGTCACCTTCATGATCCGCTGGATCAGCTCGAGCAGGTCCCCGACGCCCGCCGCGAGCTGCGCGAGGAGGCCCGGGTTCAACCCGGAGAGCTCCGAGAAGCGCGAGGGATCGTCGAGCACCGACGCGGCCGCGAGCGCGTCGTCCGCCCACGCCGCCGCGTCCGCCTGGATCCCCTCCTGGACCGCGGCCATCGACGCGGCGGTGTTCTCCGGCGGCTCGACGTGCTCGCGGATCTTGAGCGCGAAGCGGTAGCGGTCGCGGTGCCCCGCCTCCTGGCGGACGAGCAGGTCGGCGATGACGACGTCGGTCAGCTCGGTGCCGACCGCGATGTCCGACGCGAAGGGGAGCGGCTCGGCCTTGTCGTAGGCGTCGCGCAGGACCTCCAGGTCCTCGACCGCGCTCTCGCCCAAGAGGAGTCCCTCGAGCTCGAGCGACGCCGGCGTGCGTCCGAGGTCCTGAAAGACGCTCCCCGACGCGCCCGGCACGTCGTGCTGGACCAGGCTGCGCTCGTCGCCGGAGCGCACGTCCTGCAACGCGGTGAACTCGACCCTGCCGATGCGAACGGGCATCTCAGAACTCCAACCGGGTCAGGAGCCCGCGCTCGGCGTCGAGGCGATGGACCACGCGGCGGATGCGCAGCGTGCCCGCGTCCTTGGCCAGGTCCGCGGCCGCGTGGTCCCTGGGGAGGTTCTGCACCGCGACGCGCTGTCCCAGACGACAGTCGGGCGCGCCGAAGGTCTCGAGCGATCCGGTGAAGCGGCGCGCGGCGAGCGCGGTCATGCGCGCCTTGGCCACGTCCTTGCACGCGGCGGCGGCGCGGAGCGCGCCGTCGACGACGCGCCGCGGCGTCTTGCCGGCCTGGCCGGCCGTCACCTTGCCCTTGGCGTCCATCGACGCCTTGCCGCTGACGCCGTCGAGCTTCGTCGGGAGCCAGTGCGCGCGCGCGGCGCCCTTGGAGGCCGCGGCGCCTTCGCCCCACACCTCGACGCCGTCGTAGGCGGCGACGCCGGCGCGCAGCTCGAACGCGAGCACGTCCTCGCCGTAGCGGAAGCTGTGGTCGGCGGAGCCGGCCTTCGGCGCCTCGACCTGCACGGCGCCCTCTTCGTCGACGAAGAGGTCGGCGCCGAGGAGCGCCGCCAGCTCGCGCGCGTGGCGCAGGGCGCGCGGCCCGCTGCGCAGGACGTAGGCGGGGAGCTCGGGACCCCTGGCGATCTTGCCGGCCTTCAGCTTCGCCCGCTTCAAGAGGTCCTTGAGGATGACGTCGACCGCGGCCTTTTCGTACGCCGCCTCGACGTCCAGGCGCGCGAGGCTCGCGAGCCCGTCCGTGGCGACGGCGGCCCACTCGGTCGGGGCGATCTCCAGCTCGTCGAGCTTGCCGGCGAAGACGGGAACGCGTCCGCCCCCGCCGTTCAGCTCGATCTCGACGTCCGCGCCGAGCTCGGGCGGCGCGACCTCGGGCGGCGTGATCCAAAGCCGCGCGCACCCGCCCGCGCCGTCCATGGTGAGCTCGACCGAGAGGCGGACGAGACCGAAATCGCTGCGCGCTCCGTCGTCGGCGGAGAGCGAGCCGAGGCGGAC
>JANQEJ010000061.1 GCA_028278425.1 Planctomycetota bacterium | reverse complement strand
TCGTCGTGGACGTCTGGTACCGGGTGGGCTCGAAGGACGAGCCGCCGAAGCGAACCGGCTTCGCGCACCTCTTCGAGCACCTGATGTTCATGGGCACGGCGCGGGTGCCGGACAACGAGTTCGACGTCCTGATGGAGAGCGGCGGCGGCTGGAACAACGCCACGACGAGCGCCGACCGCACGAACTACTTCAGCGTGGGGCCGAGCGCGCTCCTGCCGACGCTCCTCTGGCTCGACGCGGACCGGCTGGAGGCGCTCGGCGCGAACATGACGCAGGAGAAGCTCGACCTGCAGCGCGGCGTCGTGCGCAACGAGCGGCGCCAGACCTCGGAGAACACGCCGTACGGGCTGGCGCGGCTCGTGCTGCCGGAGCTCCTCTATCCGGAGGGCCACCCCTACCACCACCCGGTGCTCGGCAGCCACGAGGATCTGGAGGCGGCCACGGTCGAGGACGTCGTCGCCTTTTTCGACACCTACTACGTGCCCGCGAACGCGAGCCTCGTCGTCGCGGGCGACTTCGAGCCCGAGCGCGTGAAGGAGCTCGTCGAAGAGACCTTCGGCCAGATCCCCTACGCGGACCCGCCGGCGCACCGCGGCGCGGCCCCGGCGTCGCTCGCGCACGAGCTCCGGCGCGTCGAATTCGACCGCGTGCAGTTCCCGAAGCTGATCCTCGCGTGGCACTCGCCGCCGTTCTACGAGGCCGGCGACGGGGAGATGGACCTGATCGCGGGCGTGCTCGCCGGCGGCCGCTCGACGCGTTTGGAGAAGCGGCTGGTGCTCGAGCGGCGCCTCGCGCTCGAGGTCGAGGCCTACCAGGCCTCCGGCGACCTCGGCTCCTCGTTCCGCGTGGAGGCGGTCGCCGCCGAGGGGGTGGACCTCGAGGAGCTCAAGCGTGAGATCCTCGCCGTCCTCGACGAGCTCGAGGAAGCGGGGCCCACCGCGGCGGAGCTCGAGCGCGTCAAGGCGTCGACGGAGTCGGAGTTCCTCCAGCGGATGGAGAGCCTCTTCGCGCGCGCCGACCGGATGAACGCCTACCTGCGCCACTTCGGCGACGCCGACGGTTTCCAGCGCGATCTCGAGCGCTGGACGAAACCGAGCCGCGAGGACCTCGCCGCGTGGGCGCGCGCGGTCTTCGTGCCCGAGCACGTCGACCTGCGGGTCCTGCCCGAGGGCGAGGAGGTGCCGGAGCACTGGAAGCTTCCCCCGGTGTCGACCTTCGCGGTCCACGAGAACGCGCTCGACCGGCGGCCGGACGACTTCCCGCGCGCGGCCTTCGCGCCGCCCGCTCCCTTCGTGCTGACGCTCTCGAACGGCGTCGAGCTCCTCGCGGTCCCGCGGCCGGGGAGCGGGCTCTTCGCCGGCGAGCTCGTCAGCGCCGGCGGCGTCGGCGCGCTGCCGGCCGGCAAGGCCGGGCTCGCGACGCTCGCGCTGCGGCTCCTCGGCTCCGGCGCGGGCGGGCTCGACGCGTCGGCCTTCGCCGCCGCGGTCGAGCAGCTCGGCGCGACGATCGAGGCGACGCCGGACCGCTATTCGACGCGCGTCTCCGTGCAGGGGCTCTCCTCGCGCCTGGGCCCGACGCTCGACCGGTTCGCCGACGTGATCCTGCGACCCAACCTCACGCCGGCGGACTTCGAGCGCGAGAAGGCGTTGCTCCTCGCCGCGATCGAGGCGCGTGCCGACAACCCGCGCACGGTGGCGAGCGTGGTCGCGCGCGCGCGGATCTTCGGCCGCGAGCACCCGTCGGGCGTCGCGCTCGACGGCTACGCCGCGACCGTCGCCGGGATCGAGCACGCCGAGGTCGCGCCGGCGCTGGCCGCGCTTCTGCATCCGGCGCGAACGCGCTTCGTCTTCGCCGGGGATTTCGAGCCGGAGAAGCTCCGCGCGGAGCTCGAGCGCCGCTTTGCGGATTGGCGCGGCGACGACGGCGACGTCGCGGAAGCCCCCGCGCTCGCGGAACCGCCCGAAGGCCGCCTGATCCTCGTCGACCGCCCGGGCGCGGCGCAGACGATGATCGTGTTGATGCGCCCGCTCCCGCCCGCCGAGGACGTCGACCGCGCGACGCGCGCCTGCGTAGAGACGCTCTTCGGGCGGTCGTTCACCAGCCGGTTGAACCAGAACCTCCGCGAGCGGAACAAGTACACCTACGGCGCGGGCTGCCGTCTGCGGCAGGAAGGCGGCCAGCACGTCCTCATGGCGAGCTCCGCCGTGCACACGCCGGTGACCGCCGCTGCGCTCTCGGAGTTTCAAAAGGAGTTCGCCGCGCTCGCCTCCGGCGACGTCACCGCCGACGAGCTCGAGAAGGCGCGCGAGACCGTCCGGGCGCGCGTGGTCGGCAACGTGGAGACCACGTCGGACGTCGCGTCCACCTTCGCCGGTCTGCTCGACCAGCATCGCGCACCCGGCGCGCTGCGCGCGGACCTCGCCGCGCTCGACCAGGTCACGCTCGACGGGGCCAACACGCTCGCGAAGTCGGGGCTCTTCGACTGGAAGAGCCTCCAGATCGTCCTGGTCGGCGACCGGACCGCGATCCTGCCGCAGCTTGCGGACGCCGGCTTTCCGGACCCGCTCGAGGCGAACGCCGAAGGCGGCACGCGATAACAGGCGACTCTTGCCTTCTGTCTCGCGGGACCACTGATGTGCGGTCGGTGATGATCTCGCCGCGGTCGTGCAGGTGGAGGGGCTTTGTTTCGGTCTCGCCGAGACGCTGCGGTGCGGTCGGTGACGCTCTCGCCTAGGTCGTACGTGCGGAAGGGGCGGCGCTCGGCTCCGTTCGGGACGGAGGTGCGGGGGGGCTTGCCGGCGTCGTCGCTTCCCTCAGCGCCGCCCCGCGAGCGCGCAGGCGCGAGCCCGCGGAAAAGTGGCCCGTCCTCGGGCCGCTTTGACGCGTGAGGACCGCGAGCCGAAGG
>JANQEJ010000034.1 GCA_028278425.1 Planctomycetota bacterium | reverse complement strand
TCTCCAGCGCCGGTGAGAGAGCCGGCCCGCAACGGGCCCCAAGACGGAGGCAGGGCAACGATGTCGAGCACGGAAGAGATCCACATGATTCGGGAGGTCGCGATTCGCTACATCGGCGCGCGGCGGCGGGCTCCCGCGAAGATCACGAGCCCGGACCAGGTCGCGGGCTACCTGCGGCGGCGGATCCGCGACGACGCGCGCGAGCACTTCGTGGCCATCTACCTTGTCGGCCGCCACCGCCCGATCGCCGACTCCATCGTCTCCATCGGCACGGCGACCGCCTCCCTCGTCCACCCGCGCGAAGTGTTCCAGCCGGCCATCGCGCTGGGAGCGTGCGCTCTGCTCATCGGCCACAACCATCCCAGCGGCGATCCCACGCCGAGCGCCGAGGACCTCGAGGTCACGAAGCGCCTGGCCGAGGCCGGCCGCATCCTCGGCGTGAACCTCCTCGACCACGTCGTCTGGGCACGCAGCGGCGTGTTCCACTCGATCCGCGAGTCGCACCCGGCACACCTCTCGGCCGCGGGCTGATCCGCGAGGCTCCGAGTTGCGCTTCGGCCGCGCGGCCTCACCGAAGCCTGCACGCACACCGGCAGGACACCGAGATGCCGCGTCCGCCGGCGGCGTCAAGGCACCGCTGCGCTCGCCTTCGGCGTCCTTGACCCCGCCTCCTTCGGACGCGGCGGATGGCTGTGAGCGGCCAGAGGCCGGGGGCCCTGGCCGCAGGGCGGCCGGCCGGCTCGACCCAAGCAAAGGAGGCGACGATGGCAACGGCGAAGTTCCGACTCGGCAGGCTGGTGAGCACGCGCGGAGCGCTCGATCGCGTTCCGAACGGCGAGATGCTGCGCGCGCTCGGGCGTCACGTCACGGGCGACTGGGGCAACGTGTCCTCGGAGGACGCGGAGGCGAACAACGCCGCGGTCGGCGAACGCGCGCGGCTCCTCTCGTCGTACATGACCGGCGAGGGCGTGCGCTTCTGGATCATCACCGAGGCCGATCGGTCCCTCACGACGGTGCTCCTTCCGGAGGAGTACTGAAGTGACGGGCGAGGAAGCGAACACGTGCGACGGCGCAAGCGAGATCACGCGCGATGGGATGTCCGCCCTCCCCTCTCCGTGCCCGCGCGATGCGACACGCGACGAGTGGGAAGCGTGGCACACCTCGCTCAGCTGGGAGCAGCAGCTGCGACGCGGCGACCTCGACCCTCCGCCGCATAGCTACAGCGAAGCAGACGAAAGGAAGTGGCGCGCACGAGACGAGCTGCGGCGCGCCCAGCGCTGGGATCCCGATCCGTTCTCCTACGCGGATCACTGTCGAGACGGACCGTGGCCACGCGTCGACCAGCTCGACGCCCCTGCCCTCTCAAACACCTGGCGCATGGATCCGGCGGCCGGGTACTCGCCGGGCGGCTTTTCGCTGCGCGTGCGGCAGGTCCCGTACCGCGACCTGATGGAGGAGCGCATCCCCGCTCGCGCGCAGCGCGACCCCGAAGCGCGCCTCACCTGGCTCCGGGAGTCGATCGCGCAGGAGGAGGCCTCGGTGCGCGCCGCGCTCAAGCAGGTCCTGCGCGAGCGCCACGGGAGGCCTCCGGCGGAGCGCGGATCCACCGCACGCGCGATGGCTTGGTGCCACCTCCTCGCGGGTCGCTGCCAGCTCCGGGCTCTGCGCGAGCTCGCGAAGGCGGCTCACGCCGAGCTTCAGCGGACGCGCTCCCAGCTCACGCTGTTCTGACTCAACACGACTGGCGCCCGCTCTCTTGTCTCGCTCTGCGTCGGCGACGCTCCGCGCGGGGCCGCGGCCCCTGGGCCGCTTGCGCCTCCGCCTCTCGCAGGTCCCGCGCCGACCCGTCGGGTCGTCACGGTCCCTGCAGCGGGCTCCGGCGCACCCCTCTCCGCGTCGCTTCCGCCTGTCCTCCGGCGTTGCCCGAGGTCGGTCCCCGGGTCCGGCGAGGGACCGACCCCTCGCAACTCGGAGGACAGGAAGTGCGCAAGAACGAGACGACCAACGACCTCTTTACCGCTGCAGGCGAACTCCTCGGCGCCGGCGTCGCCGGCACCATCGCCCACACCTTCCGCTGCATGGAGATCGCCGAGGAGGAGATCTCCGCGGCGAAGGCGCGC
>JANQEJ010000013.1 GCA_028278425.1 Planctomycetota bacterium | reverse complement strand
TTCTGGGAGATCATGCTCCTGCCGATGTACTTCCTCATCGGCATCTGGGGCGGCCCGCGGCGCGAGTACGCGGCGATCAAGTTCTTTCTCTACACGCTGGCCGGCTCGGTCCTGATGCTCGTGGCGCTGGTTGCGCTGCGCCTTGACTCGGGGACCTTCGCGATCGTCGATTACGTCGGACCGGACGGCGTTCTGGTGAAGGGCATGCAGACGCTCGCTCGCGAGGGCTCGCTGCTCGGCGCGAGCCTCCCCGGCGGCGGCGGCCTGATCGGGATGAAGTTCACCACCTGGGTGTTCTGGTTCCTCTTCATCGGCTTCGCGATCAAGGTCCCGGTCTTCCCGTTCCACACCTGGCTGCCCGACGCGCACGTGCAGGCGCCGACGCCGATCTCGGTCATCCTGGCCGGCATCCTGCTGAAGCTCGGCGGCTACGGCATGATCCGCGCCTGCTTCCCGATCGTCCCGGACGCCTTCAACCACTTCGCCTACGCCCTCGCGATCCTCGGCGTCATATCGATCATCTACGGAGCGTTCGTGGCGCTCGGCCAGTCCGACTTCAAGCGGATGGTCGCCTACAGCTCGGTCAGCCACATGGGCTACGTGCTGCTCGGCATGGCGGCGCTGACCCAGTGGGGGATGAGCGGCGCGGCGCTCCAGATGTTCAACCACGGGACGTCCTCCGCCGCGCTCTTCCTCATCGTCGGCGTGATCTACGACCGCGCGCACCACCGCGACCTCAACAAGTTCGGCGGCCTCTCCAAGCAGATGCCGGTCTACTGGGGGATGACCACACTGGGCTTCTTCGCGGCGCTGGGCCTGCCCGGGCTCGCGGGCTTCGTCTCGGAGGCGGTGACGCTCTTCGGCGCGTACACGGCGGACGACGCGCGCTTCAAGCTGCTCGTGCTGCTCTCGGTGATCGGCATCGTGATCACCGCCGCCTTCCTGCTCTGGGCGATGCAGCGCGTCTTCCTCGGCAACCTCGACGAGAAGTACAAGGAGTTCAAGGACATCTCGCCGCGTGAGATCTTCTGCCAGGCGCCGCTCCTGGCGCTCTGCGTGATCCTCGGCATCGCGCCGTGGTATCTGCTCGACTACATGCGGCCGAGCATCGAGCTCCTGGTCAACAACCTGCAGATCACGGCCCACTAGGTCGATGGACCTCTACCTCTCCCAGCTCAAGCACATCATTCCCGAGTGCGTCCTGACGGGCGTCGCGCTCGCGGTCCTGATCTGGGATCTGGTGACGAAGGGCCGCAACTCGAAGCAGGTCGGCTATGTCGCGCTGGCGGGCCTGGCCATCACCGGCTGGTTCCTCCTGGAGCAGTGGGTCAACCTCGGCGAGAGCGGCGCCCTGGCCGAACCGGCCTTCGCGATGGTGACGGTCGACCGCTTCGGCATCTTCTTCAAGCTCTTCACGGTCGGCTCGCTGGTCGTGGTGACGCTCTTCGTGCTCGCCGACCGAACCGAGCGAAAGCACGACGTGGGGGAGTACTACTTCCTCCTGCTCGGCGCGGCCATCGGCATCTTTTTCATGGTCAGCACGAACAACCTGCTGCTCCTGATGCTGGGCCTCGAGCTCCTGTCGCTCGCGAGCTACGCCCTGTCCGGCTTCCACAAGAGCGAGAAACGCTCCGGCGAGGCCGCGATGAAGTACGTGGTCTTCGGCGGCCTCTCCGCCGGGATCATGCTGTACGGCATCAGCCTGCTCTACGGGCTGACCGGCACGATCGACCTGACCGCCATGGGCCGCGGCGGCGCCGACGGTTTCCCGGTGGGCCTCGCCGCGCAGTTCCTGACGAGCCCCGTCCCGGTGGCCGTCGCGGTCGTCCTCGTCTTCGCGGGCTTCGCGTACAAGGTCTCCGTCGTCCCGTTCCACTTCTGGACGCCCGACGTCTACGAGGGCGCGCCGACGCCGGTCACGACCTTCCTCGCCGTCGCGTCGAAGGCCGCGGGCTTCGCCGTGCTGCTGCGTTTCGTCGGCGCGCTCTTCATGGTCGAGGGGGTGAGCGACGCGGTCGAGGCCTACAGCGACCGCATCGGATTGCTCCTCGCCATCCTCGCCGCGGTGACGATGACCCTCGGCAACCTCTCCGCCCTGCGCCAGGCGAGCCTGAAGCGCCTGCTCGCCTACTCCTCGATCGCGCACGCCGGCTACGTCCTGATGGGGCTCGCCTGTATGACCGCGGTCGGCTTCGAGGCGGCGATCTTCTACCTGGCGGCCTACTACTTCATGAACCTGGGCGCGTTCGGGTTCCTGCTCTACTTCCAGGGCGTGACCGGCAGCGAGGACGTGTCCAGCCTGCGCGGCATGGGTTGGAAGGCGCCGCTCGTCAGCGTGACGATGGTCGTCTTCCTCGTGAGCCTCACCGGCCTCCCGCCGACGGTCGGCTTCTTCGGCAAGTACCTGCTCTTCGTCGAGGGCGTGAACGCCGGCCTCGCCTGGCTGGTCGTCGTCGCCGCGCTGAACAGCGTCGTCAGCCTCTTCTACTACTTCCGCGTCGCGAAGGAGCTCTTCCTGTACGCGCCGGCCGAAGCCGACCCGCGGCCGCAGCCGCTCTTCGCGGGCCTCTTGGCGGTGCTCGGCGTCCTGACCGTCGTCGGCGGCCTGTACAACAAGCCGCTCCAGGACTGGTCCGAGGCCGGGCAGAAGAGCCTCGACATCGCGCAGGACTGAGGCGGCGCCTCAGCGCAGCTCGAACGTCGTCGTCGCGGGGGCGTAGCCGATGCGGTGTGCGAGCACTTCCAGCGTGGCGCTTCCCCGGTGCCTTCCGAGGCCCGCGTAGACCCGCCAGGGGCTCTCGCGGTCCAAGCGCCAACCGATTGACGCGCCCTCCGTCTCGCACTCGATCACGATCCGGTCATCGATGACCTGGACCCTGGGCGTGGCCGTCTGTGGCCGCGCTCCGCCCGGCCACAGGTGTTCCTCGACCATGCGCTTCTCGGGGAGCACGAGCCCGAGGTCGCCGGTCGACTCGATCCAGGCGTCGACCGCCTCGCTCAGGCGCTCCAGAGGCTCCGCGTGCTCTTCCGAATGCGCGAGGTTCCGGACTTCCCACGGGTCTTCGAGCGAGTCGTAGAGCTCCTCCGCCGGGCGCTTCGTCGACGTCGTCTGCCAATGCTCCGGCGCCGTAGCCTGCGCAAAGTCCGCCATCATCGGGAGCTCTTCGCGGTAGGCGTTCGGGAGCAGGTGGGGGACGTCGGTCAGGTAGTTGCGCACGTAGCGGTAGCGTCCGTCGCTCACCGACCGAGACCGGTCGTAGACGCTGTCGAAGCGGTCGGCGTGGGCGAAAGCGAACCCTTTGCCCTCGCGCGCGTGCTGGCCGAGGAAGGGGACGCCGTCCAGCCGCTCGTCGGACTTGATCCCCACGAGCGAGAGGACGGTCGGGCCGAAGTCGACGAAGCTGACGACGCGGTCGTCCACGGTGCCACCACCCTCGCCATCGGGGAAGCGCACGAGCAGCGGCACGCGCGTTCCGAGGTCGTAGGGCGAACGCTTGCCCCGGGGCAACCCGACGCCGTGGTCGGAGAAGAAGAAGATCACCGTGCGGTCGAGGACGTTCGCGTGGAGGAGCTCGTCGAGCTTCTTCCCCAACCATGCGTCCATCGCGGCGATGTTGTTGTAGGTCCGCGCGAGCGCGTCGCGCACCGCCGGCGTGTCCGGGTAGAGCGGTGGCACCGGGACCTCGCCGGGCGCCACGGCTTCCGGGCGGCGGCTCGCGTCGGGAAAGGCCTGGCTCTCGTGGGTGCCACCGTGGTTGAAGACGGCGAAGAACGGCTCGATCGCGGCTCCGGACTCATCGCGGTAATGGGCTCTCTTCCCCGAGGCGTCCCAGGTCGTCGCCGGCGCCCGGAACTGATAGTCGGTCTTCGCGTTGTTCGTGCAGTAGTAGCCGCGCGCGCGCAGGTGCTCGGGAAAGCAGCGCACGAAGGCCGGCGGCACGCCCTCGTAGCTCGGGATGTCGTCGTACGCCCCCGGATCGCGGTCGAGCGCCGCCCGGCTGGGCTTGCCCGTGCGCATGTGCATCGTGCCCATCCGCGTCGCGTACATTCCCGTGATGAGCGAAGAGCGCGCGGGTGCGCACACGGGGCTCGTCGCGAAGGCGTTCGTATAGCGCACGGAAGCCGCGGCGAGGCGATCCAGGTTCGGCGTGGGCACCGTGTCGTCGCCGTAGCACGGGACCCACGGCGACATGTCCTCGACGGTGAGCCAGACGACGTTGAGCGGCGGCTCGGTCCTCTCCTGCGCGACGGCGGGTGCGGCGAGGGCGAGGGCGAGGGCGAGGAAGAGGCGGCGCAGCACGCGCTACCCGGAGGCCCCGAGCACCTCCAGCCCCTTCTCGAAGGTCGGGTCGCCCTTCAGGTACTTGGCGGGGCGCTCGTCCACCTCGACCTGGGGCTGCACGCCGAGCACCTCGATGCAGGTCTCGTCCATCTCGAGGCTGCGCCAAGACGAGAGGTAGATCGTCACACCGGGCAGGAGGTCGAAGCCCCGCGGCCGGCCGCTCGAGCCCTTGGACGGCATGCCGACCGTCGTCACCGTCGGGATCGCCTTCATCATCAGGCAGAAGGCCTCGGTCGAGCTCGCGCAGTGGCGGCCTTGCAGGAGGACGACCGGTCTGAGGTCCGGCTCGCGACCCTCGCGCGGAAAGACGTGGCGCATGATCGGCTCCCCGAAGGCGATCTTCTTCGGCTGCGTGACGTCGCGCTCGAGGTAAGGGGCGAAGGGCGTCTTCTCCTCGACGAAGCGGCCGGCGATGAAGCTCGCCTTGCTGTCGTCGCCGCCGCCGTTCGAGCGGACGTCGATCACGAGCGAAGGCGCGTCCTTGAGCCTGTCCATCTCCTTGTCGAGCGCGGTCCAAACCTCGTCGGGTTGCGAGAAGGAGTGGATGCGGACGTAGCCGGGCCCCTCCTTCAGCTTCGCGATCAGGTAGCCGTCGGTGCTCGCGATCTTCTCCGCGAAGTGCTCCTCGACCGCTTTGTAGTTGTAGTTCGCCGGATAGGGGTTGCGCGGGCCCGTGTACACCTTGCCGTTCGGCGTGCTCATGCTGATGTGGTTGTCCGCGAGCTCGTCGAGCATCTTCTCGAGCACCGCCAGAAACTTCTCCAGGTCCTTGGCCTTCACCGCCTTCGCGCGGTGCCCCTTGAAGAACTTATCCGGCTTCTTCGGCTTGCCCTCGATACCCCAGAAGGGGTAGCTCACCGTCATGTGGTGCGCCAGCGCGTCGAAGGCCGACTCGCGCGCCGCCTTGTCCAGCGGCTGCGTCGGCGCGATGGCGAGGCGCACGTCGTCGACCCAGAGCGTCCCCGACATCGAGAGGAAGAACTTCACCCGCGCCGTGTCCGCCTTGTCGGGTGCAATGCCCTGCACGGTGACGTCGCCCCACTCGACGTCGCCCTTCAGCGTCGGGCCGAAGATCGTCTTCAAGTGCTCCTCACCCTCGAAGAACGAGACCGCCGCGTAAGCGTTGTGGAACTGCGGCCCCTCGCGGACGACCTTCTTCGCCTTCATCGCGACGGTGAGCGTCACGCGCTGGGTCGGCTCGACGGGGACGTCCTGGTACACCATGCGCCACTTGGCGGTCGACGAGTCGCCGGCGAGCTTCAGGGCGGAGCGGCCCTGGCTCGCTTCGCCGGTCTTGACCGTGATCCGCGACTCCGCGCCGTTGCCGTTCGTCGCGCCGACCGAGACGGACCATCCCGGCGGCGGCGAGCCCTTCTTCTCGAAGGAGGGGTTCTCCAGCTCCTGCGCGGAGCCGACGGCGAGCGGAACGAACAGCGCGATCGCGGTCGGGACGGTCCTCATGGCCTGCCTCCTCTTCGGGACTCGACTACCCGGCCTATCGTACGGCGTTTCGCCGCGGCGTCGCGGTTTCGGTCGGGAGGGGATCTCCCGCGGCTACGTCGCTTGTCGTACGGCCTTCGGCAACCCGGTTTCCTACCATCTGCCCATGGACCTCGGCTTCGAAACCATCGGCAACGCCACCGCCATCTGCCACGACGGCGGCCCCGTCCTGGCAACGGATCCCTGGATCGTGGGTCCCGCCTACTTCGGGAGCTGGATCCACCAGCACCAGATCCCCGAGCGGCAGATGGCGGACGTCAAGTCGTGTAAGTACCTGTGGATCTCGCACGGGCACCCGGACCACCTGAGCCTCGAGTCGCTCCAGCTCCTGCGCGACGCCGAGATCCTCTTGCCCGACCACTACGGCGGCCGGATCTACGACTGGCTCAAGTCGGAGGGCTTCCGCGTCTGGATCCTGAAGGACGGCCACTGGACGCAACTCTCCGACCGGATGCGCGTTCTGTCCCTCGCGGACTGCCACCAGGACGCCGCGCTCCTGATCGACCTGGACGGCCACCTGGTCGTCAACACGAACGACGCCGGCGACCGCGGCGCGGGGAAGTTCGTCCGCGAGCTCGTCCCGAAGTACAAGGACTCGTTCCTGCTCGCCCTGATGGCCTACGGCGACGCGGACATGATCAACTTCTTCGACGAGAGCGGGAACCGCATCCCGCCGACCGCGGCGAAGAAGGAGCCGCTCGGCCCGGGGATCGCGATGATCCTCGACATGTACGGCATCGGGAGCTACGTCCCGTTCGCGACGCTGCACAAGTACCAGCGCACCGACAGCGCGTGGGTCAACGAGTTCATCACGACGCCGGAGGAGATCGGTAAGGGTTTCGAGTCCGACTCGAAGCGGATGCTGCCCGCCTACGTCAGCTACGACCTGATCCGCGACGAGGCGACGCCGATCGATCCGCCCGAGGTTCCCGGCGATCTCTACGCGCCCGAGGAGTTCGGCGACAACTGGTCGGACGAGCTCGAACCGGCCGACGTCGAGAAGCTCAAGGCGTACTTCGCGCCGATCTCGCACCTCCAGAGCTTCCTCGGCTTCCTCAACTTCCGCGTCGGCGGCAAGGACAACACGATCGACGTCAACCGCGAGAAGTTCGACCGCGGGATCACCTTCGAGACCCCGCGCCAGTCGCTGATGGACGCCGTCGAGTGGAAGATCTTCGACGACCTGATGATCGGCAACTTCACGAAAACCACGCTCCACGGCGATTGGGACAAGCAGGGCGCGGAGGCGCTCTACCCCGACTTCAACCCCTTCGTCGCCAAGTACGCCGACAACGGCGGCGCCTACACGAAGGAAGAGATCAAGGCCTACTTCGCCGAGTACAAGCGCCGCGGTTTCTTCGACTTCGGCCCGAGCGAGGCGGACGCGCGCGCGAAGGTCGCGCTCGCGCCCTACCTCGGAGACTGACGCTCTCCTAGAACGGGTTCACGAACACGAGGTGCCGCGTCGGGTTCACGCTCCCGAAGAACGGGGGCACGATCGGTGTCCCGAGCAGCGCGGAGTAGTTGTCGACCAGATCGGTGAAGCGGTCCGCGGGAACCGGACCGACTGCGGCGAGATAGCCGCCCTCCGTCGTGGCGCCGTACTTCACCTCGGCGTAAGTCTCGGGCGCTCCGCTCGCCGTGCAGGCCTCGAAGTGGAGGAAGGTGCCCTCGTCCACCCAGACGGCCTCCGGACCCGGGTAGTTGGCCCCACTGCTCCAGGTGCCGAGCGAGAACGACATCATCTCGAACCAGGGCAGGGCCGGGAACGCGCTGACCGTGCGGAAGCTCGAGCCGCAGAAGCTCGTGCCGTCCAGGTGCCTCGCCGTGGTCTGCGGCGGGAAGAGCGAGAAGGGGCAGACGCAGGCGCTACCCAGGTTGAAGAGCTGGCCCAACTGGATGCTCTCGTTGGCCTCGCAGACGAACGGAGGCGGCGTCACGGGCGCCGCGTCCCGCATGCCGTCGAACGCGAGCGTGCCGGGCGTCGGTGTCAAGATCGCCGGTACGAAGGGGTTGGCCGTCGTCGTGGGCGCGACGACCGCGAACGTGCGGTTGGGATGGAAGGATCCCGGCCGCGACGAGAGCAGCAGGTCGTGCTGGTAGCGGTCGCAGCCGTGGTAAAGCACCAGCGCCGCCTCCCAGGTCAGGCTCGCACAATCGAAGGAGTAGTCGAGGTAGCCGTAGTAGAAGGCGGTGTTGTGCGTCCCGAGGCAGCTCGGGACCGTGCAGCCAAACGTGCCCGACGACGTCGTGAGGTCCGCCTTCACGATGAAGCGCCAGACCTGATTCTGCTGCCCGGGGAACGGAAACTCCTCCCACGTCCGCGTGTAGTCCAGGTGCAGCGTGCCCTTGAGCAGCGCGGTCCCGGAACAGTCCACGTTGTCGAAGCTCGTCGTGTACTCGGCGCAGTTCACGCGCACCGGCGGCGTCAGGGTCACGGTGCTGCAAGTCTGGCTGTTGACGGAGCAACTGTCCCAGCAGATGTTCTCCGAGGGCAGGCTGAGCGACGGGAAGCTCGGCAGCGTGTCGGCGACGAAGGTGCAGCACGGTCCGGCAAGGTTGTCGGGCCCGAGACACTGTGCCTGGAGGGACGAGGTCGCGCTGATGGCAACGGCCATGAGCAGGGACAGGGCGAAGCGGGGCATGGGCAGGCTCCTTGAGTCTTGGGGGGATGCCGAGGGGACTCTCCCCTGCGGTCTCAGCACGTTACGCGAGCGCCGCGAGCTTGGATTGCCCCATTCGACGGGATTCGCTCGGGCGCCGCCCGGCTAGTCGCCCGGAAGCTCCTTCCAGCCCGACATGCCATCGATCACGTTCGAGACGTTCTCGACGCCCTGCCGCCGCATCCAGCTCGCGAGCTGGGACGAACGCCAGCCACCCGCGCAGATCACCGCGTACTCCCGCTCCGGGTCGAGCCGCGGCCCGACCGACGGCCCGTCGTCGTGGTCGATCAGGATCGCGCCCTCGATGACCCCACGGTCCCACTCGGCCTGCGACCGCACGTCGACCACGACCGGCGGATCCGGGCTGCCCAAGCGATGCCGAAGCGTCTCCGCGCTCATCAGGGGGAGCGTCACGCGTTCGTCGCCGGGCGGGGGCAGTGTCACGTCGTAGTAGCCGAGCTCGCGCAGGGTCGCGGCGGCCTCCTCGGCCTCGGCGTCGTCCGTCGCGCGGACGGCGATCGGCGTCGTGAGATCGGCGACGTAGGAGCGCGCGCGCTTCGCGAGCTGCCCGTACTTCATCTGGATGTTGAGCGCGCCCGGCCGGTGCCCGGCCGCGAACTCCTCGGGAACGCGCGTGTCGATCACGAGGCGCGCGACCGTCGGGTCCGCCGGCGGCGCGAGCGGTTCCCGCGGCGCCCCGCCGCAGGCGGCGACGGCGAGGAGCAGCGCTATGCCGGCTTTTCCGCGTGAATCCAAAGGCTTCCGTTCTCGTGAATCGAAACCTGCGTCGCCCAGTCCGGCGTCCATTCGTCGGGCTCGAAGGCGGCTTCTTCGCCAGGCCCGCGGCGGTCGACGATGCGCGCGGTCTTCACGTTGGTGAACCCAGCTTCTTCGAAGGCGGCCTTCCAGCCCGCCTCGCTCTTCGAGCACATCGCGACGTCCATCAGCTCGGCCCAGCGCGCGGTGCCGGGACTGTCCTCGAAGTAATCGATGATGACGTCGGCCGGGGCGCCCGGCTTCAGCACGCGGAGGAGCTCCTCGAGCGCCTTGTCGACGTGCGGGCTGTAGTACAGCGCCTCCATGGAGAAAGCGCGGTCGAAGCTCGCGTCCTCGAAGTCGAGCGCTTCGAACGTGCCGAGGTCGTAGCGCGCGCGGATCGTGAAGCTGTGGAGCTCGTCGGCGCGCGCGATCATCTGCGGCGCGAGGTCGATGCCGATCGCCTGCACGCCGGGCGCGGCCTTCGCGAGCATGCGCGTCGCCCAGCCGGTGCCGCAGCCGAGGTCGAGGATCTTCTCGCCGGCGTGGATGTTCATCTTGTCGACGACCTGCTCGACGACGTCGCCGTGGGCGTGCTCGAGGCGGTCGCCGGTGCCTTCCTCGGCCCACCCGTCGAAGATCTGCTGAATCTTGTCGTGGCTCATGGGCGCGAGAGGATAGCGTCGAGCGGCGCGAGGCACTTGTCCCAGTCGTAGTTCTCCTCGACGAAGGCGCGCCCGCGCCGGCCGAGCTCGGCGGCCTCCTCGGGCTCGCGCAGGAGCCTCGCGACCGCCTCGTAGAACGCGTCCTCGTCGTCGGCCACGACGTAGTGGCGGCCGGGCTCGCCCTCGACGCCCTGCGTCGCCGCCGTCGTCCCGACGACGGGCAAGCCCATCGCCAGCGCCTCGAGCACCTTGTTCTGGATGCCGCGCGCGATGCGCAGCGGCGCGACGGACACCGACGCCTCGCGCAGAAGGAGTCGCGTGTCCGGCACCGAGCCCGTCACCTGCACGTTGGGGTACTGCGCGAGCTCCTCGACCTCGCGCGAAGGCGAGGCGCCGACGATGTCGAAGCCCGCGTCGGGGAACTTCTGCAGGAGCCGCAGGAACACGCGCCGCGTGAACCACTGGCAGCCGTCGACGTTCGGCAGGTAGTTCATCACGCCGGTGAAGACGATCCGGCGCGGGACGGCGTATTCGGGGTCAGGCTTGAAGTGCTCGAGGTCGACGCCGTTCTTGAGCACGGTGGTCGGCGCGTCGGGGATCTGCTCCTTGAAGATCTTCTCCTCGAGCGGCGTGCAGAGGACGTTGGTCTTGCACACGGCGGCGATCCGGCGCTCGAACTCGAGCAGCGTCCGCGCCTCACGCCCGTAGATCCACCGCCCGGGCGGCCCGGTGCGCGCGGCGTACTGGCGCCACTTGTCCGAGTCGAGCTCGGCGAAGTGCATCACGCGCGGCAGGTCGTGGTGCAGCATGAACGCGCCCATCGACGACGAATAGGCGTAGACGAGGTCCGTGTCGCCGATCCGCTTGTCCACCTCGGCCTGCAGCTCCTTCGAGCCGTAGTAGCCGAGCGTCAGCGGCTTCTTCGTCAGCAGGAGCGGTAGCGAGCGGATGCGCGCCGGCAGCGAGCGGTGTGGGATCCCGACGGTGTCGAAGCCCTTGTCGATGAGATGCTTCACCGCCATGTCGTCCGCGTCGTCGTGGGAGAAGGCGACGACCGAGACCTCGTGCGTTCGCGCCATCCGTTCGATCAGGCGCCACGTCGTGATCTTGTCCCCGCGGTTCGGCGGATAGGGGACGCGCTGGGACAGGAAGAGGATTCGCACCGGGGCGGATGGTACGTTGGAACCGATGGCCGTTGAACAGCCGAGCGAGAGGCCGGAGGCCGGAGACTTCTTGTCCGCGCTCGCTCTCGCCGCGGTTTTCACGACGGCGTATCGGCTCGCCTTCCAGGACCGCATGCTCGGCGACGGCGCGGGGCTCGCGACCTTCTTCGCGCGCGGCGATTCCTACGCCCACCACTTCCTCTACCTGCCGGCGTGCCGGTTCGTCGCCGTCTTCACTCCCGGCGACGACCCGATCGGGCCGGCGAAGCTCCTGAGCGCGCTCGCCGCCGGCGTCGGAATCGGGCTCACCTATCTCGCGGCGCGCGCGTTCGGCGCGGCGCGGTTCGGAGCGCTGACGGCGACGCTGCTCCTCGCGCTCGCACCCGGCCTCGTCTTCTTCGGCACGACGGTGGAGGTGCACGCGCTGCACTTCTTGGCGGTTTCGCTCGCGGCGTGGGCGATGCTCGGCCTTCCGTGGCGGCGTCCCGCGGTGGCGCTCCCGCTCGCCGGCGCGCTGGCCGGCGTCTGCTTCTGGGGGCACCAGCTCTCGGTGCTCCTCGGCCCGGGCTGGGTCTACGTGGCGCAGTTGGCGCGCTCCCGGCGGGCGGAGCCGTTCGCGACGCGCACGCTGCTCCTCGTCGTCGGGCCGGTCCTGCTGCTCGGCATCCTCGCTTCGAGCGCGCTCGCCAACTACCTGCGCGCCGGCTCGCTCCTGCCGTCGGCGAGCGAGGAGCTCGGCATCCTGACCGCCTTCCAACGCCCGCCCGAGGCGATGATGTTCTTCTGGGACGGGTGGCTGCTCCCGCTGGCTCTGCTCTTGCCGCTGGCGGGTTTCGCCTTCGCGATGGGGGAGATGGAGCGACGCGCGCAACGGGCGCTCTTCGTCCTCATCCTTCTGCCCACCGCCTTCCTTTTCTGGTGGGGCGTCTCGGAGCGCGGCGGCTACGTCCTCGGCCACGCGCCGTTCCTCGTCGCCTTGTGCGCCCTGGCGTTTCGCGAGGTGACGAAGCGCGCCGTCGCGCTCGCCGCGACGATGCTCGTCGTCCAGGGAGCGGCGAGCTGGTGGTTCGTCACCGACTGGGACCGGGGCTGGAAGGTCGAGGAGCGCGTGGAGCTCGTGCGCGAGCACCTGGGCGAGGAAGGCCTCTTCGTCGCCGCGGTCGACAACGCGCCGAGCATCGAGATCTACCTGCCCGGCGTGCGGGAGGTGTCGCTGTGGGACACGGTGGGCCGCGCCTACACCGAGGAGATGTCGCCGCGGGAGTTCGTCGACTGGTACCTCCCGCAGGTCCGCACGCTGCTCGCGACGACGGGCGGCGCCCTGGTCGAGCTCGGCTTCGAGGGGCAGGAGGATCGGTCGATCGTCGCGGCGCGCCTCGAGTACTACCGTCCTCTCGTCGCCGCGCTCCGCGAGGAGTACGCGACGAAGCGGATCGAGCATCCGTGGTGGCCGATGCTCTGGGTGGAGCGCAGGGACGGTTAGGATCTTCGCGGTGAAGTGGTTTCTGGTTCCGCTCCTGTTCATCGTTGCGTCGTGCTCGGACGGCCCGCCGAGCACCGGCCACGACGTCGTTCTGATCGTGGTAGACACGCTGCGCGGCGACCACGTCCACGGCGAGAACCGCCCGGTGGCGACGCCGCGGCTGGACGAGCTCGCGCGCGAGGGCATCGCCTTCCCCCTCGCCTTCAGCCACACGAGCTGGACCCTGCCGTCGCACACGGCGCTCTTCTCCTCGCGCTACCCGCGCGACACCGGCGTCCTGCTCAACGGCCAGGTGGTGCCCGAGGACCTGCCGCTCCTCGCGGAGTGGATGCGGAGCCACGGCTATCGCACCGAGGCCGTCGTGAGCCTCTGCTCGCTGATCCCGACCGGCGAGGTAAACCGCCTCGACCGCGGCTTCGATCATTTCGACGACCGGATGCGCCGCGTGCTCAATCCGGCGGATCTCGCGCTCGAGCACATGCGCGCGTCGCTCGATCGCCTGGAGGGTTCGGAGGAGCCGTTCTTCCTCTTCGCCCACTACGCCGACCCGCACGCGCCCTACCGCGCGCACGGCACCTCCGAGCTGCCGGCCGACGTGCTCCTCAACGGAGAGGCGGTCGGCGGCGTCGACAACCTGGCCGGCTTCGCGCCCTTCGAGGCGACCCTCACCCTCGCGCCGGGCGAAAACCGCCTCGTCGTGCGCAGCTCGACGCCCTTCACCGTCAAGTACGTGAGCGTCGACGGTCCGAGCGGTCGCCTCCCCGTCGAGTTCGACGACATCCACCTCGTGCAGGAGTCCGAGGTTCTGATCGACAACGCCGCCACCCAGCCCGTCGACGTCGCGGTCGAGCTCTGGGCCTGGGACACGCCCGAGCCGGACGAAGCGCGGCGGCGGTACGCGCTCGAGGTGGGCTTCCTCGACGGCTACGTGGGCGGGTTGATCGACGAGCTCAAGCGACGCGGCCTGTACGAAGACACGCTGATCGTCCTGACCGCCGACCACGGGGAGGGCCTCGGCGAACACGGCCTGCTCGACCACGGCTTGAACCTCTTCGACGAGCTCCTGCACGTGCCGCTCATCATCAAGCCGCCGGCCGGTCACGAGGCGTGGGAGCTCCTTCGCGCCCGCGCCGACCGCATCGCGAGCCACGTGGATCTCGCGCCGACGATCTTGAACGTGCTCGAGCTGCCCGCGCTTCCCGGCCAGGTCGGGACGTCGCTCCTCGAGCCAGGCGACGGCGTCCACTTCGCCGAGGCGCACGCGCTCGCGATCGACGACTACTTCGCGCTGCGCGACGAGCGTTGGAAGATGCTCTACGCGCCGGCGACGGACCGGTTCGTCCTCTTCGACGTGCAGGCGGATCCCCGCGAGTCCCGGAACCTCTTCAAGGAGCACGGCGACGAGCTCCAGGCCTGGCAAGCCCGCCTGCGCGAGCTCGCCGAGGGTGCTCCCGACGCCGCCGACATCGACCGCGACCTCGACCCGGAGACGATGGCGAGGATGCGGGCGATGGGGTATTTCTGAGCGATAGCGTCCGCCGCGGCCTTTGCGATGCCCCGAACCCAGCGGGCCTCCTCGATCGACGTGCGGGCGACCTGCCGATGAGGCGGCGAGCGATGCTGTGCCGAGCGCAAGACTGGGTCGCTCCCGGCGGTCACATACTGCTGGCCGATACCAGGAGGAACCGGGCGCTGATCCATGGTTGCTTCGCCGGTGACGCCTGGAAACCGGTCCTTAGCAGGCGGGACTATCTCTTCGTGCGGCGGGCAGGACGTGCCGCCCAATGAGCCGATGCAGCGGGCGCCCTTCGGGCGCCGCTCATGAAGAGGAGCGGATGGCAGCGGAGCTTCTCGGGAAGTACTTTGGTGGGGCGGCCCAAGGGAGCGACGCAACGGATGGAGCTACGAGCCGCCGCCGATGGCCCGCTAAGAGAACAACCGGCAGCAAGGAGGGATTGAGATGACGGCGTCTTCGAAACGGAAGGCCACTGGGCGGGTCTTCCAGATCAAGGTTTCGCTTCGCGACATCAGGCCACCCATCTGGCGGCGCATCCTCGTCGACGGAGAGACGAACCTCCATGCCCTGCACGGTATCCTTCAGGAAGTGATGGGGTGGGCGGACTGCCATCTGTACGCATTCGAAGTCGGGGGCAAGCAGTACATCGATCCGGAGACCCTGGAAGATCCATTTGGGGACTGGGCGGATGCTCGGTCCATCACTCTTGCGGGATGTCGACGCAAGAAGAACACCCGATTTCGGTACATGTACGACTTCGGCGACGGCTGGGAGCACGACCTCTTGATCGAGGACGTCCTGCCGGCGGATCCGAGTACTTCCCATCCGATCTGCGTCAAGGGCCGGCGCGCGTGTCCACCCGAGGACTGCGGTGGACCCTGGGGGTACGCCGGTGTGCTGGATGCGGTACGGGCTCCTGAGGATCCGAGCAACGCGGACCTCGTTGAGTGGCTTCCGGACGAATTCGATCCCGAAGCATTCGATCTCGAGCTCATCAACGCCCGCCTGCGGGCTGCATCGTTCGGCTGACGAGACGTTCGGCAAAGCGAACCAGCGGACGGTGCTACGCGCCTTTCGTTGATTGACTGGAGAAGAACCATGGCGGTGATCGTGCGGCACAAGAAGACGAACGCGGAGTACATCCTTCTCGGGGCGGGCTTCGGCGCGTTCAAGGCGCTGAGACCGTCGTTCTCTCTCGCAACGCTCGCGCCGCACGAAGAGAGCGGGGAGCTCCCGGTCGCCTTGGTCTGCGACGAGGAAGGCGCGGCGAAGTGGGTCCGGTCGGAGAATCTGGAGGTCTTGAACGTCGACGGCGAAAGGCCGGCCGAGGTCCTTGCTCGGCGTCCTTGACGAGGGATCGAGAAGGTCGATCCAAGAGGGCGCGGCCTCGATCTTGAGGAGTCCACCGACAACGATGGACTCGGTGAGGACGGTTCATGCTTGAGACGAACCGGCTGCTCCTGCGCGCGTGGCGGTCGGAGGATCTCGCTCCCTTCGCCGCCCTCAACGCCGATCCGCGTGTCATGGAGCACTTTCCCGCCCCTCTGTCGCGCGCGGAGAGCGACGCCCTTGCGGAGCGGATCCAAGCGCACTTCGACGCCCACGGCTTCGGGGTGTGGGCCGTGGAGGCGCCGGGCGTCGCCGCGTTCGCCGGGTTCGTCGGCCTCGCCGTCCCGCGCTTCGAAGCGCACTTCACGCCCTGCGTCGAGATCGGATGGCGCCTGGCGGCTGAGCACTGGGGCCGCGGCTACGCCACCGAGGGAGCGCGCGCGGCGATGGCGTTCGGCTTCGAGTCGCTCGAGCTGGACGAGATCGTGTCGTTCACCGCGCCGGCCAACGTCCGTTCTGTGCGCGTGATGGAGAAGCTCGGGATGACGCGCGATCCGGAAGAGGACTTCGATCACCCCTCGCTGCCGGAAGGGCACCCGCTACGGCGCCACGTCCTCTATCGAAGGAAGCAGGCGTGACCGCCTCAAAAGCCACGCGGGCTATGGACCGGCGGTCGTCGGGATCGCATCGTGAGGAGCCGCGGAGGAGCACGCCTTCACGGACTGGGACGACATCCTCACCGGCATCCTGTGGGTCCTCGTCAAGGGGCCGGGCTACGGGATCGTTCACCTCTTCAAGCGAAGCCGCGGCGATTACACGAAGCCCGGCGATCTCGCCGCCTGGGCGACGGGGCTCCTCCTCTGGGCGCTTCTGATCGGCGTCGCGTGGATCGTGTTCGCGCTCTTGTGAGCGGCCGGCCGTGGCTCACACGATCGGCCATGTGACCCTGGTGGTCCGCGAGTACGACGAGGCGATCGCGTACTTCACCGACGCGCTCGACTTCGAGCTGATCGAGGACACGCCGCTCGGAGACGGGAAGCGCTGGGTGCTCGTCGGACCCGCCGGCGGCGGCTTCACGCTGCTCCTCGCCCGCGCGGCGACGCCGCGGCAGGAAGCCCGCGTCGGCGACCAGACCGGAGGCCGCGTGTTCCTCTTCGTCTACACCGACGACTTCCGGCGCGACTACGAGCGGATGAAGTCCCGCGGCGTGAAGCTCGTCGAGGAGCCGCGCGAAGAGCCCTACGGCACCGTGGTCGTGTTCGAAGACCTCTACGGCAACCGTTGGGATCTCATCGAACCACGTGACGGCTAGGTCTGCGGATCGAGGCCGCGCCCCTATCTCCCGACGGTTTCCAAAGTTCTCAAGTACACCTCTCGAACCTCCCGCGGGGCGAGGTCGACCTGGACCGAAGCGAGCTGCGGCAGACCGGGATGCCGCGCGGGCCTGACCTCGCACGTACCCTCCCCCGCCACCCAGAGCCTTCCCTGCGGAAGCTCGTCGTACGGGACGCGCCACTCCCTGGTGTGGGTGACCGGCTCTCCGGCCTCGCCGACGGCGGCGATTGCGCTGAACCACTCGCCGCTGTAGGGAACGAGCTCATCGCCGTGCTCGAGGAAGACTCGGATCTCTGTTCGCGGCTCCAGCGTGACCAGGAGATCGTCCTGGTGCGGCTGGACGAACAGCGTCCTTTCCTGGGGTCCGTATCCGTCCGCCTGGATGCGCATCGCGAGCAGGCCTGAAGGAAGATCGATCGCGACGGGATTCTCGGCGACGCTCCGGGAACGCGGTGTCGGCAAGTGCCGGACGAGCTCGTCGCGCGTCTTCACGTCGGGGAAGGACTCCCATTCGAGCCGCGTGATCGGCACGTTCTCCTTCGTCCCAGCATCGACGACGTGGACCTTGCGAGAGGAGGAAGCCGGCAATACGACGACAAGGTCGTTTCTCCCCGGCTCCACGCTGACGGTCATCGACAGTCCAAGAGGAAGCAAGTCCATCCTGTAGCTGCCGACGCTCAGGGTGATCGGGCCCCAGGAAACGATGCCGGCCGATGCACGGTCTTGCAGCCGGATGACCCGGGGCTCTTCCGCTCCGTCCACCGAGAGTGGCGTCAGCCGAAGCGATCTCACGGGCGCTTCTTCGCCCGGGACCGGACTCCGAAACTCCCCGTAAAGAACGGCGGACCTGGCCGGTTGCCCACGCGCGGAGAGCGCGACGCGCTTGGTCTGACCGGGCACCGCGACCGCATGCGCCTTGGCCAGAACTCTCCGGGCCCGCAGCGAACCCCGCTCGAGCCCGACGCGGTACTCTCCGGCAGGGAGCTTGGCGAAGCTCACGGACGAGGATCCACGCAGCTCGCATTGGGCGATCGGAACGTCGCCGTCGATTGCTTCGTGGTACAGCCTGACGAACGTCGAGCCGGAGTGCCCGGATACCAGCTCTGCACCGATCACGATCTCCAGCTCTCCGGCGGGTTGCAGATGAACAGCCGTTGCCTCGACCGTAGCCGGAGACGTGACGCCCGACGGTGACCACCTGTGCCAAGCGTAGCCCGGTGCCGTCAACCAATAGGACCCCGAGGTGCCGATCGGGTCGACGACGATGGGCGAGACGCCGCCCAGGAGAAGGACGGACGTGATCGGCGGCTCGGCCGGGTGACATCGCGTCTGTTGGAATCGGACCTCGGGAACGGGGAGCGCCAGGGAGAGGCGGCCCGGCAGCCGGTCCCCTACGGCGAACTGCGCGCGAAACGCCACCTCCCGGAACCCAAAGGCTGCTTCGGAAGACACGATCGGGGAGTGCCGCACCTCGATGTCCGACAGATGATGACCACTCGCCGAATCGAGGACCTCGAGGAGGAACGGCTCGGCCCAGCGCACATCGAGGACCTTCTCCAAGTCAGCAACCGGTCGGGGCCACGGCTCCAGAGGCAGTGCGGTCGTCCCATCAAGCGT
Source organism: Planctomycetota bacterium (assembly GCA_028278425.1). Classification (GTDB taxonomy): domain Bacteria; phylum Planctomycetota; class UBA1135; order UBA1135; genus JANQEJ01. The sequence continues at coordinate 19,439 of JANQEJ010000013.1, read as the reverse complement.
CAGCGAATCAACGGCGTAGACCTGCGTCGCGTCGGAGTTGGCGGTGACCGCGGCGGTATTCCAGCGTCCTTCTATTACGGGGACCTCGAGCGGATGGGCGTGACCCGGTCCGACGAGGAACCGAATCCGGCCGAAACCGGTGAAGTCTTCCAGAAGCTCCGGACTCCGTCCCACGCGGACTCTCCCATCGCCATGGTCTCGCTCCGTCGTGCGGTTTCTGGATTCGACGGGCTCCCCCCGGCGTTGTGGATCGACGCCTCGCTGGAGGACTCGCCCGTCGGGCGAGTCCGCGCGCGGAGCACCTTGTTCACCGCGTGAGCTCGTCGGTACGCCGACGTTCCCCTTCCGCGATCGGCCAGCAAGCACGGTCGCGACGGCCGCCAAGAGGGCGAGTAGGACAAGCGCGGACGGTATCCCGAGCTTCGGACGTCGCGCGAAACCGAAGCGCCTACCCTTCACGGCAGAGGGGGAGGTGACTCGGTGCGGCGACTGCACACGGCGTATGGGCGGTGCCTCTCCGCTTGGAAGGAACTAAGGAGCAGACAAGAGCTGCCAGCGTAAGTACGACTCACACTCGCCGCAACTACACCCGGCGCGGCGGAGCTCCGAGCCTACCCGTCGACCTTCTTGTCGTCCGCGTAGGTCCCCGAGAGCTCCTCGTTCACCGTCCCGTTGGGGTTCCAGGCGGTCCACTCGCCCGTCCGGCGATCGTTTTGAAGGGCCCCCTCCGCCATCTTCTGGCCGGTCGGCCACCAGAGGATCTGGTGTACCGCCTTGTCCTCGTCGCCGTAGGTCAGCTCGTTCTTCGGGTTGCCGTTCGGGTAGTACACCTTGGACGTGCCCACCTGGCGGCCGTCCTCGAACTCGGCCTCGCCCTTGAGCTTCCCGTCGCCGAACCACTCGCGCCAGACGCCGTGCTTCAGGCCGCGGCGATAACCGCCTTCGGTCAAGATCTGCCCGTCGGAGTACCAGTGACGCCAGACGCCCTCGGGTTGGCCGTGGATCGACGCCTGTTCCGTTTGCGGCGTTCCGTCCTCGAACCACGTCCGCCAGACGCCGTGTTGCGTGCCGTCCTCGTAATCGCCCTCGGACTTCACCTGACCGTTCTCCCACCACGTCGTCCACGTGCCGTGGGGGACGCCGTCCTCGTAGCGGACCTCCGACCACTTCTGCCCGTCGGCGTAGTAGGTCGTGCGGACCTCGGCGCCGCAGCCTGCGACGACCGGGATCAGGAGCAGCGAAACGGCGAGCGCGCGCGTCATCCTCAATCGCCGCCGAGGTAGCCGAGGCCTTCCATCTGCTCGAGTTGCGTCTGCGACAGCCCGAGGTCGCTCGCCTTGTTGAAGCCCTCGCCGCGCTCCTGCGCGCGCCGGATCAGGCGCACCATCGTCTGCTTGAGCTCGGCGACGACCTCGGGGTGCTGCTCGGAGACGTCGTTCTTCTCGAGCGCGTCCGCCTCGACGTCGTAGAGCTCGACCTCGCCGCTCATCGCGTTGACGATGAGCTTCCAGCGGCCGTCGATCACGCAGTCGAAGGACGTGCGCTCCTCGAGGCGGATCTCGGCCAGCGCCGGCAATTGCTCCGGCGCGCGGCCCTCGAAGATCGGGAAGAGGCTCCTGCCCTCGATGCCCTCCGGCGGGATCAGCGGCGGGACGAAATCGAGCACCGTCGGCAGGATGTCCACCGTGCGCACGAGCTCCGGCACGCGGCGACCGGCGACTCCGGGCGCCTTGATGATCATCGGGACGCGCACGAGCTCGCGGTAGAGAGCGTGGCCGTGCCGGGCGCCGCCGTGGTCCTGGAACTCCTCGCCGTGGTCGCTGAAGAAGACCACGAGCGTGTTCTCGTCGAGGCCGAGCTCTGCGAGCTTGTCGAGCACGCGCCCGATGTGCAGGTCGGTGTAGCGGATCTCGCCGGCGTAGCGGTCGCGCTCAGACGTGACGCCGAACTCCTCGGAGATCCCCTCGTGTACCACGTAAGCCCCGTGCGGATCGAAGTAGTGCAGCCACGCGAGCCACGGCGTCTCGTCGTCGGTCGCGGCCTTCTGCTCCAGGAAGCGGATGCCCTTGTCGCTCACCATCTCCGAGGTGACGACCTCGGTCGGGTCCTCGATCGGGTGCGCGAACTCGTCGTCGAAGTGGACGAAGCCCTGCTGCAGGCCGTAGCGGCGCGCGAGGAACACGTGGCTCGTCACCGCCATGGTGTCGTAGCCGGCGTCGCGCAGCATCTCGGGGAGCGTTGGGAACGACGGGTCCAGCCGCGAGTTGAAGGTCCAGCAGCGGTGCGTCGAGCTGTAGTACGACGTCAGCACCGTCGCGAGCCCCGGCAGGGTCCACGAGGCCGAGGCCTGGGCGTTGTCGAAGACGACGCCGTCCTTTGCCCAGGCGTCGATCGCCGGAGACGTGTTGCGCCCGTACCCGTAAATCCCCATGTGGTCGGCGCGCAGGGTGTCGACGCTGACGAAGAGCACGTTGGGCGGCGAGCCCGCGTAGCGCGGCTCGAACGGGCGCTCGCGCGTCGCCGTCCAGCCCGCCACGGCGAGGGTCGTCGCCGCGAAGAAAAGGACCAGAATCGTGCGTACCGACATGGGGCTTCGGAATGGTAGGGTCTCGCCTGCACCCCCGGTAGTAACGACGAGGAAACGGCGATGAGCGAAGAGTTTTCCGACGCCGCTGCGGCGCCTACCCAGGACGAAAAGACGATGGCGCTGATCGCGCACCTCGGCGGCATCATCACGGGACCGCTGGCGGCGCTGATCATCTGGCTGATCAAGAAAGACGACAGCGAGTTCGTCGGCGATCAGGCGAAGGAAGCGCTCAACTTCCAGATCACGGTGTTTCTCGCCTCGATCGTGAGCTCGATTCTCGTGATCGTGGTCATCGGGATCTTCCTGCTGTTGGCGGTCGCCATCGCGGACATCGTGCTCTGCATCGTCGCCGGGCTGAAGGCGATGGAAGGCCAACGCTACCGTTACCCCTGGGCCTTGCGGCTCGTCAACTAGGCTCTAGAATCCGGGGCCCTTCCCCCGAGGCACCATATCCCCCAGCAAGGGCCCCAGAAGGAGGAGCCATGTCGAGGAAGTCGATCTCGAGGCGATCGTTCCTCAAGGGCGCGAGCGGCGTCGCGGCCGGCGGCGCGATCGCGGCGAGCGCGAAGCCCACGAGCGCGAAGGCCGAATCTTCCCGCGCGGTCGAGAAGCTGGCCGGGACGATCGAGCTGGAGCTCTCGATCAACGGCGCGAAGCAGCGCGTCAAGGTCGAGCCGCGGACCACGCTCCTGAACGCGTTGCGCGTGCACTGCGAGCCGCCGCTCACCGGGACCAAGCTCGTCTGCGACGAAGGCGCCTGCGGGGCCTGCACCGTCCTGATCGACGGCGAGCCGCGCTACGCGTGCCTCACCCTCGCCGCCGACGCCGTCGGCCGCGAGGTCCGCACGGTCGAGGGGCTGATGCGGGGCGACGAGCTCTCCCCGGTCCAAGAGGCCTTCTGGGAGCACGACGCCCAGATGTGCGGCTTCTGCACGCCCGGGTTCGTCATGTCGGTGACCGGTTGCATCGAGCGCAACCCGGCGGCGACGCACGACGAGGTTCGCGCGGCCTGCGCGGGCAACGTCTGCCGCTGCGGGACCTATCCCCACGTCTTCGAGGCCGCGCTCGCCGCCGGCCGCAGGATCCGCGGGGAGGGCAAGTGATGGCGCGCCCGGACGAGGTGAAGTGGGCGGAGCGCGACGACCTGAAGCTCCTGAACACCGACATCCCGCGCGTCGACGGGCCGCACAAGGTCTCCGGTCGCGCGAAGTACTCGCACGACATCCGCCTGCCCGGGATGCTCTACGGGCGGGCGCTGCTCTGCCCGCACCCGGCGGCGAAGGTCAAGGTGGATCTCTCCGGCGTGAGCGTTCCGGGGAAGCACGTCGCGATCGTCGTCACCGACGGCCTGCGCGACGGCGTCGAGACGCGCTGGCTCGGCCAGCCGGTCGCGGCGGTGGCGGCGGAGAACCCCGACCTCGCCGAGGACGCGCTGCGCCAGATCCGGGTCGACTACGAGGAGGTGCCGTGGGCGGTCACGCCCGAGCAGTCGCTCGCCGAGGGCGCGCCCCAGATCGGACAGAACGGCAACAAGCTCCGTCCGGGCTCGCGCGGCGAGGAGGAAGAGGCGAACGCCGCCTTCGGCGAGTGCGACGCCGTCGTCGAGGCCGAGTACCGGCTGCCGGTGCAGCACCACGCGTGCCTCGAGACCCACGGCGTCGTCGTCGACTATCGCGGCGAGGACGGCGCGACGATCTACGCGTCGACGCAGGCGACGCACAACATCTCGGGCGCCGCCGCGAAGGAGCTCGGCCTCGAGGCGAACAAGGTGGTCACCATCGTCGAGCACATGGGCGGCGGCTTCGGCTCGAAGTTCACCCTCGACATCCCGGGCAAGATCGCCTGCCAGCTCGCGAAGAAGGCCGAGCGTCCGGTCCACCTGATGTTCACGCGCAAGGACGAGTTCCTCGCCGGCGGCAACCGCAGCGCCAGCGCGCAGAAGCTCAAGGGCGGCGCCACCAAGGACGGCCGCTTCGTCACGCTGGTCTCCGACCTGACGAAGCTCGGCGGCATGGGCGGCGGCTCCAACCCCGGCCAGCCGTACATCTACAAGACCGAGCAGCGGTTCACGAAGTGGGTCAGCGTGCTCACGAACACCGACGGCTCGCGCGCGATGCGCGCGCCCGGCCACCCGCAGGCCTCGTTCGCGATCGAGTCGATGGTCGACGAGCTCGCGGCCGCGATCGCGATGGACCCGCTCGAGTTCCGCAAGAAGAACCTGGAGGACCCGGTCTACCACCGCCAGCTCGACCGCGTCGCGAAGGAGATCGGCTGGCACGACCACCCGCACAAGATCGGCGCGCCGGAGAGCGTCGGCGACGTCGCGGTCGGCATCGGCTTCGGCGTCTCGACCTGGGGCGGCGGCGGCCGGCCGTCGAGCAAGGTCGACGTCACGATCCAGAACGACGGCAGCGTCAACGCCGAGGTGGGCAGCCAGGACCTCGGGACGGGAACGAGGACCTACCTCGCCGCCATCGTCGCCGAGGAGCTCGGCATCGGGATCGACCAGGTCCACGAGCGCATCGGCGACTCGCGCCTCGGGATGTCGGTCGGCTCGGGGGGCAGCGTCACGACCGCGAGCCTCGCGCCGGCGGTCAAGACCGCGGCGCACGCGGCGCGCGAGAAGCTCTTCACGCACCTCGCGCCGCTCCTGGAAGCCGACGCCGCGAACCTCGTGGCGGCGAACGGGCGAATCGAGGACAAGACCGACGCATCGCGCTCGATGGGCTGGACGGAGGCCTGCGGCACGCTCGGCGCGAGTCGCATCGAGGCGCAGGGCGAGTGGGACCGCTCGCTCCAGGCCTCCGGCGTACACGGCGCGCAGGCCGCCAAGGTCGAGGTCGACACGCTGACCGGCGAGGTGCGCGTCCTGAAGATGGTCTGCATCCAGGACTGCGGCCTGCCGCTGAACCGCCTCGCGCTGCGCAGCCAGATCAACGGCGGCATGATCGAAGCGCTCTCCTACGGCATGTTCGAGGAGCGGATCATCGACCCGTGGCTCGGCGTCGCGCTGAACCCGAGCTTCGAGAGCTACAAGCTCGCGGGCAGCATGGACATGCCCGAATTCGTCGCGATCGTCGACGACGACGACGACCGCCACCAGGTGATCGGCATGGCCGAGCCGACGGTCATCCCCGGCCAGTCCGCGATCGCCTGCGCGATCTACAACGCCTGCGGCGTCCGGCTGCGCGAGACGCCGTTCACCAGGGATCGGGTCCTGCGCGGCCTCGGGAAGCTCGGCTGAGGAGAACACCATGAAGAACTTCGAGCTCCTCCTCCCGAAGACGGTCGACGAGGCGACGGGCGCGCTGCCGAAGGACGACGCGTTCGAGGAGCGCCGCAAGGTCAAGGTGCTCGCCGGCGGCCAGGACCTCCTCACCGAGATGAAGGAGCACCTGGAAGAACCGGAGACGCTCGTCAACCTGAAGCAGATCCCCGGCCTCGACCGCATCGTGCCGCTGCCCGACGGCGGGATCGAGATCGGGGCGCTCGTCACCGTCGCCGCGCTCGAGCGCGAGCCGTGGATCCGCCAGCACTTCCCGATGCTCGCCGAGGCGGCCGAGTCGGTCGGGAGCCCGCAGATCCGCAGCGCCGGCACGGTCGGTGGCAACCTGTGCCAGCGGCCGCGCTGCTGGTATTACCGCAACGAGCTCGTGCTCTGCCTGAAGAAGGGCGGAACGGAGTGCTTCGCCTACGAGGGCCTGAACCAGCACAACGCGATCCTCGGCGGCGGGCCTTCGTACATCGTGCACCCGTCGGACCTCGCACCGGCGTTCGTCGCGTACGACGCGCGCGTGACGCTCACCGGCCCGGATGGCGAGCGCGACATGCCGCTCGACGAGTTCTTCATGCTGCCCTCCGACGGAGACGTCACGAAGGAGACGCGCCTCGGGCCGAACGAGATCGTGACCAAGTTGACGATCCACGGCTCGCGCGACGCCTGGCACGCCACCTACATGAAGGTGCGCGAGCGCGATGCCTTCGACTTCGCGATGTCGGCGGTCGCGCTCGCCCTGCGCATGGACGGCGGCACGATCCGCGAGGCGCGACTGACGCTCGGCGGCGTCGCGCCGAAGCCCTGGCGCTGCAAGTCGACCGAGGGCAAGCTCGCCGGCCGGAAGGTCGACGACGCGACCTGCGCGCTGGCCGGCGAGGACGCCCTGCGCGGCGCCGAGCCGCTCGAATACAACGAGTACAAGATCCCGATGACCCAGGGGCTGATCACGAAGGCCCTCCGGAAGCTGGCCGAGACGGCCTAGGGGAGCGCTATGGCCGAGCCCAAGACACCGCCCAAGATCAGCGAGTACTGCCGGGACCTCTCCAGCAAGAAGGCCTCCTTCCTGAGCGCCCCGCCGCGCTCCGAGGAGGATATCCTGGACGGCAGCGGAGCCGTCTGGTGCGAGCGCACGATGCAGCCCGTCGGCCCGGACGGCGAGCTGGTCTACCCCGAGCACTGCCAGCGCGGACGCTCCTGCTACCGAAGCTACGCGCCCGAAGCCTAAGTACGAGCCAAGCCATGATCGCCTCTCTCCTCCTCGCCACCGTCGCCACCACCGCTCCCGCCGGCACCTACGTCGAAGCCCGCACCGCCGCGGTCTTCGCCGGCGCGTGCCACTACGGCGGCCAGTACACGACCCAGGGCCGCGACGCGCTCGTCGGCTGGCACTTCGCCGCGGGCGAGCACGCCGGCGTGTCGCTTCAGGGCGTCGACGTCGTCGCCGTGATCGCCGGCGAGAAGAACCTCGACGTCGCCGGCTCGAAGCGCCGGTCGGTGATCTACGTCGACGCGGACGCGAGCAAGGCGTCGCGCGACGCCGCCGTCGCGTGGGTGCGCGCGCAGCACGCGAAGCTGCTCGGCAAGGTGACCGAGGTCAAGGTCGCTCCGGTCGACGTCGGCAAGAAGAAGGAAGGCTTCTGGCTCACCGCGGGCAAGGGCATCGAGCTGCGCGGGAGCGCGCTCCCCGAGCGCGCCTGCTGCAACATGCCGTACAACGTCTGGTACGAGCCCTTCGCGCCGGTGCAGGACCGACTGGTCGGCAACGCGAAGGTCTTCCGCTCCGACGGTAAGGACCTCGGCCGCGCCTGGAGCCGCACCGACGAGAACGACGTCTTCTTCGGCAGCTTCGGGAAGCCCGCGAAGTAGGCGAAACCACCGCCTGCGGAACCATTGAGCTCCGCCGCCCGCATCTTGCTCGCCCTGGCGGCCGCCATCGTCGGCGCCATAGCGGGCTATCTGTTCCGCGGAGACCCCGCCGCCACGGACGCCGCGGTGGAACGCCCGGTGCGGCCCGAGCAAGCTGCGGCCGTCGAGGAGGACGAAGCGGCGGTTCCTCTCGTCGCCCCCAAGGAGTCCGCGGCGGAGCCGACGACGCGCGGGGAGGTCGAGGAGGAGATCCCGCTGATCCACGCGGGCCTGCGCGACTACGCGCGCGAAGAGATCCGCGGCGGTTGGGAGCGGATGCGTGACGATGAGATTCCGCCAGCGCTGCTCGAAGCCGGGCTGGAGGACTTCGAGCGCACCGTCCTGAGCTCGCCGCGGTCGATCGGCATGCGGCTCGCCCGCGACAAGACCGAGCGCGAGGAGGCGGCGAAGGACGGCGACGCCTTCGCGATCCTGCTTGCGCTCGACAAAGGCGCCGGTCCGATGACCGAGCTCGTCGGCGACCGCGCGCAGTTCGAGGCTCTCTTCGAACCGGATACGCCGGGGCGCGACGTCGTCGGCCCCGGGCACACCGAGGACGACGTCGCCGACGGGGTCACCCTGACGTACCCGCCCGGCGTCTTCCGCGTCCGCAGCCTGATGCGCAACCGGGCCACCTACCCGCGCGACGTCACGGTCGCCGGCTCCGGCATGAACGCCACGTTGCTCCTGATGAGCGACCTCTCGGTGCGCGGCAAGCTGCGCAACTTCCGGGTTCGCGACTGCACGGTGTACACCGACACGGAGCTCTTCGATCTGCGCACCGACCCCGCGCTCGTGCGGTTCGACCGCGTGCGCGTCGTCGGCTTCGATTGCGGCGCCGGAGGCTCCAACATCTTCGGTGCTCCCAGCGCCATGTTCCACGCGGTCGACTGCGAGTTCGCCGGCGGCTACGGCCGGAGCCCACAGCACAGCCAGTTCTTCGACGTCCGCTCAGACGCCCTGGCCGCCCGCTTCGACGGCTGCGTCTTCAGCGCGATGAGCTTCGGCCTGGTGTGGATACGCCCCAAGGCGACGGTCTACTTCGCGGGCTGCAGCTTCGTCGACCTGTTCGACAACCCCGAGACGGACCTTCGGCGCCAGAAGGGCGTCACCTTCACGAGCTGCTCGTTCTCCTACTACCCGGAGCAGACCCCGGAGAACTGGCCGCCGCCCAAGAAAGACCTGAACGAGCTGTTCCCGGACTGGGAGAACCGGATCGAGGGCTGAGGGGCGCTCGCACTAAAGGCTCGTGAAGGTCGTCGTCTCGGCGTTCGTCAGCTTGAAGTCGAACCCGACCGCCCCCTGCCAGTACAGCGAGAACCCGACCAGTGCCGGGTTGTTCGGCACCGGCCCGCCCGGCGACACGACGCCGCCCGGGCCGATCACGCCCTCGAAGACGTGCACGAACGTCGCCGGGTCGAGCATGAACGTGCCGTAGGGCGGGAAGGGGATCGTCGCCTTCCCCTGCGCGAAGCCGAGCACGTAGGGCTCGCCCGCCGGCCCGTACACGTCGAGGACGAGGTCCTTGCCGACCCGCGGGATGGCGCGCCACGCCACGTGACGCGCCGTCCCGTGGAAGTAAAGGTCCTGGTAGGAAATCGTCGCTGTCGCAAGAACGTCGGGGTCGCCGTCGCCGTCCAGGTCGGTGGCGTCGATGTCGGAGATCGAGTAGCCGCCGAAGCTGCTTCCGGGGCCGCCGTCGTCGGCGAAGTTGCCGGCGCCGTCGTTGGTCCAGACCGCGAGCGCGGAGGGGCGCTCCATCAGGGCGTCGAGGTCGCCGTCGCCGTCCATGTCTTCCAGGGCCACGGCCGTCGTGTGCTCGTCGGACACGGCGGGGAGCTGTCCGACGGCGAGGACGAACGTGCCCACGGGGTCGGCTATCTCGTTGAGGAAGAGCCGGTCGGGCTTCTCGCCGCTGAAGGTTCCGGTGGTGTTCCCCGTCAGAACGTCGACGTCCCCGTCCGCGTCGACGTCGCCGGCCGCCATCGAGCGGACGTGGTAGGACTCCGCCGGGGTCAGGGCCGCGAGGTGCGTGAACACGCCGGCCCCGTCGTTCGCGTAGAAGCGCAAGGGGCTCGGCCGGCCGCAGAACAGGATGTCGAGGTCGCCGTCCCGATCGAAGTCACCGAATTGCGCGTCCCCGGCGCGGGTGGAGTTGATGGGGAGCTGGTGGGAGACGTCGGCGAAGGACTGCGTGTCCGACAGGTCGTTGCGCAGCAGAACGTCCGGATCGAAGAGCGAGTTGCCGACAATGACGAACGCGTCGTCGTCGCCGTCGTCGTCCATGTCGCCCAGGACGAGCTCGACGCTCTGCTCACCGATGGGCGGCATGGCCGCGGAATCGTCGCTGAACACGCCCATGCCGTCGTTGAGGAAGAGCCCGTCGTCGTAGCCCGTCGCCACCATCGCGTCGAGGTCGCCGTCCCCGTCGAAGTCGGAGAGCTCCACGTCGTAGGGGAACTGGTCGGGATCCGGGATCTGGCCGGAGGTCTCGATCAGCGCGCCGGCGCCGTCGTTGAGAAGCAGCCGGGAGTAGGACAAGCCGTCCATGCCGACGACCAACGCGTCCGACCAGCCGTCGCCGTTGACGTCGCCCAGCGCGGCCGCGGCATCCGAGGTCGTCTCCGCCGGGAGAAAGACCGCGTCCGGATTTACGAACGCCCCGGTGCCGTCGCCGAAGTAGAGCGTGTTCTGCTCGAACTCGTTCGAGAAGAGAAGGTCGAGGTCGGTGTCCCCGTCGACGTCGGCCGTGGCGACGCCGTTCGAGTCCGCGTCGTCGTCGAAGAGCGGCCCCTCCGCGAAGAAGCCCGTCCCCGCGCCGAGATAGACGACGGTCGGTCCATCGGCCGCCAGGACGAGATCGAGGTCGCCGTTTCCGGTCAGGTCGGCGAGCTCGAGGTCCTGGACGTTCTGCGACGTCGCCGGGATCGCGCCCGCGGACAAGGTAAAGCTCGCGGTGCCGTCGTTGAGGAACGCGCCCACCACGTCGTTGCTCAGCTCCTTGACGACGTCGGGGAACCCGTCGCCGTCGACGTCGCCGACGTCGAGCAGATCGGTGATCCCGTCGGAGGCGAACGCGCCGGCCTTGTCGGTGAAGTTGCCGGCGCCGTCGTTCAGGTACGCGTGCTCGAGGACCCCGGCGGTGACGGCGTCGAGGTCGCCGTCGGCGTCCAGGTCCGCGAAGCGAACGCCGTTGTTTCCGTTTCCGTCCTGCGGCATCTGGCCGGTCGCGTAGGTGAACACTCCGCTCCCGTCGTTCAGGAGCAGCTCGTTCGTCAGGGTGAACGACTGGTTGGCGAACAGGATGTCCAGGTCGTCGTCGCCGTCCACGTCCGCCACCGCGAGATCCCGCGCGGTCACCGTGGTCCCGTTCAGCGCCGTGTCGGTGACGTCGGTGAAGACGAGCCCCCCGTCGTTGCGGAAGAGGCGGTTCAGGTCGGCCTGGATCATCGCGTGAACCACGTCGAGGTCGCCGTCTCCGTCGACGTCCGCGAGCGCGACCTTCGAGGGAACGAACCCGTCGGTCGGCTTCGCCGGCACGGTGGCGAACGTGATCGCGAACGTGCCGTCGCCCGCGCCGACGTAGACGTAGTCCCGCACCGAGCCGTTGGCCTGGTAGGCGTCGGCGTCGCCGTCGCCGTCCAGGTCCCCGCTCGCGATCGCGGCCGAAGCACCGTTGTCCATCGGCAGGTGGCGGTGAAGGTGGCGAAGAAGATCCTGCGCGGCGAGGGGCGACGACAGCGCGATGAGCGCGAAGGCGAGTCGCTTCAAGGGATGAGCTCCTACAGGTCCGTGAACCGCGTTTCCTCGGCGTTGGTCAGCTTGAAGTCGAAGCCGACCGCGCCCTGCCAGAAGAGGGGAAAGCCGACCAAGAGCGGATTGTCGGGCACGGGCCCGGTCACCGAGCTCGTCCCGTTTCCGTCGAGGATGCCGGCGGTGAGGTGCTGGAACGTCGGGAGATCGAGCAAGAACGTCCCGTACGGCGGCACCTCGAAGAGGCCCGTCCCCTGCGCGAAGCCGAGCACGAAGGGCTCCCCGGCCGGCCCGTACACGTCCATCGTCAGGTCCTTGCCCGTGCGCGGGATCTCGCGCCAGGCGACGTGCCGCGCGGTGCCGTGGAAGAGGCGGTCCTGCGTCCCCGGAACCGCCGCGACGACGTCGGGATCCCCGTCGCGGTCGAGGTCGGCGACGGCGAAGTCGAGGAGGTTGAAGCCGGCGAAGTGCGACACCGGGCCGCCGGTGTCGGAGAAGCTTCCCGCGCCGTCGTTGACGAGCACGACGACCGAGTTGCCGCGGTCGACGACCGCGTCCAGGTCCCCGTCGCCGTCCATGTCGGCGAGCGCGACGTCGTCGCTCCGGTCGACGACGGCGGGGAGCTGGCTCGTGCCGTCGATCATCACGCCGCTGCCCGCCAAGTCGTTCAGGTAGAGCGTGTTCGTCAGCCCCGGGTTGTCGTTCGCCGCGAGCACGTCCGGATCGCCGTCCGCATCGACGTCGCCCACCGCGACGCCGCCGGTGTTGTCGATGCCCGTGAAGAGGAGCGAGGTGGCGTCCGCGAACATCCCGCCGCCGTCGTTCAGGTACAGCCGATTCTGCCCGAAGGCGGACCCGAGGAACGCGTCGAGGTCTCCGTCGCCGTCGAAGTCCGCGAAGCCGACGTCGGCGGTCCAGTCGGCGTGGGGGGGCAGGCTGCCGGAGACGTCCGCGAAGGTCTCGTCGATCGAGACGTCGTTGCGCCACAGAAGATTCAGCGCGAGCCTGTTCCCCAGCAGCGCGTCGTTGTCGCCGTCGCCGTCGACGTCTCCGAATTCGACCGCCGTCGTCTCGGAGGTTTCGACCGGCACGGCCTGGGGCTGGTCGTAGAACACGCCGGCGCCGTCGTTGGTGTAGAGCTTGCTCTGACCGTCGACGCCGATGACGGCGTCGAGCGTGCCGTTGCCGTCCACGTCGCCGAGGGCCACGCTCTTGCCCGCGTCGTCCTCGACCGGGAGCAGGCCGGGGATCTCCTGCAAGGCACCGGCGCCGTCGTTGATCAGGAGCCGGTCCTGGAAACCGTCGAAGGCGCCGCCGCCGCCCGTGACGTAGGCGTCGACCCAACCGTCGCCGTCCACGTCGCCGAGATCCACCGCGAAGCTGTGGAAGTGGTCGGACGGGAGGTGAAGCGCCGTCGGGTCGACGAAGAGCCCCTTGCCGTTGCCGAAGTAGAAGCGGTTCTGCTCGATCCAGTTCGCGAGGAAGAGGTCCGCGTCGCCGTCCCCGTCGGCGTCGCCGGTCGCCATGTCCTGGGTCTGGTCGTCGTCCGCGATCGCGAGCGCCGGATCCTCGCTGAACGTGCCGTCGCCGTCGTTGACGTAGACCCGGGTGGCTCCGTCGTTGGCGACGATCAGGTCCCGGTCGCCGTCGCCGTCCAGGTCGAGCAGCTCCGCGTCGCGCGGATCCTCCGAGGTCGCCGGGATCGCGGCCGCGCTAAGCGTGAAGACGCCGGAGCCGTCGTTGACGAAGAGCCCCAGCGTGTTGAAGGCCACGCCCTCCTTGACGACGTCGGGGAAGCCGTCGCCGGTGACGTCGCCGACGTCCATCGTGTAGCTCGTGCCGTGGACCGAGAACGCGCCGGCGACCTCGGTGAAGACGCCCGACCCGTCGTTCAGGTAAGCGCTGTCCGCGCTCAGCGACGCCACGACGCCGTCGACGTCGCCGTCGAGGTCCAGGTCGGCGAACCGGACGACCTTGCCGTCGGCCGTTCCGGCGGGGACCTGCGCGCTCCCGTCCGCGAAGACGCCCGAGCCGTCGTTCAGGAAGAGCACGTTCATCGGGTCGAAGAAGGGCTGGCCCCGGTTCACGAACCAGACGTCGAGGTCGCCGTCGCCCTCCACGTCGGCCAGGGCCGCGTCGAAGGTGCTCTCGAAGGTCGTCGGCATCGCCGCGGAGCTCACGTCCGTGAAGCTCGCGCTGCCGTCGTTTCGGAACAGGAGGTTCGGTTCGTTGGAGTTGATCCCGTGGATCGCGTCGAGGTCTCCGTCGCCGTCGACGTCGCCGAGGCGAAGTGCCTGCGTGTCGTGGCCGAAGACGGGCTTCTCCGGCACCTTGCCGAACCAGACGAGCTCGAAGTCCGCCTTCCCCTGATTCAGGCAGAGGAAGTCCTGCTCGGAGGTCTGGGCGCAATAGGCGTCCAGGTCTCCGTCCCCGTCGAGGTCGCCCACGTCGATCGCCGTCGAGGCGGAGTTGTCGATCGGGAAGTGCCGATGCAGGTCGCGCAGGAGCTCCTCCTGCGCGGCGGCGGACGCGGCGAGGGCGGCGACCAGGACAAGGTGGGCTCTGGCGAACACGGACGTTCCTCCTGACACGGGGGCTGACGGCGAGCCCCTCTCGAGGCCCGATCGTAGCCGTCCCCACCCATCCTCCGGGATTCCCCGAAAAAGGGGAGGCACGTCCCCGGATCGCGTGTTTCGCTGAGTGCCCCCTTTCGCGGGGTCTCCTCACCCAGGGAAACCGCAATGCTCCACCCTTCCTCCGGCCGCCCGGCGCGGGCGTTCCAAGCCCTCGTCGTATCCGCCCTCCTGTCCGCTCCGGCCCTCGGCCAGGGGCCGCCGCCCGGTTACTACGACACCGTCGACGCGACCGACGCCGCCTCCCTGCGGCAGACGCTCCACGACGTGATCGACGATCACCTGCGCTATCCGTACACCTCGTCGTCGACCGACACCTGGGACATTCTCGAGCTCGCCGACGAGGACCCCGGTGACGCGGCGAGCATCCTCGACGTGTACCGCAACCGGAGCTTCGCGAAGGCGGGCGGCGGCAATCCCAACTACAACCGCGAGCACACGTGGCCGAGCTCGTACGGCTTTCCGGACGACAGCTCGAGCAACTATCCCTACAGCGACTGCTTCCAGCTTCGGCTGTGTGACGACGGCTACAACTCGGCGCGCAGCAACAAGCCGTTCCGCTACTGCGCCGGCTGCACGGAGTACCCGACCGACCTCGAGGCCGGCGCCGGCGGACCGGGCTTCCCCAACCGCACGGCCGGCTCCTTCACGCAGGGCTCGTGGGAGACCTGGGAAGGAATGCGCGGCGACGTGGCGCGCGGCCTCTTCTACCTCGACGTGCGCTACGAGGGCGGCACGCACGGCGTCACCTTCGCCTCCGAGCCCGACCTGATCCTGACCGACGACGAGGCCTTGATCGACGCCTCGAACACCGGACAGAACGAGCCGGTCGCCTACATGGGGATGCTCTCGGTGCTGCTCCAGTGGCACGCGGAGGACCCGGTCGACGCGGCCGAGATGGCGCGCAACGACGTCGTCTTCTCGTTCCAGGGCAACCGCAACCCGTTCATCGATCACCCCGAGTGGGTGGACTGCCTCTTCAACAGCGTCTGCGGCGGCGGCGACGTCACGCCGCCCGCGCCGGTCACCGGGCTCGCCGCGGTGGGCGGAGCGGGGCAGGTCGACCTGACCTGGAACGCGAACGGCGAGCCGGACCTCGCCGGCTATCACGTCTACCGCGCCACCGTCGCGGGCGGTCCGTACGGACAGCTCACCGGCTCGCCGGTGGGAACGCCCGCCTACTCCGACACGAGCGTCGTCGGCGGGACGACCTACTACTACGTCGCCACCGCGATCGACACGTCGCAGAACGAGTCCGGCTTCAGCGCGGAGGTCTCCGCTACGCCGACGCCGGGCGCGCCGTCGACCGACCCGTGGATCAACGAGTTCCACTACGACAACGCGGGCGGCGACACCGGCGAGTTCGTCGAGGTCGCGGGACCTTCCGGGCTGGACCTAACGGGCTGGCAAGTCGTCGGCTACAACGGCAACGGCGGCGGCGTCTACCAGACCGTCGCGCTCTCCGGCGTCCTGCCCGCGCAGGAGAACTGCACCGGCACGCTCAGCTTCGCGTTCACGGGCATGCAGAACGCGACGAGCGGTCTCCCCGACGGCCTCGCACTCGTGAATCCCGGCGGCACCGCCATCGAGTTCCTGAGCTACGAGGGCGTCTTCGTCGCCGTCGGCGGCGCGGCGAGCGGCATGACCTCGGTCGACGTCGGCGTGAGCGAATCGGGCTCGACGCCGGTCGGGCACTCGCTCCAGCTCGGCGGAACGGGCAGCGGCCCCGACGACTTCGCGTGGCAACCCGCCCAGGCCGAAACGCCCGGCCTTCCCAACGCGGGCCAGACCTTCGCGCCGGCGGGCGTCGTGCTCTACGGCACCGGAACGCTCGGCTCGCTCGGCGTTCCGACGCTGTGCTGGGAGGGCCCACCGCTTCCCGGCACGACGTTCACGCTCGTCGCGGGCAACTCCCCGCCGGGCACGCAGCTCTTCGTGATCGGCTCGACGTCGTCGTCGGTTCCGCCGCTCGACCTCTCGAACGGCCTCCTGCTCAACGTGGGGATTCCGCTGCTCTTCCTGAACCCGCTGATCGCCGACGGCACGGGAAACGGGTCGCTATCGCTCTTCATCCCCCTCGGCGCGAGCGGCCTGACGATCTACTGCCAGTCGATTGCCGTCGACGGCACCGGGGGCGCCGCCTACGCGTCGTCGCTTGGCACGCAGGTGGACGTGCTTTAGGCTCAGGCACTCTGTGAGTAAGGAAGTGATTCCTCTATCAGGGTATTGTGCACCTCGGAACATACGCGTCGTCACCCCATCGTAGGCGGTAGCCCGACGCATCTAGAGAACCGGCGAGCACGAGGCGCTCCGTCTCAGCATCTGCCTCGGCGCTAGCGGAATGGAGCCGTATCCCTCGATTTGGGCTGGTTTTCGAGACCGCAAGAATGGGCGACCGGAACTCGCACTATGCGGTGCAAAAGTCATGGGAGCTTGGCGCAGGCACAAGATAGAGCGCCCTCGACAAGTCGTTCCTTCAAGGCTATTGTGTCCGTGACGAGCGTTTGCAATGCCAGGATAGGCTAGGGGGCCGTTGAGGGAGAGTATCAGTGGGCGACGTTGAGAAGAGGATTCATACGGTCTTTGTGTCCTCGACATTTATGGACAATGAAGACCGGCGGGCAGTCATTCTTGACGCGATCGAGCGAGCCGGCATGCGCCCTATTGGTATGGAGCGCTTCACCGCTAACATTCAACCCACCGTGGAGCATTGTACGAGTCTGGCTCGCGACGCGGACGTGCTCGTTGGACTGCTCGGTTGGCGCTATGGGTGGATTCCCCCCCAGTCGGAGTGTTCCATCACTGAGCTTGAGTACTATGCGGCCCGGGACCGTCTCATGTTCATCCTTCGTGCGGATATTCCGCCGGATCCTATGCGTGATTTTGATCAGGACGATGATCGATGGCTTAAGCAGCACAAGCTAGAACAGTTCAAGAAACGAGTGTCTGAAGATGGAACGCCAGGCCTGGTTACGGAAGACAGCCTCGGCGTCGCTGTCCTTCAAGCTCTCGTCGATTGGCGGGACAACCAGAGAATGTTGCAGCCGTCTTCTAGCCTCGATAACGAGTCACTTGAACAAGGCGCGCTTGGTGACGAGGAAGCTCTTAGACAGGATGACGTTCACCGAGACCCGATTATCCAGCGTTCGCTCGTGGCTGTGCGTTCGGCTCTAAGCCGGCTGCCAGGCAAGTATCATTCGGTAGGTGCCCAGGTTGACCTGCACAGCCACGCGAGTTCTTTGGAAAGGCACTTGGAGTTCGTTCGTGGGTGGTGTGCCTATCTTGGCGTTCATAGTCAGCGGCGAGAGCATAGGCGCACCTATGTTCCCTTGGCGATCTATGCCGGCGAGAGACGGAGAGAACCCGAAGAGAGCAGAGCTACTCCGCTCTCGTCTTTGCTTGATGACTCAGGTAGCTATGTTCTTCTTGGCGGTCCTGGGGCCGGCAAGACTACGAGCCTCCAACAACTTGCCAACCACCTTCTCCTCGACCAATCCCCTTCGCGAGCGCAAGCCGAGCATGCGTATCCGCTTGTGGTTCGCATCCGCGATGTAGAGTCGACCGAATCGATAACAGAGAAGCTCCTGTCCGCCCTCGGTATACGCCTTGTCTTCACGCAACCACCAGGGATGCTAGAGAGCGAGTTCGGGCGACTCCGTAGGAGTGCATTCGAGGAGGCCCTTACCAGCTACCTAGCGAGCACAAGGCCCTTAGTTCTCATCGATGGACTGGATGAAGCTTCCGTTGGCGAGACATCTTCGCTTACCAGCGAAATTGAGCGGCTTATCCAGCAGTCGAACGGTGTCTCCTTCGTCGTTACATGTCGACATGGAGCCTACGTCAGAAGAATGCCCAGCAGCGCTTCCTATAGCCTCGAGCAGTTCTCGGATGCGCAGCTATCCACCTTTGCAGCGAAGTGGCTAGGGGATCGTAGTCGAGCCGACGCCTTCTTGGAGTGCCTTTCGGAAAAGCCCTACAGGGATTTGGCCCGAACTCCACTCCACGCGACGAACTTCTGCCTAATCTTTGAAACTTACGGAGATCTTCCTCGCGAGAACACGCGGGTCTACGAGCGCATAGTCGATATACGTGTTCGCGAGTGGGATCGAGAGCGTGGCATTGCGAGGCATAGCCAGTACGAGGGATTCGGGATTGACGACAAGCGGCGGCTCCTCTCGAACCTTGTGTTTGAACTTGCGCGGCTTGATCATGTGCCTTCGTTTTCCGTTCAAAGGTTTCTTCTGGTTTTTGATCGGATAAAGGCGCGATTTGGTCTAGCGGATGCTGTTCCTCGCGATGTCCTTGGCGAGCTCGAAGCCCATACCGGGCTAATCTACCTTAGCGAGCTGGACCAATATGATTTTGTTCACAAGACGATCCAGGAGTTCCTTCTAGGAAAGCACTTGGCGAGTATACCGATTTTGTCGGAGCATCAGGACTTCTTGCGCAATTCGCCGGATGCCTGTGCGTTGGGCACGGTCCTGTCCGAGGATCCGGACGCATTCCTCGTCTGCTTGTGGAAAGCTATATTCAGCCCCCTCTGGCACCAGAAGCAGTGGGCAAATCTCTTGTCGTTTTGGATTCAGTACTTTGAGCGGCTTCACACAGAGCAGGCTACCTTTAGAGGCAATAAGATCCTTGGCCTGGGCCTCTGCAGCATTGCCTCTGGTTGCTATTCTCGGCAGGCAACGGACTCTGAGGAGTACAACGACTGGGTTGACGGCATTACGCGTAGCGTCCGTCAAAGCCGGGGAAAAGGCGTCTCGCACCACGGAAACGTAGACAGCGAAGTTGCCGAGATCGTAAGAAAGGAACTTCAGGCGGTTGGGAAGACCGGGGTTGAACTCGTTGCCAGCCTTGAGAACATTTTAGGTCTTCACGGTGTGCGCGTGGGCATCCAGGAACTCATGTATCGAAGCACGGGTACCCAAGGAACTGCCGAAGCGTGGGGAGCCACCTGGAAGCGAGTCGCTTTTGGTGATCGAAAGGGGATATCCGACAGCATTGGCGAATTCAGGTATCCAGACAAAGTGTGGATTCCGGCAGCCTGGCTGCGGTAACTCCGGCGCTAGGTGCTCCGTTTCAGTAGAGACCTGCGATTTGGGCAGTGCGGTTCTCCTGTCGGACGCCAACCTCGAGCCGATGCAGTCCAGGGCCTTCGTACCGCACGAGCTGCCGTTACCAGCCTAGAGGCCTGGCCGAAAAAGGGCCACCGAGCCGCTAGAGTGCCGATGCTCTTCTTTGGAAGGACATCGAAGCACCATGCTCGGAAAGAAGCCCGCTC
>JANQEJ010000005.1 GCA_028278425.1 Planctomycetota bacterium | reverse complement strand
TCGTGGCCACGGGCGGACGGCCCGATCCGAGCGCGATGCCCGGCCACGAGCACAGCCACGACACCTGGAACGTGCTCTCCGGCAGGGCTGAGCTCAGGGGGCGGGTGCTGGTCTACGACGAGCACGGCGAGCACCAGGCGCTCTCGGCGGCCGAGTCCCTGGCGCGCCGGGGAGCCGAGGTCGAGATCGCGACGCCGGCCCGGCTCGTCGGCGAGGAGCTCGGCGCGATCAACTTCGCCGTTCACCTGCGCGAGCTCTACGGCGCCGGTGTGCGTCTCACGCCCGACCACCGGCTCCTGCGCATCGAGCGCACGAAGGCCGGACTCGACGCCATCCTGTCCAACGAGTACACGCGCATCGAGCGCGTCCTCCCGGTCGACCACGTGGTGGTCGAGCTGGGGACACAGCCGGTCGACGCGCTCTACTTCGCCCTGAAGGAGCACGCCTCGAACCGGGGCGAGACCGACTGGCGCGCCCTCATCGAGGGACGCGAGCAGGCCATTCACACCAACGCGGAGGGGAGCTTCCAGCTCTTCCGCATCGGCGACGCCGTGGCGAGCCGCAACGTGCACGCGGCCGTCCACGACGCCCTCCGCCTCTGCTCGCGTCTGTGAAGGCGCTCGTGAAGGAGTCCCCCGTGACGAAGACGAACGGCGACAACGGGCTGCTCGAGCGCCTCGAGGCGGGCGCGGTGATCTGCGCGGAGGGCTACCTCTTCGAGCTCGAGCGCCGGGGCTACCTCCAGGCCGGAGCCTTCGTGCCCGAGGCGGTGCTGGACCATCCGGAGATCGTGAGCCAGATGCACCGTGAGTTCCTGCGGGCGGGCTCGGACGTGGTCGAGGCCTTCACCTACTACGGGCACCGCGAGAAGCTCCGCCTGATCGGAAAGGAGGACAAGCTCGAGCCGCTCCAGAAGAACGCGCTCGCGCTCGCGCGGGCCGCCGCGGACGAGTTCCCCGACGCGGCACCGCTCGTCGCGGGCAATATCTGCAACACGAACATCTACGACCCGGCCGATGCGGATACCGAGCGCGAGGTGCGGGAGATGTTCGACGAGCAGGTGGCCTGGGCCGCGGAGGCCGGGGTCGACTACGTGATCGCCGAGACGATCGAGTTCCACCGCGAGGCGGAGATCGCGCTCGAGGCGATCCGCGCCACGGGCCTGCCGGCCGTCGTCACCCTCGCGGTCCACAAGCCGGGCGTCCTGCGCGACGACGTCGCGCCCGCCGAGTCCTGCCGCCGCCTCGAGCAGGCCGGCGCCGCCGTCGTGGGCCTGAACTGCGCGCGCGGTCCGGCCACCATGACGGGTCTCCTGGCCGAGATCCGCAAGGCCGTCGCCTGTCCGGTCGCCGCGCTGCCCGTCCCCTACCGCACGACGGAGGACACGCCGACCTTCCAGTCGCTCGAGGACCCGGGCTGCGCGCACCTGCCGAGCGAAGGGGCCTTTCCCACCGCTCTCGACCCGTTCGTGTGCAACCGCTACGAGATGGCGGCTTTCGCGCGCGAAGCCTTCGACGCCGGGGTCCGCTACCTGGGTGTGTGCTGCGGAGGCGCCCCGCACCACGTGCGCGCCATGGCCGAGGCCCTGGGCCGCCGCGTGCCCGCGAGCCGCTACTCGCCAGACATCTCCAAGCACTACGCCCTGGGAAGCGACGCGAGCCTCAAGCAGGTGAACCGCGACTACGTCGACGAGCTGTGAGGCCCGACAAGCTCGTCAACGCGCATACGCACCTCCACGAAGGCATGGACGTTCCGGCCCGCGTGCGGGAGTGGGAGTCGCACGGCTGCGTGAAGGCCGTCGTCCTCGCCGACAGCGCGTACTGGAAGCCGCCGCGCTCGACCTATCTCGGCAACGAGGGCGTGCTGCGCTGGATGCGCGACTTCCCGGACGTGATCGTCGGAATGGGCAACGTGGAGCTGGGTCTCGAGATGGGAGGCCCCGACGACGTCGAGCGTCTGCGCGAGCAGGGCTTCCGTGGGCTCAAGCTCGAGATGCCCTCGCACCCCTACGACCACGACCGCTACTGGCCGATCTACGAGCGGGCCGAGCAGCTCGGGATGCCCGCGCTCTTCCACACGGGCTGGGTGATGCGGCTCGGGGAGGGCGATCGTGGCGGTGGCCGCTCGTCGGAGACCATGCGCGCGTTCACTCTCGATCGCATCGCCCGCAACTTCCCGGACCTCCAGGTCATCGGCTCGCACCTGGGCATGCCGCATGCCGACGAGGCGCTGAGCCTGCTGCTCGGCATGCCGAACGTCCACTTCGACCTCTCCTGGGACGCGAGCGACCGGCCCTTCGTGAGCCGCCTGAAGCGGGCGCTGGCTCCCTTCCCCGGCGCGCGCTGGGACGACCCCGACGAGAATCTGGCGCTGCGCTACTTCGAGAAGATCCCGTTCGGCACCGACGACTCGCCCGTCGGCGACTGGCTGCCCGTGGCCGAGGACCTGCTCGACTACCTGCACCTCCCGAACGAGCGGCGCGAGGACTTCTAC
>JANQEJ010000335.1 GCA_028278425.1 Planctomycetota bacterium | reverse complement strand
CAGCCTTCGGCCTGACCGCCCGAATCCGGCGATTCCACGAGACCGAAGTCGTCTCGATCGGCCTCCCAGAAATCGGCCTTTGTCGGCCGGGCCTCTAGGATGGGGACCTCGCCGGCGGCGGCGAGCGTTACGACCGACATGCCCGCACACGGCGCGCCTGAATCTCCGAACCTCGCGGCGCCGCGGCTCCGCCGGCGAACGGTGCTCCTCGTCGTCCTGGCGTCGCTGGCGGTTTACCTGCCCACGCTGAGCGGTTTCCCGCTGGCCGACGACTTTCAGCTCATGACACGCCGGA
The DNA here is from genome assembly GCA_028278425.1 of Planctomycetota bacterium. Lineage (GTDB taxonomy): Bacteria > Planctomycetota > UBA1135 > UBA1135 > JANQEJ01. Next base: position 15,730 of record JANQEJ010000335.1, on the reverse strand, counting down.
TCGTCTGGCGCGATCTCGGCTCGTGGATGCTGCCGCAGATGGGACACCTGCGGCCGATCCAGCTTCTGGTCCTGCACGCGCAGGGCGCCTGGTTCGGCCTTTCGACGCTGCCCACGCACGCGTTGATGCTCCTCCTGCACGTCGGTTGCGCTCTTCTGGTCGGCCGGCTCGCGCAGCGGGCGAGCGGGAACGCCGGCGCGGGGCTGCTCGCGGCGCTCTTCTTCGCGCTTCATCCGGTCCATCCGTCGACGGTGGCCTGGATGTCGGCGAGCGCCGATGGCTTCTGCGCGTTCTTCGCGCTCGCGAGTCTCGTCGCCTACGAGACCTACGCGAGCACCGGGCGCCGCTCGGGTCTGCTTTTGTCGCTCGGGCTCTTCGTTCTGGCGCTGGGGAGCAAGGAGGAAGCGCTCGCCCTCCCGCTCCTCGTCGCCGCGTGGGAGGTCGTGATCCGACGGCGGTGGCGCGCGCCGGGAGTGCTCGCGCTTCTCGCCGTCGTCGCCGGCTACATGGCCTTTCGCTTCCACCTCATCGGCGGGCTCGGCGGGCGGATGGACGGGATGGGCGGGTCGGAGCACCTCGACTTCGGGTTCTTCGATCTCTTGCGCGGGCTCTTCGTGTCGCCGCTGCGTCCGCTGCTGACGCCGGTGAACGAAGAGTGGTGGGGGGGAGCGGCGCGTCCGCTGCAGGCGTTCCTCGCGCTGGTTCTCCTGGCGGCGGCGGCGGCCTGCGTTCAAGCACGCCGCGTCCCGTCGCGGGCGGCGGTGCTCCTCGGCCTCGTCTTCGTCCTGCTCGCGGTGCTGCCCTTCGCCACCCTGATGAGCCGGGGTTTCCTGCCCTCGCTCGCGAACGGACGGATGCTGTACCTGCCGTCGGCCGGCCTGTGCATCGCCCTCGGCGCGGTCCTCGCCGGCCTTCCGAGCACGCGGCTCGCGCGCGCGCTGCCGGTCGCCGTCGCGGTCGCGTGGGGAGCGGTCGCCCTGGGCAACGCGCTCGCCTGGCGCGAGACGGCCGCGGTGTCGCGCGCGATCGCCGAGGGCGTCGCGGAGGCGCGTCCGAGCTTCGGCGTCCGCCGGCCGGTTCTCGTCGTCGAAGACGTTCCGCGCATGCACGCCGGGAACTACCTCTACCTGTCGGGGAACGACCTCGCCGCCGCGGTGCGGATGGCGCACGAGCCGTGCCGCGTCGTGCGCGTCGACGACGAGGTCTGGGGCCTGTGGGTCGACCTGCGCTCCTTCTTTCGGCCGCGGAACCTCTTCGTGATGCGTTGGGACGCCGAGGCGCGGCGCATGGTCGACCGGACCGACGACTACCGGAGGCACGTGCTCGCGCGCGGTCCCCGCGAGGCCGGCGAGAGCCTGGTCTGGGAAGGCGCCGACCTCGACGCGTGGACGTCGGTCGGCGCGGCGCGGATCACCGAGGGCGACGCGGTCGTTCTCAGCGCGAAGAAGCGCGCGGTGCGGCTCGAGTCCCCGCCGCTCCCGCCGACGACGCGCGGCCTCCGCGTCGAAGTCGCCGCGCGCGGCGTCGACGTCATGCCGCTCCGTTTCCGCTGGAGCGTCGCCGGCGACGAGCACGAGCGCAACTACGTCCGCGTGCGCCTGCGCGCCAACGGGAAGTTCGCGACGCTCGTCCTCGAAACTCCGACCCGCCGCGTGGACGAGCTCGACGCGGAGGCGCTGCACGCGAGCCTCTCGGCCGTGCTCGTGGAGGGTGAGCTTCTCGTCCGCAGGATCGAGGCGTTCCCGGTCGATGCTCCGACCGACGTCGAGCAGAAGAACCGCAATCCGGTCATCGGGGGGAGAGGGGGAGGGTAGCCCGAGTGGAGACCTCTGACGGACCTGGTTCTCGGAGTCGTCTCTCTCTCCCTGCAGGGCGTGATCACCGCCGTCGGCTATCACCACCCGCGGGTTTCGAGGGAGGGGATCGCCGGCCACGAGCCGGTGTCGGTGTTCGACTGACTCACCTTCGCTTCTTCAACCGCCCCTTGTGCTTGCGCTCCTGGGCCCGGCCCAGGAGGTGCTCCTGCTCGAGGTGCGCGCGCAGGCTGCGGTAGAAGGCCTCGAGGAACTCGCGCGGCTCCAGGTTCTTGTCGCCTTCCCGCGACGTCAACCGCTCGGTCCTGGCGGTGCGAAGCAGAAAGAGCGCTCACGCGCTTGCAGCTTCGCGATCGCCTCGACCCCACCGTCATCCCGATCTTCGGCTTCCGGCGGCCGGAGAGCGTCGACGGGATCGTCTCCCTGCCCACGTCTCAGCCGTCCAGGTACTCGAAGAGGCGCTCGGCTACGATCCGGTTGCCCTTTTCGCTCGGATGGCCGAGCGCATCGATGAAGTTGCTCTCGGCGTGCCTCCGCCTGAGCGCGCGGTATTGCCCGATTCGCCGCAGGCTGGGCACGGGATCCAGCCAGCTTAGCGAGAGGTCGTCGAGCACGTCCTTGAAGCTCGATCGCGCGTGCCAGGCGTAGAGCCGGGCCAATCGCGGCTTGGCGGAAGGCTCGCTCGGCGGACCGGCCTCCCGGCTCACCATGTCCTCGAAGACGTCGACGTACTCGACTCCGATCCCGTCGAGGAACCGCTGCAGCGCCTGCTGGAGCTCGCGCCGGTGTTTCTTGGGGGAGGTGTGCGGGATGAAGACGTAGAGCAGTCGGAAGCCGTGGCGGTTCGCGAGCTCCTTCATCTCGAGCATCGGGATCTCGATCAGGAGCTTGATCGTCGACCGCTCGTGGCGTTCGGACTTCCGCAGCGTGCTCCACACGTTGGGAGCGTTGCGCAGCATGCCGACGAGGTAGTCCAAGGCCGCGCGATCCTCGTCGGTCAGGTCGATCGGGCTCTTTCCCTCGCGAAGGCGGAGCAGGTAGCGGATGTAGACCTCCCGCACGCTGTTGAACGGGTCTTCGGTCGGGAGCAGGTCGTTGCCGCAGAAGTTCACGATGACGAGGTCGGGCTCGTAAGCGACGACGCGCTCCTCGAGGAGTAGGCGTTCCTGATACGTCGAGTACCCGATCACCCCCGCGTTGACGACCTCGAGGTCCGCGTGGGAGTCTCGGAGCAGCTCGCCGAGGACGCCCAGGAAGGTGTCCTCCTCGTTCACGCGAATGCCCCACATGACCGAGTCGCCCATGCCGACGACGCGGAAGGTGGCCGCCCCCTTCTCCCTGGCGAGCTCGACCTTGGAGCGAAACCCCGCTCCGTTGGTCCTTCCCACGACGTTGCCGAACGCGCGGCGATCCACGTTCGGTGCGTTCACGAACCCGATCGCGGCGTCCTTCCGCCACAAGCCCGGCCGGGGCTCCAGGACGTAGGCGCGCGGGACGTCGGCTCCCACCGAGCGTTCGTACAGCTTCAGCGCGAGCACCGCCAGGAGGAGCGAGACGAGCGTGCCCGCCGCGAGTAGCCCCAGGCGCACGGCGAGCCTTCTCCACCGACCGCGCTTCGACTTCGATCGGCTAGCATCGGGGCTTCCGCCGGGCGCATCTCGCATTCCGCAGCTCAGCATAAGGTCGCATGGGCCGTTCACCGCGATAGCCCCCCGGCGCTCTGGGTAGCCACGTCGGAGCGCGTCGGGTCGTTCGTGTTGAACAGCACGTTCTCGGGCAATCGAGCGGGTCGGGGGGAGGCATCAGCTACCCACCCAAGGGCGGCGACCGCATCGGTCTGTTGCTCGCCAACTGCACGCTGACGCACGGCGTCCTCGACGATCAAGTCGGCACGGCGGTGCAGCCCATCCATCCCAAGCTCGGCCCCCTGATGGACAACGGCGGCCCGACCCGCACGCACGCGGTGCTCCCCGGAAACCCGGCCCTCGACCGGGGGAGCAACCTCCTCGGTCTGCCCGGAGACCGGCGGGGGGTCGCCCGCCAGGTCGACGGGGACGGCGACGGCGCGGCGGTCGTCGACGTCGGCGCCTACGGGTTGGGAGGCAAGCCCTAACGGACGGGTGGCCGCCCCGCCGGCCGTGCAAGGCGAGAGAGGAGGAACGGGGGGGCCGCTCGGGGGCGGCCGGCGGAAACGGCCGTGCTCGGGAACATAGGACGGCCAGGACCGTTGCTCGACCCCGCTTCGGGCCGGTCCGCCGGGCTAGGGCTGGAACTCGACGCCCACCGCTCCGGTCGCGAGCAGGAGCGTGCCGAGGAGCGGATCGACGACCACGGCGGCGTGGTGCGGGCCCAGGGTGCCCAGGACGAGGTAGAGGTCGTTCGCGTGGGTCGGGCCGGCGTCCAAGGACATCGTCTGCACGCCGCCGGCCGAGACCGAGATCGCGTCCGCGTCCAGTGTCGACAACCGCGCGGCCAGCGCCGTGTGCCGGAGCCCGTCGATGCGCATCGCGTCCGGAGCCGCCGGCGCCGGGCACGACCGACGAAGAGTGTATTCGTCGCGCGGCGGCGGATCTCTAGAAGATGTAGCCGAGGAAGACGGCGGCCTGAAAGTGGTCGGCATCGCCCGACACGCCCGCGATCTCGACGTCCGTGGCGAGCAGGGCGCGCAGGTCGACGCCGACGCGGAGGTGCTCGCTCACGTCGCTCATCAGGCCTCCGTGAACGTAGATACCGGGCGAGGTGTCGTCGTCCGACGCGGCGAGGCCGCCGAGGCCCACCTCGGCGTCGACGTTGATGATCGAGAGGCCGGCGCCGACGTAGGGCGTGATCGCGCTCTCCGGAGCGAGCGCCTTGCGGATGCCGACCCAGACCTCCGTCAGGGTGGCTTCCGCGTCGATGTTCCCGATGCCCGGCAGGAAGACGTCGTCCTCTTCGGAGGAGACCGAAACTCCCACCTCGACGTCGGCGTCCACCGCCTCCAAGGGCACTGTGGTCTCCACGCCGAAGACGGGTTGCTCCTCGACCGGCTCGAAGTCGTCCTCGTCCAGGGCGCGAACGCCCGCGAGGACTCCGAGGTACGGCGCGCGTCGATGTCCGGGATCGGCCTGCGCCGAGCTTCGCGTCGAATGAGGTCCAATCGCCGCGCACGAAGCAAGCGACGCGACCAGCGCGAAGCACGCGGCGTGGTGCGCAATCCGGCCCGCAAGCTCGGCGGGACGGCGGCACGGGCGCTTGCAAGAAGAGTCGAAACGTTTCTCCATTTCTCCCTCTCGGTGATCAGGCGGGCAAGCTGGGTTTCGTCGCTGCGAACTAGCGACGGCGAAGACGGATCCAAGCGGACTTGGAACCGCCGACAGGATACCTGCGGCGGAGCTCTCTTGCCCGCCGACCCCTCGACGTGCGCCGCGGCCGGAGCCCCGCGGCCACACGCCAGCCCGATTCCTGCTACCATCGCGAAATGCGAGCTCCTAGGGCGTGAGCCGCACCTCCACCATCCTTCGCATTGCCATGGTTAAGCACCGCGTCTCTTCGGTTGGCTTGTCGCTTCTCCTTCCGCTTCTGGTCATCGCCTCGGGTTGCGGTGGCGGGGGGGGAGGATCGTCGCTGGCCGGCGGGTCGATCCAGCTCAGCTATCCCGAGAACCCCGCGGTCTACACGCAGGGCTTTCCGATCGAGGAGAACGTGCCCGTGGTCGTCGGCGTCGTGGACGCGTTCACCGCGGATCCGCCGCTGCCGGCGGGGCTGACGCTCGACGCCGCGACCGGGGTCATCTCGGGCACGCCGCAGACCTTCGCCGGGGTGAGCGAGCACGTCGTCACGGCGTCGAACAACCTGACGAGCACGCAGGTCACGGTGTCGATGACCGTGCTGACTCCAAGGCCCCGGGGCTTGTTCCTGGTCCATCCCGGCGACGACACCGTGGCGGGGCTCCACGTCGAGGGCAGCACCGGCGCGCTGCGGCACGCGGGCTATCTCGTCGGGACCGGCGAAGGACCGGTGGCGGCGGCGGTGAGCCCGGATGGCAACCGCGTCTTCGTCGCCAACCGGGATTCGGGGGACGTTTCGACGTACGTGCTCGAGGACGGACGGCCGGTCGCATCGCTGCCGCCGGTGGCCTCCGGCCCGGGGGTCTCGGACGTGCTCGTCGAGCCGAAGGGCGCGTACCTCTACGCGGCCAACCGCGAGGACGACAGCGTCGCCGTGTTCTCCATCGATGCGTCCTCGGGCGGACCGACGTGGCGCCAGACCGTCGCGAGCGGCGGAGCTCCGGTCGCGCTTGCGATGCACCCCTCGTCGACCTTCCTCTATGCGCTCAACGAGGGCTCGGACGACGTCTCGGTGTTCTCTGTCGCAGCGGACGGAACCCTCACGCCGTCGTCCATCACGCCGGCCGCGGCCGACCCGAAGGCCATGGCGATCGCGTCCCTACCGGGCGGGCGGTTCGCGTACGTGGTTCACCGGGGGCCGTCGGTGGACGGCGTTTCCCGCTACGAGGTCGACGACGCGACGGGCGCGCTCACGCTGCTCGGAACGGACGCGGCCGGGGCCGGCCCGAGCGACGCCGTCCTCGGGCTGGACGGCGGTTTCCTGTACGTCGCAAACACGGACGACGGCACGGTCTCGCAGTTCGAGGTCGACCCGTCCACCGGCGCGCTGACGCCGTTGTCGCCGCCGACGGTCGCGGTGGGGGCGCCGAGCGCTCTCGCCCTGAGCGAGAACCTGGCGACCTGCTACGTCGCCAGCGAGAGCGGAAACGCGGTGACCACCTTCGGCGTGGGCGCGGACGGGAACCTCTCGTTCGTCGACACGAGCCTGACGCGGGGAAGTCCGCGCGGCATGGTGCTCGGTCCCCGCTCCGAAGTCCTGTCCTTCGAGTCCAACTTCGCCTACGTCGCGAACCAGACCTCGGCCCGCGTCTCCCAGTTCTCGGTGGCCGTCGACGCGGACATGGGCACCGTCGACCTGGTCCCGCTCTCGCCGCCGATCGCGTTCACCGCCGCCGGACCCGTCGCGCTCACGCTGAACCCGAAGGGGGATCGGCTCTTCAGCACGAGCACCGCGGGCAAGAGCTTCAAGGGGTTCGCGTGCAGCCCCGACACCGGCCTCCTCACCGGCCTCGGACAGACCTTCCTCGCCGGAGGTCCGAGCGACCTGGCGATCGAGCGCTCCGGTCGCTTCGCCTTCGGGATCCTGTCGCAGACGAAGGCCGTTCAGTGCTTCACCCTGGACGCCGCCACCGCCGGTCTCCTTCCGGGGCCGCAAGTCGCCGCCGGTACGCGGCCGATCGCGGGCGACGTTGATCCGGCGGGGCGTTTCCTCTACGTGGCGGACGAGGCGGGCGACGCCGTGCTTCCCTACGCGATCGATCCCTCCGACGGGAGTCTGACCGCCCTCGCTCCGGTGCCCGCCAACACGCAGACGAAGAGCGTGCGCGTGCACCCCAAGGGACGCTTCGTCTACGCGACCAACGCCGCAAGCGCGACGATCTCGATGTACGCGATCGACGCGCAGACGGGCGACCTCACGCCGCTCGATCCGCCCGAGGTCTTCGCTCCCGGCGGATCGCAGCCGACGGGACTCGACCTGTCCCCGAACGGGCGCTCGCTCTACGCGACGTATCCCGGCACGAACCAGTTGGCTCACTTCGCGGTCGATCCGTTGTCCGGCGTGCTCACCCCGCGGACGGTCGTCGGCACGCAGTCGAATCCCCTCGCGGTGTCCGTGGACGCCGGCGGGCGGTTCGCCGTGGTGGCCAACAAGGCGAGCGCCGCGTTCAGCGCCTACCTTCTGGACGCCGCGACCGGCGATCCAACGCCCGCGGGCAACGGGCCCGCGGGCGCGGGCGCGAGCGACGTGCAGCTCTCCATCTCGATCCGGTAGCGTTGCCGTCTGGAGCGAACCGGGCTAACGTCGAGCCCGTGAAGCTTCTCGCACCGTTCGTCTTTCCGGTCGTCCTTCTCGCCGCCGCCGCCTCGGCGCAGAGCACCGTGCACGTCGTCGACGACGACGGCGGAGCGGGCGTGGCCTTCACCGACCTCCAGACCGCCGTGACCCAGGCGGGGGAGGGGGACACGCTCCTCGTGCGGGACGGCACCTACGGCGGCGTGCAGGCGACGGGCAAGTCGCTCGTGATCGCGGCGGACGCGGGAGCCGCGGTGCGAATCGTCGGCTCGCTGACGGTCAGCGGTCTCGCCGGAACGCAATCCTTCGCCGTGCGCGGCGTCGAGGTGCGCGTGCCGCTCTTCAACGACGCGGTCCTCCTGTCCGGCAACCTGGGAGCGGTCGCCTTCGAGGACTGCCGCATCACGAGCTTCAACCTCGGTCAGTTCGGCGACACGCCCGCGGGCGTCGTGGTCGAGAACTGCGCCAAGGTCGCCTTCGTACGCTGGCACCTCGAAGGCTCGCTCGCCGGCCTTCCCGGCGGCGGAGGCGACGGCTTGATCGCGCGATCGTCGAGCGTGCACCTCTACGACAGCATCGCCCTCGGCGGCGAAGGCGCGATCGGCGGCTCGGTTCCCGGCGGGGACGGCGTGATCCTCGAGGACGCCTTTCTCTTCGCGTCGGGATCGGTCTTCGAAGGAGCGCCCGGCGGCGATGGCGCGACGATCTCCGTGCCGTTCCCGCCGTTCTCGATCTGCTACAACGGCGGCGACGGAGGCAACGGGCTTCTGCTGCAGGGAAACTCCGAGGCCAAGGTGCTCGACACGGCCTTGCTGGGCGGCGCTCCGGGCGCGGGAGGATCAGGCTGCGCCGCCGGAACGGCTGGAGCGGCGAGCCTCGTGCTCGGGGGGACGCTCTCCACGCTTCCCGGCACCGCGCGTGGCTTCGAAATGAGCTCGCCGGCGCGCGAGCTCGAGAACGTCACCCTCTCCGCCGCCGGCGTCCCCGGCGACGTCGTCTTCCTCCTGCTGGGCTTCGCGCCGGACGCGGCGTACCTCGCTTCGCTTTCGGGATCGCTCCTGGTGAAGCCACCGGGAGCGGGGATCGTTCTCGTCGGCACGGTTCCCGCCGCGGGAGCACTCACGCTTGGAGTGCCGATTCCGACGCTGCTGCCGAGCGACACCGGCCTCGCGCTCTACGCCCAGGCGCTCTTCGGCGACTCCTCGGGTGTCCCCGTGCTCGGACCGTCGTCGTCGCTTCTGGTCCTCAGCCAGACGCTTTAGACGCCGATTCCGCCCTCGGGATTCGAGGCGTTTCGGGCGCAGCTCGGCGACGCGGCGCCGGACTGGCTCTATGGAATCGTGGTGACCGCCGTTCTGATCGGCTTCGCGGCCTCGGGGTCCAAGTTGCTCGATTGACCCGACCGGCGAGGTCGATGGGTATTGCCCCGGCCGGATGCTAGGCTCCTCGCCGACCATGCGAACCCTCGCTTTCCTCCTCGCCGTCGCGTTCGCCACGGGCTGCATCTCCCTCGTCGAGTACCCCGAGTACTGGGAGATGGACGACTCGTTCGTGACCAACCTGATCACGCTCCCGTTCGAGATCCTGCTCACGCCGGTGATCTTCCTGGTCAAGCTGTTTCCGTTCCTGTGAACGGAGGCGCGCTTGCGCGCGGAGATCACCGCGAGCGCAGAGTCCCGGCTTTGCGGTGGCGCACGATCGGTTGCTGCTTGATCCCGTAGGCGATGCGCATGCGGGGCAGCGCGAGCAAAACGATCATCGCGAGCGACAGCAGGATCGGGAGGCCGTGGAGGAGGCCGAAGAACGTCGCCGTCCCCACCGCCTTGGGATGATCCCAGTTGAGAGCGGCGAGGACGGGCGCGAGCATCTTCAGGTTGAGCAGGAGGAAGAAGCCGTAGACCACGACCGCACCCCACCAGCCCCAGGACTTGCGCAGCAGGAGACCGACGCCGCTTCCGGCGAGGCACACCGCGATCGTGGCGAGGACCGCGACGACGTAGAACGCGAGCTGCACTTCCTCCGTCGAGGCTTCCCCGGTCGCCGCCACCACGGTGCTCCCGAAGCCGGCGAAGAGCGTCAGCGGGATGAAGATCAGCGCCAGCAGGAAGGAGACGACCGCCACGAGGATGGCGGGGACGAGGAGGGCCTTCTTCCGCGGACCTCTTTCAAGGTAGGGGGCGTCGTCGTCCCGCTCGGGCGGCGCCGCCGCGCTCGCCCCGGCGAGCGCCATCAAGGCGCCGCACTTCTTGCACTTGGCGTAGCGCGCCCCCGGCTTCGCCCGCAGGTTGTAGGCGGCGCCGCAGTCCGAGCAGGTGATACGCACGGCGTTAGGGCATCGTCGGGTTGACGTAGATCAGGTGATCCGTCGGCTCGACCGCGCCGTAGATCGGGAGCGGCGGCGGCGGCCCGCCGATCGGCGTCGAGTAGTTGTCCGCCAGGTCGACGAAGTTCTGGGTGAGCGGCGGGAACAGCGGGTTCGGCAGTACGACGCGCCCTCCGGTCGTCTGGCCGCCGTAGAAGATCTCGGCGAAGTCCGTGAACACCGGCGGCGGCAGGAGCTCCTGACAACTGTCGTGATACTGGAAGAGCCCCTCGCCGACGAAGGCGTTCTCCTGTCCCGGGTAATTGAAGTCGGTGGTCCAGGATCCGATGCTGGTCGTGTCGTAGAAGAGCCACGGGAGGATCGCGAAGAACAGCGCCTCGAAGCTGCTTCCCCCGCCGCTGATCGGACCGATGCAGACCCCGCTGCCCTTGAAGAGGTTCGCGGACACCTGCGGGAGCAGCGAGGCTCCGCACGGACACCCGAAGACGAGCGGCATGAGGTCGCCGTCCAGGAGCGGCTCCTCGGCCACGCAGAAGGGCAGGCCGGCGGGGTTGTTCACGTTGCGGACCGCCTCGACCATGAGCGGGCCTGAGGGAAAAGTGGGAAGCAACGCGGGCGAGGTCGGCGTGAAGGGGTTCGTAGACGTGTTCGGCGAAACGACCGCATAGGTCGTCGCGGGGTGGAAGGCGCCCGGGCGACTCGAGAGCGCCGGCGGTTGATGGATGAAAGCGTCGCAGTTGTGGAAGAGAACCAGCGAGCTCTCGGTCAGGCCGATGGTGCACTCGATCGAGTAGTCGACGTACCCGTAGAAGAACGCCGTCGGATGCGGGCCGAACGGCGGGAGACAGGTCGGCACGGGGCAACGCGGTACCGCGCCGACCGTGTTCGAGAAGTCGACCTTGGCCGCGAAGCGCCAGACCTGGTACTGGCGTCCGGAAGTGTCCATCTCCTCCCACGTTCGCGTGTAGTCGAGGATGACGCTGCCGAAGAGGTCGGTGACGCCGGTCGTGGCGTTGACCACGGACACGCTGGACGTGAACTGGCCGCAGACGGCGGTCGGGACCGGAGTCGTCTGGATCACGTTGACCGGGTTGGTCGTGGGAATGCACAACGTCCAGCAGATCCCGAGGCCCGGATTCGTGATGTCCGGGAACTGCGGGATGTTCAGGTTGACGGGCTGCCAGCACGGCCCGTTGAGGTTGTCCGGGCGGACGCATTGCGCGTGGGCGGTGGAAGCCACCGCGACGAGCGCCGTGAACGCGGTGAGAAGGACGAGACAACGACGGGCGATCGCGGACTGCATCTTGCTATCTCCTTATCTCTCTACCCAGGCGAGGCCGAAGAGCGCGTTCCTCCTGCGCTCCGTTCGCGAAGGACGACTCGCGAGCGCCTCCGCGGCCTCCAACATACTCTCTCGCCCGCCGAACGGTGATCGCGCCTGTTGCTTAGGTCGCAACCGTCGGCCGGCCGATGAGGGCCGTTTGGCGTCCACCGGACGGTCGCCGGGAGGCTTCATGAGGACGCTCCTTGCTTGCCTCGTCTTGAGCGGGGCTGCCACGCCGCAATCCGGCTTCGACGCGAGCCTCCTGACTCCGGACACTCAGGAGGGGTATGGCGAGCTCCTCTCCGTGGAGATCGCCCGCGCGACGGGCTTGCTCCGTCTCCTTGTCCTCGTCCTCGTCCTCGTCGTCGTCCTTCTCGCCCGCGGCGAGGACGGGAGCGCCCTCCATCCGGTCGGTCAGACCGGCGATGAGGTTGCGCATCCAGGGGGACTGGCGCTCGAGCGACGCGAGCCATTCGGCCTTGTTGCACTCCCCCTCCGACGCGCCGCGGCCGGGGGGATCCGCCGGCTCCAGCAAGGTCTCGAAGCGCTCGCGCAACTCCCTCGCCGCGTCGCGGTCGGACCGGACGTGCGGACCGCACGTGCGTCCCGCCTCGGCGCAGGCGGCGCGGTCCTCCGCGGGCGAGAAAGAGGCGAGGGCGAGAAGGAGCGCGAAGCACGCCGCGACGCTTCGGTTCGTCATGGACCGGGTCGCTAGAAGGTTCCGATCGTGATGTCGAGGGCGTTGGTGAACTGGATGTCGCCGTCCGCCTCGAGGGAGCCGCCCTGCGTGCACTGGAGAGCCCCCGCGAGGCTGCAGTCGTCCGGAAGGGTGATCTGGAAGGGATCCCCCGGCGCCGCAAGGAAGATCAGGTTCGGCATCGCGCAGAGAAGCGTGCCGAAGGGCGTCGCGACGCTGTCCGGCGCACCCGAGATCCCCGCGAAGTCCAGCACCGCTCCCGGCAGGAAGTCGGTGTGATCGATCACCGGATCCCAGGTGGAGCCGACGACCGGCCCGCTGGTGACCCCCGGCAGGAACACGGCCGGGTTGGGCGGGTCGCCCAAGCGCACGATCTCCTTGGACGGAAGCTCGAAGGGACAGAGGGCGAACCGCTGGCCGAAGATCTCCTCTTCGTTCGCCACGAGCGGCGGGGCGTCGTCGTCGCCCGTCCACACGATCAGGTACTCGTTGCGGCCCGAGGCGTGGGCCAGGGCCGGCTCGCCGGCGTCGTAGTCGACGCTGCCGTCGGGTCCCATGTCGCTGATGCGGAAGTCGTTGAGCCCGATCTCGCCGTTCGTCTTTCCGCGCTGGCCGTAGATCTCGAACTCGCCGTCGTCCTCGTCCGCGGACCAGACGATCAGGTACTCGTTGTTGGTCGAGTTGTAGACCACCGCGGGGTCCAGCGCGCTGAACACGGTACGCCCGTCCAGGCCGACGTCGCTCAACCGCACGTCGTCGGCGCCGATCTCGAGCACCGTGCCCCCCGCGAGTCGCTGGCCGTACACCTCCGTCTCCCCCGGCAGGACGTCGTCGCCGGTCCACACGACGAAGTACTCGTTCTGCTGGGAGTTGTAGGCGACGTCGGGGCTGCGAGCGCCGAAGCCGACCGCTCCGTCGGGGCCCATGGAGCTGATCCGGAAGTCGTTGGGCGGCATCTCGGCGCCGGTCGCGGCGTTGAGCCGTTGCCCGAAGACCTCGAGCTCGTCATCGACGAGCGGACCCACGTCGTCGTCGCCGAACCAGACGACGAGATACTCCCCGTCGGCCGGGTTGAGCGCGACCGCCGGTCGCACCGCGCTGTACGAGGTGTCCCCGTCGGGCCCCATGTCGCTGACTCGGAAGTCGTTGATTCCGAGCGGCGTTCCGTTGGAGTCCAGCCGCTGGCCGCGGATCTCGAACTCGCCGTCCTGAAGGCTGGCGGTGTCGTCGTCGCCCGACCAGACCACGAGATACTCGTTGGCGAGTGCGTTGTGAATCACCGCGGGGTCGACGGCCTGGTAGCTCGCGTCCCCGTCGGGTCCCATGTCGCTGATGCGGAAGTCGTTGGTCCCGACCTCGGTCCCCGCGGCGGTCAGGCGCTGTCCGAAGATCTCGAACTCGCCCTCGGCGAGCGGAGCCTCGTCGTCGTCTCCGAACCAGACCACCAGGTACTCGCCGTCGAGCGCGTTGTAGACGACGGCCGGAGCGAAGGCGTCGAAGAGCGGGGCGGCGTCCGGCCCCATGTCGCTGATGCGGAAGTCGTTGGGCCCGATCTCCGCTCCGGTTGCCCCGTCGAGCCGCTGGCCGTAGATCTCGCGCCCCTCGTCGGTGGCGTCCATGCCCGACCAGACGACGAGATACTCGTCCTCCGTCGGGTTGTAGGCGACCGCCGACCTTCCCACCGTGAAGAGCGTGCCCCCGTCGGGCCCCATGTCGCTGATGCGGAAGTCGTTCGTTCCGATCTCGGGGTCCACGACGACCGGATAGGCGGCGTTCGCGAGCGCGGAGCCGTCGACGAGGATCTGCGTTCGGTCGGGCTCGACGCGCATCGACGCTGGGATCGCGTGGCCGTTCGCGTCGTAGACGAAGACGTCGCCGAGCGTGACGGCGCCGCGCTCATCCAGCCATCTCCAGCCGGAGCTCGTCTGCTCCAGGATCCCGGCGCTCTCGACTCGACCCTCGATGGCGAGGTCTCTCCCCGACCGGTCCAGTGCCTCGAGCAGGACGAAGCGCTGCTCGACGGACGTTTGCCCGAGGACGTACTGCTCCTCGATGCGTCCGCGCTGGTAGGTAACGAGGGCGGGATCGTCGACGGCCGGGACGGCATTCCCGAGGCAAAGGTCGTCGCAAGGCTCGGCGCCGGATCCGATGCCGACGAGCGACCACTCCCACACCGGTCCGCGCCGTGGCTTTACCGTGATGCCTTCGGCCGTGAAGGTGATCCCGTGGTCCGGCTGCGACAGCTCCACCCCGATCGGCGTCATCTGGAGGTCGTTCCGCGCCAGAGCGATGGCCTGGTCTCCGGTGATGCTCTGCGTGAAAGGGCCGGTGGAGAACACGGGCCACGCGGCACCGACGATGAGCAAGGCAGATACTTTCATCGTTCTTCCGTTGGGAGCGATTGGAGGAGTGCAATCGTAGCGAGAAGCCGGTTGACCGCTACTCCTCGAATCGAGATCGGAGCTGGCCCGCCTCCGTATCCCGCCCGTGCTCTTCGAGGAGAGAAGCGAGCTTCGAGAGCGCTTCCTGCGTGTCCGGGTGGTTCATGCCGAGAACCTCGGCGCGCCCTTCCAGGCACTCCGAGAAGAGCCGTACCGCTTCCTCGATCAGGCCCCGTCGGCCACGCAGCTCGGCAAGTGCTTCCAGGACGTCAAATCGAAACGTGTCACCGTCGCTCAGCAGACGGTCGGCCTTCCCGCGACACTCGACAAGGAGAGTCTCCGCGTCCTCGAATCGGCCTTGCGCGGTGCGGAGCATTCCAAGTCCCAGCATCGGATGCAGGGGAACGGGATGCTCGTCGCCGTGGACGCGTTGCGCAGTGGCGAGGCTCTCCTCGTACCATCGCTCGGACTCGGCGAGCCGGCCCTGGTCCAGGTAGAGCTCCGCCAGGTTGTTCATGCTGTCAAGACTCCTGGTACTGTTGTCTCCGTACAGCTCGCGTCCCAGTTCGAGAGCTTCCCGATACATCGACTCGGCCTCGTCTAAGAAACCGAGCAGGTGTCGACAGGTGGCCAGGTTGTGCAGCAGCGCGGGCGCGGACGGGCCGGCTGCGCCTGGCGAATCGCGCTCTAGATCCGCCGCTTCCGTGTACAGCTCCTCCGCTTCGGCATAGCGTCCCTGGTCGAAGAGAACGTTGGCCAGGTTGACGAGGGCGGTCAGCCTCTCCGTGTGATCCGTTCCAAGCGTCTTGGTGCCGAGTTCCAAGGCTTCTCGCGACAGCGCTTCCGCTTCCTCAAAGCGCCGCTGCGCCAGGCACAAGCCGGCTAGCAAGTTCATCGCTCGCAGCGTCTCGGGGTGATCTCGTCCCTGGGCGGCGGTACGGCGATCCAGGTTCTGGCTAACGAGTGGCAGGGCCTCGTCCAACCGTCCCGCGCTGGCAAGCAACAGCGCGCGGTTGGATTCCGTCAGCAGGGTTCGGGGATGATCCGGCCCAAGGACAAGGCGGTAGTCCGTCAGGCACCGTCGATAGCCAGCCTCGGCTTCCTCCGGGCGCCACAGACTGTGCAGTGCGCAGGCGAGTCCCAAGCGCGCCTCAAGAGTGGCAGGATGTTGCGCTCCAAGCGCACGAAGAGCTAGTGTCCTGAGTCAGAAGTTCGTTCGCACTTTTTTGCGGCGATCGACCGATGTACCTCTTGGAGGTGAGGTCGATGGTGCAGAAAGGATTCCCGGCT
>JANQEJ010000334.1 GCA_028278425.1 Planctomycetota bacterium | reverse complement strand
CAGCCTTCGGCCTGACCGCCCGAATCCGGCGATTCCACGAGACCGAAGTCGTCTCGATCGGCCTCCCAGAAATCGGCCTTTGTCGGCCGGGCCTCTAGGGGACGATCGCGAGCGCGACGGGATTGCTCGCATGAACGAAGTCCCCGGTGCCCGGCAAGTCGATGACCGCATAGGCGTGGTGTAGCACCAGACCGATCAGGCTCGGCGGCAGCCCGACGGGAAGTTGAAAGACGGTCGTTCCGTCGCCCTCGTCGTCGAGGAATCCGAGCGAGTCGCTCAGCACGGGGGAGTCGGGGTGCTCCACCGTCCAGAAAAAGTAGGGGTCCGGAACCAGCGGCAACACGAAGTCGCCGACCGGAACCCCGGGCGAGGTGCCCGTGGCTGATCCGAGAACCAAGTAGACCTTCCCCGCATGGCCCTCGCAGGCGTCCAGGGTGAGCACGTGAGGCGTCGACGGCATCGAGAGCGATGCGGTCGGGGGGCTGCCGGCGAGTGAGACCGGCTCGCCGCCCGCGACCGAGAAGACGTAGGCCGCACCCGGAAAGAAGCCCGTCGGCGGCGTATCCGGGAAGTGCGGCGCGCCGAGAACGACGACGTCGCCGGAGATCGCGACCGCGTAGCCCATCTGGTCCGACACGGGGGGAGGCGAGGCCACGAGCTTCGACGAGGGAAACCACCCGCAGGGTCGCTGCTCGAAGAGGTACCCGGCGCCGCTGTCCCCGAGCGCGGTCGGGACGCCGACGACCGCGCGGGCGTCGGAAACCGCCACCGACCAGCCGATGCCGCCGGGCGAATCGAGCGGCTTCAGGCGGGTGGTCTCCGACCAGCCGCCGGGGGTGCGAGCGAACGCGTAGGTGTGCGCCATCACGCTGCCCACGACGACCTGGCGCTCCGTCGCGTCGAGCGAGCGGCCGAAGCGGTCGCCCGCCTGCCCGTCGGAAGCGAGGAGCTTCGCGGTCTGGGTCCACGCGCCGTCCGACGTCTCGTCGAAGACGTAGGCGGCGCCCGCGTCCGCCGCGACGCCGTCGTGGGAGAAGGCTCCGACGACCACGCTCTCGCCCGCGACGGCCACGGCGACGCCGAACTGGTCCCCGGCTCCCGCGTCGTCCGCGGCAAGCCGCGCCACCTCGACCCAACCCGCCGGAGTTCGCTCGAACACGTAGGCCGCGCCGGCGTTGACCAGACCCGAGTGATCCTCCGCGCCGGCGCCGATCACGGCCAGCCGCGCGCGCACGTCGATCGCTCCGCCGAAGGATGCGCCGCCGGGCGCGCCCGCCGACTGGAGCTTGTCGGTCTGCCGCCATCCGAGCGGACCGTCCTGGAAGACGAAGACCGCTCCGGTCTGGCCGGCGTAGCCTGCGGCGCCGACGAAGGCCGTGTCGCCGAGAAGCGCCACGGCACCCGTGATCACGGGCTCGTCCGGGACGAGCTTCGTCGTCTCGACCGCGCCCGACGTGATCGCGTCGAACACGTACACGCCGCTGGGCGAGCCGATGAGCGCGCGCTCACCTTCGACGGCCACGGCGGATCCGAAGGCGTCGTCGGGGAAGCCGTCGCTCGGGACCAGCTTCTCGATCTCCTGGGCCGTTCGGGGGCCGGCGAGGGCGGCGAGCACGAGGATGGGGGCGATCCGTACGTTCATGGCGGGCTCCTTGGCGGCATCCTCCCGTTTCGGGTGCCGGTCAGCGACCGGGCGAGCGTCGTACTCCAGGGGCGCAATCGACGTACGGATCCGTGGTGGGAGCGAGCCGTCCCCAAAGGAAGACGGACGGGACCTTGTAGATCGCGAGCAACGGTCGATTCGATCAAAGGACCGCGAGAATCGCGCGGAGGTCCGCATCCCACTGCCCCGCGTCGGCGCTGCGCACGTCCTGGTGTCCCGTCTTGGTGTAGACGGAGAAACGGTTCCAGCCGGCCGTGGACGCTTGGATGCTGCGCGCCTGCTCGAGCGAGACGTTGGGATCCCGGTCTCCCTGCAGGATCAGGGCGGGGCAACGAACGCTGCGCGCGTAGTCCACCGGGTTGTGAGCGAAGGCATCCGCGCCGAGACTGACGCCGCCCCAGAAGACGAGCAGGTGCGCGAGCGGCGTCGCGGGAAGGCGCATGCGATGGAATCGACTCGCGACCGTCGAGAAGAAGCGGTCGAAAGTAGATTCGAGAACGACCGCATCGGGCTCGACCCCGAGCTCGGCGATCGCGCGCAGGACGGCCGCGCCGCCCATGGACTGTCCGTAGAGCAGGATCCTCTGCCCCGGCCAGTTCGCGCGGCAGTAGTCCACGGCGGCTTTCACGTCGTGGGACTCGCGCATCCCGATCGTCGTGCCCGACCCGCTCGATCCTCCCGAGCCGTAGAAGTCGACGAGCAGCACGCTGCTCCCGAGCGCGACCATCCCCTCCGCAACTCCGAGCATGCTGTCCTTCTGGCCGGCGTAGCCGTGGAAGAGGATCGAGGTCGTTTCCGCCGAGCCCGCGGGAACGCGCCAGGCCTCGAGCTCGGCTCCCACGCCGTTGGCGAAGCGGTGGGTCTCGAAGTCGAGCCCGCGATCCAGCGGCGTCCGCTGGTTCGTGGGGCGGGGAATGGAAACGCCGGCGACCAACACGCGCAGCTTGTCGGTCCATCCCAGATCCTCCGGCCTCTCGGTGCGCGAGCCCGTCGAGCTCCAAGTCGTCATCGCCCGCGCGTGCAGCCATGCGCCGGCGTTGATCCCGAGCAGACCGACGACGACACCGATCGAGAGCCACTTCCAACGCTTCTTCCGATGGTTCTTGATCACTTGAAGCCCGGCATTGGTTTCGACCGGAGAACGGCTCAATGGTACCTTGGTGTGTAGGAGCTCGGCTTCGACTCGCGTCACCGGAACGCAACTTCGGGCCACCGCGAACGGCTCCGCACCTTGCGAGAGAACCCCCCGACATGAGCACCCGTCTTCTCACCACGGCCTTCGCGGCGCTCCTTTCCTCGACCGCCGCGGGCCAGGTCCAGTTCGACTACATCACGTTCGACAAGATCGAGCTCGACCCGACCTTCGCGCTCCAGACCTCCACGCGGTGGGGGATCCTGGTGAACACGGGGTCCGTTCCCATCTCGCTCGACGACGACTGGGAGCGCGGCCTGTGGTACGCCGAGTCGAGCCAGCAGCTCGGCGCCTTCTTCTACGACCTGCTGAACCCCTTCGGGCTCGACGTCATCCTGATGCCGGGCGAGGCGATCGGGGACGCGGACCCGCTCCTTCTGGCGGAGCTCCTGCCCGGCGAGACGTTCACGTCGAACGCCCTGATCGCGACGTTCCAGTTCGGCGTGCCGTTTCCCGGCACCGACTTCCACATCGACTTCATGGCGCAGATCGGCGATCAAATCGCGAAGACGCGCACCGACGTCGAGCTCAAGGACCTCGGCGGCGCGGCCTTCTGGACGCCGGTCAGCGCGAAGCGCGTCTCCAGCGAGCTCTCCCCGGTTTCCTACACGAACTACGGCGCGCCGTGCGGCAAGTCCGGCGGGTCGTTCGCCGAGCTCTATCCCTACGGCGTCAACTTCGGCTCTGGCCCGCCGTGGATCGCCTACTGGACGAACATGCCGCAGGTCGGCAACTGGGCCTTCGCCCTGCGGACGGCGTCGCCGGTCTTCCAGCCGGAGCTGCTCCTCGCGATCGACGCCGCACCCGGCAGCTTCCCGGTGCTCGGCTGCAGCCTGCTGCTCGGCCTGACGCCGGCCTTCACGCTGATCCCGGACACGGTTCCCTTCTTCACGGGGACCACGGGCGTTCCCATTCCGCCCAACCCGGCGCTGGTGGGCGCTCAGCTCTACTTTCAGTCGGCGGTGCTCTCCGGAGGTCTCTTCACCACCCAGGGCATCGCGATCACCTTTGGGGACGTGACCGCTTAGGCCGCGTCACTCGGTAAGCACCCGCGCGGGACGAACGCCGAGGTTGGCGTCGGCGCTCGACGGCGTGTCGGTGGAGCGGCACGCCGAGCGCGCGCCGTCGGCGGTGATGTTGAAGCTGCCGCCGCGGTTGACGCGGTAGGACGCGCCCTCCCAGGGAGCGACCGGATCCACCTCGTGGCTGCCGATGTAGAAGACTTCGTCGT
>JANQEJ010000267.1 GCA_028278425.1 Planctomycetota bacterium | reverse complement strand
CGCGCTCGCGGAGTCCGGTCGGCTGCCGGTCGAGCGCGAGGGCGACGTCCTCAGCGCGCCGCTCGCCCGCGCGGCGGAGACCCTCGCGCGCCGGTTCCGCGGCGAAGACCCGCCCAACCCGGGGTTCGCCTGGCGCGGCGAGCTGCGCCAGAGCGCCGCGCTCGCCGAACGGGGCCGCCTCGACGACGCGCTGGCGGCGACCGGGGACTGGTGGCGGCTCGACGCGGCGCTCCTCTTCAAGCTGGCCGACGCCGCGCTCGAGGCGGAGGACACGGAGACCGCCCGCGCGCTGTACCGCGCCGCGCTGGTGGCCGGCGAGGGAGACCCGCGAGCGCGCGCGGGGCGCGGCGCGACGGCGCGGTTCCGGCTCCTCGGGTTGTGCTGGCACGCCGAGCGCTGGCCGGCGGCGCAGCGCCTGGCCGCGGGAATCCTCGCGGACTGGCGGGCCCGGCGCCTCTCCCCGGCGGCGTGGGAGGAGGCCTTCGGCGTCTTCGACCGCCGCGGCGGCGTCGACCCGCGCGCGCGGATCGAGAGCGCCGTCCTTCAGGCCGAGGCCTGGGCCGCGCTCGGCCGCGGCGACGGAGCGGACGCGCGCGACCGCGCGGACGCGGCGGCGGCCGCCGTCGGGATATCGAGCGGCGCGCGCGCCGAGCAGAGGCGCCTGGAAGCCGCGCTCGGCGATCGATGAGAATCGTGGAACCTCACGCTTCCTGGCTCCGTCCCACTTCGACGTGCCCAACCCCCTTCCTTCGCAAGGGCGAAGCGGGTGAGCAGTTCTTGAAGAGAGGAGGCGGGGTAACGCGGGTTGCCCCGCTATTCCCATAGGCGGCGGCGCCGTCCTCGATACAGTGGACGAATGACCCCCGCCAAGGCGCAAAAGCTGGAAGCCCCCGAGGGGGCGGAGATGACGTTGGACGACGACATCGGCTTCGTCGCCCTCGTCGACCGGATGCAACACGACCACGCCGCCAAAGTGGTCAACGCGGCCCGCATCTCCTACCGGCGCGTGAAGAACGAGCTCGACGAGGGCGACCGGAAGCTGGCGCGCTTTCTCTGGGTTCACGGCCACACGTCGCCGTACCGCCATTCCTTCTACAGCTTCCACTGGAAGGCGCCGCTCTTCGTCTTCCGGCAGGCCTTCAAGTACCAGGTCGGCTCGACGTGGCGCGAATACGAGGTCGAGGGCCACACGGTCTCGCTCGAGGTGTTCGACGTGCTGTTCGACACCGACAAGGGTTGCAGTTGGAACGAGATCTCCGGGCGCTACGTGAAGTGGGAGCCGGAGTTCTACGTCCCGCGCGTCATGCGCGGCAACCCGCCGCACGGGAACAAGCAGGCGTCCGAGGATCTGCCGGCCGACTTCGACCACGAGGGCGAGCGCAACCGGATGCGCGAGGAGTGCGAGGAGGCCTTCCGGCGCTACCGGGAGCGCCTGGAGCGCGGCGTGGCCAAGGAGATCGCGCGCACCTGCCTGCCGCAGAACCTCTACACGCAGGCGTACTGGACCGTTTCGCTCCAGGGGGTGATCCACTTCCTCGAGCAGCGCCTGAAGCCCGACGCGCAGTTCGAGATTCGGCGGTATGCGGAGGGCGTCTACGCGCTGGTGAAGGACGATCTGGAGCGCCTCGGGATCGGGCGCGAGCTCTTGGCGGGAGACAAGCCGGCCTGAGCCGAGGGGGACGCCCTCGCGCGTCCGCGGGTGAGCCTCCGAAGGGGTAGGCTGAAGCCACAGTCTCCCTTCTCTCGCCGAGGTTCCCATGAAGGTCTTCCCCGTCCTTTTTTTCCTCATCCTCGCGGCGCCCCTCTACGCGCAATCGGTCTACGAGCTGGCCGGAAGCGCCGCCACGGTCAACGAGGTCACCGGCCCGCCCGCGGGGCCGTGCCTCTATCCCGACGGCGAGGTCTTCTCGACCTTCGGGCTCGCGGGCTCGTTCGCCTGCCCGTTGCCCGGCGCGGTGTCCGCGCCGCCGGAGACCGAGGGCGACGTCGCGGTCGACAAGGTCCGGGACACGGTCTGGGTGACCGACGGCGTCCGCATCGCGGAGTACACGCCCCTCGGCGTTCCGCTCAACTCGTTCGCTTTGCCGCCCGGTCTGCTCGGCGGGCTCGTCACCGGAATGGGCTTCGACTCGGGATCGGGAACACTCTGGCTGACCGACGGCACCTTGGCCGCCGAGGTGACGCCGCCCGCGCCGTGCGGGCAGCCCGCCGTGGTCACCGCGCCCTTCGCGCTTCCCGCGCTCGGCGTGCCGCCCGGGATCGTGACCGACATCGCGTGGGAGCGGGCGACGGGCTCGCTCTGGGTCTGCGACACGCTGGGGCGCGTCGGCAACGTGCTCCCCGGCGGCGCGATCGGACCGGCGGGGAGCTACCAGGCGACGCCGGGGCCGTGCGGGCTCGGCACGGAGCTCTACGGGCTCGCGCTCGACACCGCGGCGCAGAACGGGGGCACCGTCTACGTCACCGACGGCAACTCGATCGCCTACCTGATCCCGCCGGGCGCGGCCGCGCCCAAGACGTTCTACACGCCTTCGACGTGCTACGCGGTGCCGGGCACTCCCGCGAGCGGTCTGGCCTTCGCCGCGCGGCCGATCACCTACGGAGCCGGCGGGCCGGGCACGCCGCCGACCATCGGCACCAAGGGTCAATCGATCGTGCCCGACAACGGTCTCGCGATCACGCTCTCCGGCGCGCCGCCGGGGGCGCTGGCCGTCCTGCCGATCTCGCTCAACCCGCTTTGCCCGGCGGTCACCTTCCTGATGGCTCCGATCGGGGTCGCCCCGCCGGCCGCGGTCACGCTCTCCCTGGGCGTCGATCCGTCGGGAAATGTGACGCTTCCGACTCCGCTGCCCCCGGGAACGCCGCTCGGCGTTACCCTCTTCTACCAATGGTTCGTCGTCGTCGCCGGGCCCAGCCCGGATGGTCCCCCCCTGCTGGCGACCCGCTCCGGCTCGATGACGACATCCGATCGCTGAGTCCAGAAGCCAAGCCACTCCCATGCTCCGTATCCTCCCCCTCGCCGCCGCGGCGCTCGCGGCCGGCGCGCTCCACGCCCAGTCCCTCTACACGATCGACCAGAACGGCCAACTCACCCAGCAGAACGGACCGGGTGGTGGACCGTGCAACTACCCGCTCGGCCCGCTGCTTGCGCAGTACTCCTACGTCACCGGCTCCTTCTGCGTGAGCCCCGCTGAGACCGGCCCCGGACCGGAGGGCGGCATGACGATGGACCGCCTTAGCGACACGCTGTGGATCACCGACGGTTTCATCGTCAGCGAGTACCAGAACTTCGGAACGCCCCTGCAGGGCTTCGACGTGCCGCTCGGCACGCTCTTCGCCAATCCGGTCACCGGGATCGCCTACGACCCGTCGCTCGGCGCGCTGTGGTTGACCGACGGCCTCACCGCCGCCGCCGTCACGCCGCCGAACCCCTGCCCGGGAACGCACACCGTCGTGTCCGGTCCGTTCCCCCTGCCGCTCGTCGCGCAGGCGGCGACGGCACTCGACTACGACCCGTCGACGGACACCCTGTGGTTCACCGACAGCGCCGGCAACCTCGTGCAGTCGACGAAGACCGGCGCCCTCGGTTCCTTCGGGAGCGTGAACGTGAGCGCGGGCAGCCCGTGCGGTCTCACCAACGACCTGCGCGGCCTCGCGATCGACACCGCCCAGGCTCCGGGGACGATGTACGTCACCGACGGAACGACGATGGCCTACGTCGATGCGGGGAGCGGAGGCGCCAGCGCGCCGACGACGTTCTACACGCCGAACGCGTGCTACTTCCCCATCGCGTCTCCTCTTAACGCGATCGTCTATGCGGCCACGCCGAGCAGCTTCGGCAGCCCGTCGGGCGCCGGCGGCTTCTCGTTCTTCCCGGCGATCGGATCGACCGGCCAGTCGGTCATCCCGAACACGGCCTTCGAGATCGGCGTCGCGGGCGGGCTGATCGAGAACGAGATCGCCGTGCTCGTGATGAGCACCGGGCATCTCTGCCCGTCGACGACCGTGGCCGGCGTGCCGTTCCACCTCACGCCGTCGCCGCTGATCCAGATCGCGGTCACGATCGTGGACGCGACGCTCAACGTCTCCGTGCCGACGCCGCTCGGCCTGGGCACGCCCATCGGCGTGACGCTCTTCTTCCAGTGGGGCATCCTCGACCCGGCGACGTTCCAGTTCTTCTCGACGCGCGGGCTGGCGCTGACGACGTCGCGCCCGTAGCGGCGGCGGGCCTCTCGCCTCGGTTTCGCCGAACCGCTGCGATGCGGTCGGTGACGCTCTCGCCTAGGTCGAACAGGCGGAAGGGGCGGCGCTCGGCTCCGTTCGGGACGGAGGTGCGGGGGGGCTTGCCGGAGTCGTTGCTTCCCTCAGCGCCGCCCCGCGAGCGCGCAGGCGCGAGCCCGCGGAAAAGTGGCCCGTCCTCGGGCCGCTTTGACGCGTGAGGACCGCGAGCCGAAGG
>JANQEJ010000256.1 GCA_028278425.1 Planctomycetota bacterium | reverse complement strand
GTGAGCGGCCCGATCGACGGCGACGGGCGGCGCAGCGTGTACGTCGCGGTGCGGCGCAACTTCCTCTCGCCGTTCCTGCAGGTGTTCGACTTCCCGACGCCCGCGACGACGATGGGGCGGCGCAGCGTCTCGAACGTGCCGGCGCAGGCCCTGTCGATGATGAACGACCCGTTCGTCCTCGAGGAGGCGCGCCGTTGGGCGGAACGTACCCTCGACGGCGGCGCGGGCGATCCCGCGGAGCGCGTCGACGCGATGTACCGCACCGCCTTCGCGCGCCCCGCGGAGGCGCACGAACGCGAAAGCGCCCTCGCGTTCCTCGAGCACCGGGAAGCGAGCTATGGTGAGGCCGATGCCGAGGCGCGCGCCTGGGCGGATCTCGCGCACGTCCTCTTCAACGTGAAGGAATTCGTCTTCCTCGACTGACATGCTCTCCCGGCGGCAAATGCTCCAGCGCTGCGCGAACGGCTTCGGCGCCCTCGCGTTCGCCGGTCTGTTCGCGGAGAAAGCGGCCGCCGACGCGGACGATCCGCTGGCGGAGCGCGCGACGCACTTCGCCCCGCGCGCCAAGCGCATCATCTTCCTCTACATGGACGGCGGCCCGTCGCAGGTCGACACCTTCGATCCGAAGCCGCGGCTCGACCGCGAGGACGGCCAGCCGATCGGGATGAAGATCCCGAAGACGCAGTTC
Source organism: Planctomycetota bacterium (assembly GCA_028278425.1). Lineage (GTDB taxonomy): Bacteria > Planctomycetota > UBA1135 > UBA1135 > JANQEJ01. The sequence continues at coordinate 6,013 of JANQEJ010000256.1, read as the reverse complement.
GACGACGTCGGGTCGGTGCTCAAGTCGCCGTGGAAGTTCCGGCAGTACGGCGAGAGCGGGATTCCCGTCAGCGACCTCTTCCCGCACGTCGCCACGTGCGTGGACGAGCTCTGCGTCGTGCGCTCGATGGTCGCGAACTTCCCCGAGCACACGAACGCGAACTACTTCCTGCACACGGGCTTCGGCCTCCAGGGGCGGCCGAGCATGGGCGCGTGGCTGACCTACGGGCTCGGCACCGAGTGCCGCGATCTGCCGGGCTTCGTCGTCCTGAACGGCGGGCTGATTCCGGTCGGCGGGCTCGACAACTTCGGCAGCGGCTTCTTGCCGGCGAGCTACCAGGGTTCCGTGTTCCGCACCGGTGGCGCGCCGGTCGCGAACCTCGAGCGGCCCGAGGGCGAGACCGACGCCGACCAGCGGGGGAAGCTCGACCTCCTGCGCGAGCTCGACGGCTCCGCGCGCGACCGGCTGCGCGAAGACGACGGCGTCGAGGCGGCGATCAAGAACTACGAGCTCGCCTTCCGCATGCAGGCGGCGGTGCCCGAGCTGATGGACCTGGCGGGCGAGACCGAGGCGACGCGAAGGCTCTATGGTCTCGACGCCGAGTACGAGTACACGCGCACGTACGGCACGCTGTGCCTGCTCGCGCGCCGCCTGGCGGAGCGCGGCGTGCGCTTCGTCGAGCTCACCTGCTCCAACCTCGGGCACGACCGCTGGGACCAGCACTCCAACCTGAAGCAAGGCCACGAGGACAACGCGCGCGCCGTCGATCAGCCGATCGCGGGGCTTTTGAAGGACCTGCGCGCGCGCGGGCTGCTCGACGACACGCTCGTCCTGTGGGCGGGCGAGTTCGGCCGCACGCCGATGGCCCAGGGCAAGAACGGCCGCGACCACAACCCGCACGGCTTCACGATCTGGATGGCGGGCGGGGGCGTGAAGCCCGGCTTCGTCTACGGCGCGACGGACGAGTACGGCTACTTCGCCGTGCAGGACAAGGTCACGATGCACGACCTCCATGCGACGCTGCTGCACCTGCTCGGCCTCGATCACAAGCGCCTGACGTTCTACTTCAGCGGCCGCGACATGCGCCTGACCGACGTGCACGGGGAAGTGATCGAAGATCTGATCGCTTGAAGGAGGGTGCCGCGGCACCCTCCCGCCGCTAACGTGTAGCCCGTCATGACGATGACGACCGACGAGGCCCAGGAGGCCCTCTCGCTCATCCGCCGGGTCGTCAACAAGGTCCACGACGACACCATCGCGCAGAACTGGGGCGCGGTCATGATCGTGACCGCGATCCTGGATCTGATCGCCTTTGGAACGACCGAGGTTCTCATCGATCGGGGCGTGCGGACGATCGCGCCGTTCGCGGTCACGTGGGTCGTCTACACGGCGCTCGCCCTGGCCGCCAACCTCGCCGTCCGCCAAAAGATGGGCGGCACGATGACCTACGTCGAGCGCCACATCTGGGCCAACGGCCTGACGTTCTATTCCGCCGCCTTCGCCCTCGTCGGCATCGACCTCTACGCGCTGGACGTCGAGCGGGCGATCGAGCTGATTCCGGCCCACATCTCCGTGGTCGGTGCGGTGTCCTTCGCCTTCATGGCGCTGATCGACGCGCGTTTCTTCATCTACACGATCGTCTTCTTCGCGACGGCCGCACTGCTCGGCGTGTGGACCGAGCACGGCTTTGCGGTTCAGGGCGTCGTGTGGTTCTTCTGCCTCGGAATCCCGGGCGTCCAGTACTGGCGCGCGCGGCGCCGCGCGACGGTCGAGACGCGCTAGCCCATGGAGACGGTCCGCGGAGCAGCGCTGGCCGTTCTGACGAGCGTCGTCTCCCAGCGCGGCGTGTCCGCGCGGTCCCTTCAGGAGCTGACGGGCGAGAGCGCTGGCGCGGTCTCGCAAGCGGTTGATGAGCTCCTCGCGCGGGAGTGGATCGAGCGCACCGGCCGCGACGGCTTCGCCGTGACCGTCGAAGGTCTCGGCGCGTTCTATCGCACGCTCGGCGAGATCCGCGACACGCTGGTCCCCGACCAGGCGGCGGCGATGCTCCCGTTCACGATCAAAACCGTCTGGCGCGAGTGCCTGTGCTTCAACTACGCCGTCGACCCCGACGCGCTGCGCGGACTCGTCCCGCCGGCCTTCGACCTGGTCACGCGAAAGGGACGCGCGCTCGTCAGCGTGACCGCCGCGGCGCTCTCTTCGCTGCGCCCGCGCGGGCTGCCGGAGCTCGTCGGCCAGAGCTTCTGCCACGTGACGTACCGCGTGGTCGTGCGTTTCAAGAACGCCCAGGGCGAGACGCGCACGGGCTACGACTTCTCGGCCAGCGTGACCAACTCGGAGGTCCTGAGCCGCATCGGCAACAGCGTCACCGAGTTCAAGTTCCACGGCTTCCGCACGGGCTCGATCACGTTCCTGCGCGAGGGTTCGAAGCTCGTTCTCGGCGCCGAGGTACCCGGCGGCGACCTCGATCTGGTGGCGACGGCGGACACGGCCACCGGCTCGGACCGGCCGCCGGCGGGCAGCCTCTTTCCCGACCGCGCCGAGCTCGACCGCGAGGTCATCGACCACTCCGATGCCTTCGGACACGAGGAGGGAGCGGGCCACGTCTACGTCCTGCGCATCGATCGCGACCCCTGGAACTACCGCTTCGTCGAGCCGGCCGGCTTGTACATGGCCTACTTTCGGGACGGAAAACATTTCGACCCGTCGACGGCCACGCTCGACTCGGTGCTCCACTGCCAAAACGTGCGCTACACGTGGGAGCCGCTGCGCCGGGAGGCCCTCGCGAGCGTGACGGGATGACGCCGGGCGTTTAGAATCCTGAACATGCCCCCCTCCGCCCAAGCCGAGGTCATCGTCTCCAAGGCGCCCGATCTCGCCTGGGGGTTCGAGTCCGCGACCTTCCCGCTGACGGTCAGGAACCTCGCCAGCCGCGACCTGGCGCACCGCGACGCCACGCGGAAAGTCCGCGGAACGGCCTCGCTGTTCCGGCGCGACGGGTCCTTCGTGCGCCACCTCCAGACAGCGCCGATCCCGAAGCCGATCCCGGTGGGGGAGGCGCTCTCCTTCGACGTCGTGATCGACGTGAAGGCGATCGAAGGCGACTACGAGGTCCGGTGGACCATGCAGAAGGACGGCGGGGGCGCCGGGCCCGAGCAGCTCGCGATCACCGCGCCGCCGACGCCGCTGCGGGTGAAGAACACGATCTTCGAGATGTTCGTGGAGCTCATCAACGCCTGCAATTTCCGCTGCGACTTCTGCCCGCAGACGACCTTGCAGCGCAAGCAGCGTCCGATGGACTTCGAGCTCGCGACGAAAATCGTCAAGGACCTGGCGGACATGGGGCACCACCATCCGCTCCGCTGCCACCTGCTCGGCGAGCCGCTGCTCTACCCGCGCTTCTTCGACTTCGTCGACATGGCGCACGACCACGGGCAGACGATCCTTCTCGCGACCAACGGGTCGCGGTTCCAGGCGCAGAACGTCGAGGGGATCTTCCGGACGAAGCTCGACCGGATGGTGATCTCGCTCAACACTCCCGAGGAGGAGCTCTACCTCGCCCAGCGCGGCACGAGCATGCCGTATGAGGAGTACATGCAGGGCATCCGCGACATGGTGTCCGAGCTCGTCCGCCGCGGCGCGCCGCCCCACACGCGGATCAACATCCTCTACGACCGTCTGAAGGCCGACTCCGAGGAGGAACAGACGCGCGTGCGCGGTATCGCGAACGACTGGATCTCCGTCGTGCGAGAGGTCAGCGGGCGCGACCTGCCCGACGCCGAGGAGGTGATCCACCTCGACAACACCGCGACGACGCTGATGGAGCTCTGCGAGGGCCTCGAGCTCCAGTGGACGATCTACCACAACTGGGGCGAGGGCTTCCCGCCCGAGGAGCACTTCTGCGCCTTCCCGTGGAAGCAGCTCGCGATCCTGGTCGACGGCAAGGCCACCGCCTGCTGCGTCGACGCGGAGGGCGAGATGGTCCTCGGCGACGTGACCAAGCAGTCGGTGGCGGAGATCTGGAACGGCGACGAGATCAACCGTCTGCGGGAGGGCTTCCTCGAGTCGCGCGCGGTGACGGCGCGGTGCGTGCGCTGCGACGTGCGGCACAACAAGGCGGAGTACTTCCCGGACAAGTGAGCCCGGCTTGACTTTTTCGTCCCCAGCCGGGAGGGTGCCCGGCGCGGATGGATAAGGTTCTCACGTATCTCCGCGAAGGCACCGTGGAGATGATCCCGGCGTTCGTCGCGCTCCTCGTCGTCGCCCTCGTCCTCGGGGCGGTCAACCGCTGGCTCGCAAAGATCGAGGTGAGTCAGCAGCGGGGCGGTTTCCGCCGCCAGATCGTGCTGCTCCTGCTCACGCTGGTGGGCGGGCTCGTGGTCGTCCTCTTCCTGCCGATGGAACCCGAGACGCGGAGCAGCCTGCTGACGCTGATCGGCCTCGTCATCTCGGCGGCGATCGCCCTGTCGGCCACGACCTTCCTCGGCAACGCGATGGCCGGCGTGATGATCCGCGCCGTGCGCAACTTCAAGACCGGCGACTTCATCCGTGTCGGCGAGCACTTCGGCCGCGTGACGGAAAAGGAGCTCTTCCACACGGAGATCCAGACCGAGGACCGCGACCTAACGACGCTGCCGAACCTTTACCTCGTCACGAACCCGGTGCGCGTCGTGCGGCCGTCGGGGACGATCCTCTCGGCGACGGTTTCGCTCGGGTACGACGTGTCGCGCCTGAAGATCGAGTCGCTCCTGGTCAAGGCGGGGAACGAAGCCGGCCTGAAGGATCCCTTTGTGGAGGTGCGCGAGCTCGGCGACTTCTCGGTGACGTACCGCATCGCCGGACTTCTCGCGGAGGTGAAGGCACTGGTGAGCTCGCGCTCGCGCCTGCGCGCTTGCGTCTTGGACGCGCTTCACGAGGGGGGCATCGAGATCGTCTCGCCCACCTTCATGAACCAGCGCCAGCTCGCGCCGGGACAGGCCTTCATCCCCAGGCCGCCTTCGTCGCTCGGGGAGCTGCCCGAATCGCGCCCCGACGAGATGATCTTCGACAAGGCCGACGAGGCCGAGTCGCTCCAGGAGCTGCGCGACGCCTGGCAGCAGGTCAACGAGCGGGTGACCGAGTTGGAGAGCGCGCTGGAAGCCGCGGACGACGCCGAGCGCGCCCAACTCGAGGCGGAGCTCGGGCGGCTCCAACGCAGCCGCGACGTCATGTCCGCCCGCATCGAGGCTCGCGAAGCGGAGCTGAACGAGGAGCCGAAGGCGTGACCGATCCGCAGGCGGCGATCATCGCGCAGGGCGCCTTCGCGCGCCTGCGCGACATGCAGAAGGTGCTGCAGGTCGGCGGCCTCGAAGCCGAGATCATCAACCCGCCGGGCTCGAACGCGAACACGTGAGGCACGAAGTACTGGCTCGCGGTCGCGGGCGGTGACGTCGAGGCGGCGGCCGCGTTGCTCGAGCGGAACTGGCGCGAGGGCGCGAGCGAAGCCGAGATCGCCGCGGCGGAGGCGTCGATCGACCTCGAGGCCGACGAGTTCGAGTGCCCCGCGTGCGGTCACGCGTTCGAGAAAGCGGGGCGGTGTCCCGCGTGCGGACTGAACCTGGGCTTCTGAGCTCCTAGGGTTCCACCGGAACCGGCGCGGCGACGTTCTCCGGGTCGCGGCTCCTCCGGCGACTCCGCCATGCGAGCCAAACGGTCTGCGTCACGCCGGCGATCGATAGGCTCGTGAGCGCGTAATAGATCCCGGTCCAGCGATCGAGCTGCGCACCGACGAAGAGCAGGATCGAAGCCAGGCCGAGGTAGACGAGCACCGCCTCGGTGATCGCGCCCGTGCGCCGCTCGTGGAGGAGCATGCCCTGGTACCAGCTCTGCAGTGCCTGGTAGCCGGGCATCAGAATGGCGAACGCCACCGCGAGCCGCGCGATCGCGACGAGGTCGTCGGGCAGGCCGGAGACGCGCTTGAACCAAAGCTCGGCCAGCGGCGTGGCCGCGACGAGGACGAGGATGCCGACCGTGA
>JANQEJ010000242.1 GCA_028278425.1 Planctomycetota bacterium | reverse complement strand
CGGTGGCGAGCTCGAGCGTCTTCGCGAGCGAGTCCTCGGTCTCCTCGGGGAGCCCGATGATGAACGTCCCCACCGTCCGCAGGCCGTGGCGCTTGGCGCGCCGGAAGCCCTCCCGCACCGCCTCGGCCACGTAGCCCTTCCGGTATTCGGCGAGCACGTCGTCCTCGGCCGATTCGACCCCGAGGATCACGGTGTGGCAGCCGGCGCGGCGCATCGCGGCGAGGAGCTCGTCGTCGCCGGTGTCCGGCCGCGTGAAGGTGGTCCAGGAGAGGTCGCCGCGCTCTTCGAAGGCCCGGCACAGCTCCAGCGCGCGCTCGCGGACGACGCCGAAGGTCTGGTCCATCACGAAGAGCTCGCGCACGCCCTCGGCCCGCAGCGCGTCGATCTCCTCGAGCACGTCGTCCACCGGCCGCGTCTGGAAGCCGAGCGTGCCGATGACGCAGAAGGTGCACGGGTAGGGGCAGCCGTAGTCGGTCAGCACCGTCGCGAAGCGCTCGGCCTTCGCGAAGGAGAAGCGGTAGCCCTTGTCGGGGAAGAGCTCGTGCCGCGGCCGCGGAACGCGGAACGTCCCCTTGCGCCGGTTGCGCTCGACGCGCTGCAAGCGCTCGGGCGCGTCGTTCGCGTCGCGCACCGTCATGTCCTCGATCGCGTCGCGGTTCCCGGCGAGGTAGTGCGCGAGGTCGGCGTTGGCGAAGACGTGCAGCGCGGCCTCGATCCACGGCTCCTCGGCGAGCCGCCTCTCGCTCGCCTCGTGCAGGACGTCGCCGAGCGCGATCACGCGCCGCCCGCGGGCGTGCTGGTCGATCAGAAAGGCGCGGTCCTCGTCCCACGACACCGCGCCGACGAGGGTGACGAGGACGTCCGGCGCGAGCGCGTCGAGCCGCCGGCGCGCGGCCGCGGCGTCGAGGCGCTCCGCCATGCAGTCGACGACGTGCGTCTCGTGCTCCGCGGCGGCGGTGCCGGAGAGCACGACGAGGTCGATCGGGTGGAAGAGGTAGTTCGACTTCGTCGTCTTCGAGCAGAAGTAGTCGCGGATGTACGTCCGCTCGCCCGGCGGGTTGAAGAGGACGAGCCTCATCCGCGCCGCGTGAGCCTCCGCCGCGCCGGCTTGGGCCCCGTCGCGAGCTCGATGCGCACGCGGCCGATCACGGCGTCGACCGACAGGTTCATCAGGCATTCCGGACGCCCGCGCCAGCAGACCGCGAACTTGTTGTCGTGCACGTTGATGCACGGGCTGCACGGCGGCGGGTCGTACAGGAAGCTCGCGCGATCGCCGATCGGCCGGTACATCACCGGCGTCTCGGGCCCGAAGAGCCCGACGGTCGGCGTGCCCAGCGCGGCGCCGAGGTGCATCGGCCCGGAGTCGTTGGAGACGAAGGCATCGGCGCCGTCGAGCAGAGCGTGCAGCCCGCCGACCGAGAGCCGCGCCGCGAGGTTGGCGACGCGTCCGGGCTCGGTGGGGCCGATGAGCTCGACGATCTGGTGCGTGTAGGCGCGCTCGCGGGTCGCGCCGACCAGGACGATCCGAGCGCCGTCCTCGTCGATCAGCCGCCGCGCGAGCTCCGCGAAGCTGTCCCGCGGCCACCGCCGCTCGAGCGAGAGCGTGCCCGCGTTCGGGTTCAGGACGACGAGCGGCCCGTCGGGCGCGATGCCGGCCTCGAACAGCGCCGTCGTGGCCTCGAGCTCGTCCGCCCGCTCGATGCGGAACACCCCGAGATCGTCGGGGTCGACGTCGAAGCCGGTTTCCCCGCCGGCGAGGCAGCGGAAGTTCCGCGCGACGTGCCAGTAGCGGTTGAAGGGCGCGGTCTCGGTGTGGAACCCGCCGCGCCACACGGTGGGCGAGGCGAAGCCGCGCGCGACCGGCGCGCCGCTCAGGAGGCTGATCACCGCGGAGAAGCGCGTGAAGAACTCGAAGTCGTACACCGCGTCGTAGCGCCGCTGCCGAAGCCCCATGACGAGACCGAGGATGCGGCGGTACACGCCGAGCCACGTGTTGGAGCCCACGTCGAAGGCGAGCACGGAATCGAACGCGCCGAGCCCCTGGGCGAACTCGCCGTTCTGCGAGAGCGTGAGCAGGTGCAGCTCCGCTCCCGGATGGCGCCTGCGCAGCGTTTCGATCGCGGGCGTGAGGAGCTGCAAGCTCCCCATCCCCCAGAACTTGATCAGGAGCACGCGCTGGACGGGCTCGCGCCGCCGGCGAAGAAACCGCATCCACCGCAAAGGCTGGAGCACCACGCAGGCCACCCGACCGAGCGCGCGGTCGGCCGCCTGCAGCTTCTTCATCGGGATCGTCATCGCCCGGCAGCTATCCTACCAGCGCCTTGGACGCCCCCGGGTTCGGGGTCGGTTCGGGCTACTCGCCGCCGATTCCGGTCATCCGGCCCGCGACCTCGTCGACCAGGGCGTCGTCCGGGTCGTTGCTCTCGTGCAGCGCCGCGCGGAATTCCTGGACACGGCGGCGAACGGCGAGGCGGGCGAGCGCGAGCTCGGCCTCGTCGGCATCGCCCGAAGAGGCCCGCGAGAGCACGGCGCCGATCGTGTGGAGCGCGACCGCCATGTCCGCCAGGCGCCGGAGGTCGTGTTGCGCGCTGCGCACCGATCGGCCGTGGCGGGCCGCGACGTCGGCGGCCACCGCGGCGAACGCGGGGACGAGCTCTTCCAGCGTCGCGCGCTCCTTTGCGAGCTCCTCGCTCAAGCCTTCGAAGCTCGGCGCGCTCGTCGCCGGCGTCTCGCCGTTCACGAGCGGCCGCAACCCCTGCGTGGCGAGCATCATGCGCAGGATCTGGTTCGTGCCCTCGAAGATCAGGTTGATGCGCGCGTCGCGGAGGATGCGCTCGTAGGGGTACTCGCGCATGAAGCCCGTGCCGCCGGAGACCTGGAGCGCGTCGTTGCCGATCTGCCACAAGCGCTCGGTCGCGAACATCTTGCAGCAGGCGGCCTCGAGCATCGTTTCGCTGCCGCCGGAGTCGATCAGGCCCGCGGTGAGCGCGGTTCCCGCCTCCATTGCGTAGACGTCGGCTTCCATCGCGGCGAGCAGCTCGCGGATCATCCCGAAGGCGGCGATCGGGCGGCCGAACTGCTCGCGCTCGCGCGCGTGCGCGACCGCCAGATCGCGGGCGAGCTTCGCCTGACCGATGCAGGAGGCCGCGAGGCCGTGGCGACCCGAGTTCAGGACGTTGAGCGCGACCTTGAAACCGCCTCCGCGCGGCCCGACCAGGCACTCCGCGTCGACGACCACGTCCTCGAACGCCACCTCGGTCGTCGACGAGCCGCGCAGGCCCATCTTGTCCTCCGGCGCGCCGACGGAAACGCCGTCCGCGTCGTTCGGGACGAAGAAGCACGAGATCGGCCGCTCCATCAACGGCGCGTCCGGGCGCTCGGGGTCGGGCGTGCGCGCGAACACCGCGAAGAGGCCCGCGATGCCGCCGTTCGTGATCCAGATCTTGCGGCCGTTCAGCTTCCACGAGCCGTCGGGAAGCGGGTCGGCCGTCGTCCGCAGCGCCGCGGCGTCCGAGCCCGCACCGGCCTCGGTCAGCGCGAAGGCCGCGATCCGCTCGCCCGAGGCGAGCCCCGGCAGCCACCGGCGCTTCTGCTCGTCCGTCCCGTAGAGCAGGATCCCCTTGAGCCCGAGCCCGAGGTGCCCGCCGAGCACGGTGACCGTCGAGGCGCAGCGGTGCGCCAGCGTCTCCATGACGGCCGCGTAGGTCGTCTGCCCGCACCCCGCGCCGCCGTACTCTTCCGGGACGGTCAGGCCGAAGAGGCCGAGCTCCTTCATCCCCTCGATCACCTCGGCCGGGATGCGCTTCGCGTGGTCGATCTCCTCCGGGTCGATCGCGTCGCGGGCCCACTCGGCGACCATCGACGCGACGGCCTCCGTCGTCTCGAGGACCTCCGCGTCGGGCCGCGGGAACGGGAAGATCGCCGCCGTGTCGAGGCGGCCGAGGAAGAGTGAGCGGACGAAGCCTGTGGTGGGTTGAGTCATCGAGCTACTCCGGATCCTCGAGGCTCGTCAGCTCGTTGGTGGTGGGTTGCGAAGGTCTTCGCGAAAGTTCTGGAACGAGCGGCACCGCTTGGCGACAAGGTCCAAATCCAGTTTCTCCACGATTTCACGCCGCACGATGCTCTCCTCCCCGGCGCGGGGTGAGGAGCGAATCAGGCCGCGAAGCAGGTCTTTCGCCGCTCGGGGCTCCAAGCCCTCCGGGTTCCCCGGGAAGGAGAAGTCCTTGCTGGCCGCCGCTCGCACCGCTGCTTCATCGCTGATGAGCCATGCCTCGAACTCGCGGCTGGCCACTCCGATCACCAGCTCGGGAATCATGAGCCTGTCGACCGACACCTGTAGATGGGCTTTCCTTGTCTGGTCGCCGTTCTGATCGACGAGGACGACCTGAAGGTCAGGTTGTGTGTCTGCCCGCGGCCACGACAGGAGCCGTCGGAGCGTCGGGCGGTGCAGTAGGTCACTCCCACGGGCCACCCGGGCCCTAGTTCTCAGGGGCTCGACAAACTCGATCTCGCGGGCATCCAGGTCGCGATCGCGTTGAAGGCATCGGCGAACGAGCACGTGGGCTGGCCCGAAGTCGGTCGGGGGAATCACAAGTCCCGGCGCTCGAGCGGTCGTGGGAGCGCCCAACTCTCCCGCACCCTCCGCGAGAACGGCGATTCGCACAGGTCGGGGCTAGCCGTTGTTCGGAACGCCACCGAGGCCGCCAGCGAGCCACAGGTTGCCCAGGGAACCCTCGTACTCCCTGAAGGCCTGCTGCCAGTTGGGTTCCGAGCCCGAGATCTCTTCGACGTCTACTCCCCCGTCCTTTTGGTGTCGCGACAAAAACCGGACTTCCTGCGGCTGAAGATGGTCGAGGATTTCGGCGGAATGTGTGGCCAGGACGATCTGCACAGGCTTCGTCCCGATTTCGCCGGAGGCCATCTTGCGGAACAGGTCGACGATCTTGCCTAGGAGGTAGGGGTGCAGCCCTCGCTCTGGCTCTTCGATCGCCAATAGATCGACCTGGTGCTCTTGGTGCTGGGCCAAGAGGTATGCCAAGACCAGCACCGTGCCGTCCGAGACTTCGTGCGGCCCAAATGTCGTATCAGACCAGCGATCCTGGAAAACGAATGCCTGATTTCCGCCTCCGGTTGGTTTGTGGAAGACGTCGGAGAACATCGGCACGAGCGAGCAGAATCGCTGCGCGAGCTCCTCTTGGCGCCGACGTCCGAGGGACGCAAAGACGTTCGTCAGGTTGCCTCCATCTTGACTGAGCGTCGCCTGTTCGGCCGCCTGGTTGGCGCTGCGTAGGCGATTCAAATCCAGGTGTAGAAGCTGACTCCTGCGCGCTGAAGACGGTTCATTCCAGACCACATCTGACTGGGAGCCCTTAAGGACCTTCGTCAGACGAATGTTCCCCTCGAACACAAACTCGATCCGGACCCTCTGAGTCGAGTCGTGCTGCCACGCCTCGTGCGGCGCCAGTCCTCTCTTGAACTGTAGGGCCTGGAGAATCGAACTCTTCCCAGTGGCGTTCGCGCCCACCAGGACCGTCAGCGGCGCGAGCGCCAGCTTGACGCCCTTCAGGCACCGATAGTTCTCGAACGAGACCTTCTTCAGCATAGTCGAGCTGAGTATGACACGGCGATTGGCGCCCTTCCAAGCCTACCGACAACTCCACCCAGTGCTTGCTCGGTGCCCTTGTCTTGCCTCGTCCCGCCTCATACCATCGAAGGTTCTCCCCTCACCCCCCATGTGCGGTTTCATCGGCATCTACGGCCCGGAAGGGGTCGACGTCGCTCCCGAGGTCTACGAGGGTCTTTTGACCGTCCAGCACCGCGGGCAGGACGCGGCCGGCATCACGACGTTTACCGACACCTTCCATCTCAAGAAGGGCTTCGGGCTCGTCCGCGACGTCTTCACGGCGGCCGACATGGGGCGGCTTTGCGGAAACCTGGGCGTGGGGCACGTCCGCTACCCCACGGTGGGGACCGGCAGCGGCGACGACGCGCAGCCGTTCCACGTCAACTTCCCCGTCGGGGTGGCGATGGCGCACAACGGCAACGTCACCAATTTCGAGGAGCTGAAGCGGGCGGCGCGGCGCCAGACGTGCACGCGGCTGAACTCGTCCTGCGACCTCGAGGTCATCCTCTTCATCTTCGCCCGCGCGCTCTCGGAGAAGATCCGGCCGGGCCAGCCGGTCACCGCCGAGCAGGTCTTCGCGGCGGTCCAGGCGGTCTTCCGGGAGGTCCGGGGCGCCTACTCGGTGGTCGCGATCGTCCCCGACGTCGGGATGGTCGCCTTCCGCGACCCCTATGGCATCAAGCCGGCGATCCTGGGCAAGAAGGAGACCGAGGACGGGACCTGGTACGCGGCCGCCTCGGAGAGCGTCGTGCTCGACGTGATCGGCTACGAGACGGTCTCGGACCTCGCGGCGGGCGAGGCCATCCTGGTCGACGGCGAGCGCAACGTGCACCGCCGCAAGCTCGCGGACAAGCCGCACCGGCCCTGCATCTTCGAGCTCGTCTACTTCGCCCGGCCGGATTCGATGCTGGACGAGATCTCGGTCTACAAGACGCGGATCCGCTTCGGGCAGGCGCTGGCCGAGCAGTGGGAGAAGACCGGCGCGCCGAAGCCGGACGTCGTGATCCCGATCCCGGACTCGTCGCGCGACGCGGCGATGGCGATGGCGGGCGCGCTCGGCGTTCCGTACCGCGAGGGGCTCGTCAAGAACCGCTACATCGGGCGCACCTTCATCATGCCGAGCCAGCACTCGCGGCGGACGTCGGTGCGGCGCAAGCTCAACGCGATCCCGCTGGAGTTCGAGGGCAAGAACGTCCTCCTGGTCGACGACTCGATCGTGCGGGGCAACACGGCCAAGCGCATCGTCCGGATGGCGCGGGAGGCCGGCGCGACGAAGGTCTACATGGCGATCACGAGCCCGCCGCTCACCTCGCCGTGCCCCTACGGGATCGACATGGCCACGAAGACCGAGTTCGTCGCCGGCGGGCGGACGGTCCAGGAGGTGGCCCAGGTGCTCGAGGCGGACCACGTGGTCTATCTGGACCGCGAGGCGATGAACGGGGCCGCGACGGCGGGGAACCCGAAGCTGACCGAGTTCTGCAACGCCTGCTTCACCGGCGAGTACCCCACCGGGGACATCACGCCGGAGGTGCTCGAGACCATCGAGGGCGAGCGCAAAAGCAGCCAGAAGATCTTCTCCTTCACGCCGGAGTAAGCCGCCGTCCCTCACCAGGATTCACCGAGATCGCCGCATCCGCTCGCCAGCTCGCGACTTCACTCCCTCGAAGTGCTCGACGACCCGCAAAGGTCGACTCCGCGCTTCTCGGTCGCGAAGCCGCAATCTGGCGGCGTTTGCGACGATCTCGGCAAATCCTGGTGAGGGACGTCGGCTAAGCCGACACTGCCGGCGTGCGCGTCCTGATCACCTCGCCGGTCTTTCCGCCGGACCTCGGGGGGCCCGCCGTGTACGTGCCGAGCCTCGGGCGCTACCTCCTGGAGCGCGGGCACGAGGTCGAGGTCGTCGCCTTCTGCTCGGACCCGGACCCGAAGGGGTTTCCCTTCCCGGTGAAGTCGATCGCCCGCGGCCCGCTGCCGCTGCGCTACCTCAAGGCCTTCTTCGCGGTCCTGCGCGAGGCCAAGCGCGCGGACGTCGTGTACGTGCAAGAACACCTGGCGCTCTTGCACGTCCTCGCCGCGCGGCTGCGCGGCAAACCGGTCGTGATCCGCATGATGGTCGACGGCGCCTGGGAGATCTCGCACCGCAAGGGCTGGATCGGCGACGACAACATCGTCGTCTTCGGCGAGAAGCGCTACGGCTGGAAGGTGCGGCTCGTCCAGCGCCTCCAGAAGCGCTGGTGGAGCTGGTGCGAGAACATCATCGCCTGTTCGGAGTTCCTGCGGCAGATCGCGGTTCAGCGCTACGGGCAGGATCCGGCCAAGGCGGTGAAGATCTTCAACGCCTACCACGGGGTCGACCCGGAGGACGCGGAGCTCACCCGCGACGAGGCGCGCCGGAAGCTGGAGATCCCGACCGAGGGGCGCCGCTACCTGCTCACGATCTGCCGGCTGATGGTCTGGAAGGGCGTGGACGGGATCCTGCGCGCGCTGGCGGAGCTTCCGGAAGACGTGCACCTCTACGTCGCGGGCGACGGGGACATGCTGGAGGCGTGGAAGGGCCTCGCCGCCGAGCTCGGCCTGGCGGACCGCGCGCATTTCCTCGGCAACGTCCCCCACGAGCGGATCCCGCTCTGGATCCGCGCCGCCGACGTCTTCGTGCTGAACAGCGAGTACGAGGGGCTCTCCCACACCCTGCTCGAGGTGTCGGTCCTGAAGACCCCGGTCGTCTGCACCGGGGTCTGCGGGAACCCCGAGGTCGTGGCCGACGGCGAGAACGGGCTGCTCGTGTCGCCGCGCGACGACGCCGGGCTGACGGCGGCGCTGGAGCGGCTCCTCGACGACCCGGAGCTCCGCGCCCGGTTCGCGGCCGAGGGCGCGCGCCGGTCGGAGCGCTTCACGCGGGGGGAGACCTTTCCGCTCGTCGAAGGCGTGTTGAAGACGGCCGCGGGGGGCTAGCCGGCCCGGGAGGCCTTCCCGCGCCCGGCAAGCTGGTCGGGAGCTAGAAAGTTTCATAACCTCCCCGGCCGCGGATTGGCCTCCGCAGCGTCGGATGGCCGATATACTTGAATCGCAGCCTCCTCGACCCCCCCTCCAAGCCTCCCGCTTCGCCGACGCCACACCCGGATGAAGGTCCTCTTCCTCAGCGAATACCTCCCCCAGGAGATGCTGGGAATGATGTGGGTGTCGCGCGCCATCAAGGACGCCGGCCACGAGGCGAAGGCGCTCTTCATCCCCGACAAGAAGTGGCTCGAGAAGATCGTCGAGTACGACCCGGACGTCGTCTGCTACTCGGTGACGACGGGGATGCACCTCTTCTACGCGGACATCAACCGCAAGGTGAAGCAGGTCATCCCGAAGGTCTTCAGCATCTTCGGCAACGCGCACCCGACGTTCTCGCCGGAGTACCTGGAGACGACGCCGGAGGCCGACGCGATCTGTCGCGGCGAGGGTGAGCTAGCGGTCGTCGAGCTCCTGAACAAGATCGAGGCCGGCGAGGACTTCTACGACACCGAGAACTTCTGGTTCCGCAAGCCCGACGGCGAGATCGTCAAGAACTGCCAGCGGCCGCTGGTGCAGGACCTCGACGAGCTCGGCTTCCCCGACCGCGACGTCGTGTACGAGGCGGGCGCGATCTACCGCAACTCGGACCGCAAGGTGTTCGTGACGCAGCGCGGCTGCCCGATGAACTGCTCCTTCTGCTTCCACCACGCGTGGAAGAAGAAGGTCTACGGCGCGCGCAACAAGGAATACACGCGGAAACGCTCGGTTTCGCACGTCATCGCCGAAATCAAGGCCGTCCGCGAGAAGTACCCGTTGAAGTTCGTGCACTTCCTGGACGACATCTTCAACCTGCGGAACGACTGGCTGGAGGAGTTCTGCGAGCGCTACCCGAAAGAGGTCGGCCTGCCGTTCGACGTCATCCTGATGGCGAACATGACGACGGAGAGGCACATCGAGATGCTCGCCAAGGCCGGCTGCGTCTACGCGCGGATCGCCTTCGAGGCCGCGAACGACTACGTCCGCAACGCCGTCTTCCGCAAGAACACAACGCGCAAGCAGCTCGTCGACTCGGCGCGCTGGATCAAGAAATACGGCATCCGGCTGGGATCGCTGAACATGATCGGCGGGCCCGGAGGCACGCTCGAGGACGAGTGGGAGACGATCAAGCTCAACATCGAGTGCCAGGTCGACCACCCCCTGGTGTCGATCATGCAGCCGTACCCCGAGTTCGACATCAACGAGATGGCCCAGGAGATGGGCTACGCGATCGCGGGCTACGACGACTTCCCGGTCAAGTTCAACCGCACCTCTTCGATCCAGTTCGAGAACAAGCACATCCTCGAGAACATCCACAAGTGGTTCCCGATCGTGGTGCGCTTCCCCTGGACGGAGAAGATCGCGCGGCGGGCGGTGGGATCGCGGCTCCTCGCGAAGCCCTACCTGATCATGTACATGCTCTGGTCGGAGTACATGTGCGCCGAGCAGGCCAAGATCTACGCCCACGCCCAGGGCCTTAGCGGGCCGCGCTACTGGGCCTGGGTGGACTTCGCCTACCGGCTCTCCACCAAGGGCGTGCTGCGGGTCTACGAGACCATTTTCGCGCGCTACTTCGACCGCTTCGCCGGGCCCAAGAAAGAGCTGGCCCTGAGCCTCCAGATGGGGGACGAGCGGGTCGTGGCGCACATGGACTAGGAAGCGGTTTCCGGGGCGGCGGAAACCCTGTTCAGGTTCTTCGGCGAGCGTGCCGATCATCGGTTCGCCCTCCTGCCCAGGGCAAACCCGATGACCGAGCCCATCCCCGACCTGTTCCTGTCGATCGACATCGACGAGGGGCAATACTTCACGGCTCCGGTGCGCGAGATCTCGGTCACCGAGGCGTGGGCCGACTTCCCCGCCGAGCAGGCGCCGCTCCTGGCGGTCGGCCAGCAGGTGAACCTCCTCTTCACCGGCCTGCGCTTCACCGGCACCGCCACGGTGCGGGCCTGGGTGGCGTACCGCGAGGAGGAGGACGACGGCGCGCGGTGCTACCAGTTCCAACTCGACCGGGCCGACGGCACCGCGCTCTACGGAGCGATCCAGCGCCGCCACTGGTTCCGCGTGACGCCCGACCCGTTCCACCCGGTGCGCATCACCCTGCGGCCGAAAGGGAAGGAGGGGCGCACCGCCGCGCTCTTGAACGACATCTCGGAGGGCGGGCTCTCCGCCCTGATCAACAAAGAGGAGGAGTGGGCGCTGGCGGGGAGCGACACCTTCGAGATCGCGTTGCGGTTGCCGGGGTGCGACGCGCAGATCGGGTTCAGCGGCGAGGTGCGCTACCGCCGGCTCGTCGGGGCCGCGGTCCAGTACGGCATCCGGTTCCATCCCGAGGCGGAGGGGTTCGAGGAGCAGCGCGAGCGCGTGCGGGCCTACGTGGACGTGCGGCGCACCGCGATGATGCGGCGTCTCGGCGGCGCGAAGCCCGACGACGCCGCCTAGGGCGTCCATCCGCGGGACCGCCCGGCCGGCACGGGCGGAAAAGAGGGCTTGGTGCGCCCGACAGGATTCGAACCTGTGACCTCTTGCTCCGGAGGCAAGCGCTCTATCCAACTGAGCTACGGGCGCCCAAAAGGGGGGCCTAGTCTGGGCGGCGGGAGCCGGCCTGGCAAGCACGCAGGGAAGGCCCGGAAGCGCGCCAGGGGGGGCCACCAGGAAATCCGGGCGCCGGGGGTTACCAGGGGCCGTTCCACAGGTTACACCTGGTATACCCGAGGTTAGCCAGTCTCTCCTCTGGGCGGGCACCGGCCCCTGGCCAGCGGAGCTAGTACCCCCCTCTCGATGAGCAACCATCGCCCCCTTTCTCGCGCCGTGAACTGGGCACGCGGAGCGTTCACGCTCGCGATCCCGGCCGGTATCGCTGCTACCGGCGCCGCGCTCCTGGTCTGCTCTCCGACGGAGGAGAAGGTCCTCCTGGCGGCGGGCGACGGCGGGCCGGATCCGTACCTCGCCGACCAGGACCAGGACGGACTCCAGTACCACGTGGAGATGATCCTCGGTACCTCGGACGCCGAGCTCGACTCGGACTTCGACGGCTGGGACGACCTGATCGAGCTCGCGCGCAACAGCGATCCCCTGAACGCCGTGAGCACGCCCGAGGCCGCGCTCGTCGACGTCGGCATGACCGCTAAGACCGATGGCGGCGCGCTGACGGTGATCACCGCCATCTACACGAGCTTCAGCCAATTCCCCGACTTCGGCTACGACATGGGCTTTTCGGTGGCCGGACAAACGGCCCCGATTCCGCTCGGGATGTACGTCGGGACGCTGCAGCTCCATCCGGCCATCGACCCCGCTTTGGGGATGACCGGGTGGGTCATCCTGATCGAGACTCTGGTGCCCGAGAGCTTCGTCGCGGCGTTCGGCGGGTACCTCGGCTTCTACTTCACCGTCGCCCACAAGGACGATCCGGCCAGCCCGGTGAGCTCCAGCGTCGTCAACCTGTTCAACTGGGGCGACCAGACGGTGATGATGCAGCCCGCGCCGAGTTCGATGCAGGCCGGGTCCACCTACAAGCCCCTCGGGCGCGGTGAGGACATCCCGTCCACCTGGAGCCAGGATCTCGTCTGCTGGCAGCAAACCTCCGAGGTCGGTGCGGGAACCGCTCCGGGAACGATCGAGCTCTCGATCGAGCAGGCGGCCTGCGAAGACCTCGATTCCTACTGCAACGCCACCCTCTGCGCGAACGGGGTGGGCACCACCACCCAGGTTCTCGACGCGGGCGCTTTCGCCGGCCAGGAGTAGGCGTCCGTCCAGGACCCCCCGCCGGTGCGGGCACGAGGTCCCCTCCGCAGCCTTGGGAAAACCCTTCTCGCCCCCGCCTGGGAAATTGCATTGAACTGCCCCGGATTCGACAGAAGGCTATTCTTGATGGAACCTTAGGGTTTCCCTCCCCGTCCTCTCCGGGTCGGGAACTCGCCTCATGAAAGCCGATCCGGACTACGAACTCGTCCTCGCCTGCCAGCGGGAAGCTCCCGGGGCACTGGAGGGCGATTTTCGGCGCTTGTACGACCGGTTCAAGGATCGGGTGTACAACGTCTGCTACCGGATCACCGGCAACACGACGGACGCCCTGGACGCCTCCCAGGAGACCTTCGGGATCCTCTTCCGCCGGATCGGCGAGTTCCGCTTCCAGTCCCGTTTCTCGAGCTGGGTCTACCGCATCGCCGTCAACGCCTCGATCGACCTGAAGCGGCGCGCCAGCGCCCGCCGGCTGGCCTCCCTGGACGCCGTGCGGGACTCCGCCGCCCCGGAATCCGGCCGGTTCGACGTCCACGACGACACGATCGAGATGCCCAGCCAGACCGCCTCCCGTCGGGAGCTCGAGCAGGAGATCCAGCGCGCGATCAACCGTCTGTCCGACAAGCTCCGGTCGATCACCGTCCTGCGCTACAACCGAAACCTCTCGTACGAGGAGATCGGCGAAGCCCTCGAGATCTCGATCGGGACCGTCAAGTCGCGGCTCTCCCGCGCCCACGAGGCGCTGGACCGCGAGCTGACGCCGGTCCTTGACAAGCATTACCTCGGCTGACGCCGACCTCACCCCACCCCATGAACGACGCCTGCCGCAGCTTCCAAAGCCTCTGGCTGGAGCGCGCCCTCGACCCGGGCGCGGCCCAGGAGCGCGACGAGCACCTCGACCGCTGCGAGGCGTGTCAGGCGTGGGTGGGCGAGGTGCACGCGCAGATCACCGCCCTCGGGCAGCTCGAGGAGCTCAAGGCGCCGCCGGAGCTCGACGAGCTCGTGTTCCCGCTTCCGGCGGAACCCGACCTGGCGGCGGAAGGCGCGGACGAACCCCCGTTCCTGCAGGCGCTCCGCGACCTGCCCCAGCTCAAGGCCCCCTCCGTCCTCGATCGGCTCGTCGAAGAAGAGCTGCGCCACCCCGAGGAAGCTCGCGCGCGGCGCTTCGTCGGCGACCTGGAGCCGCAAGAGGTCCCCGCCGTCCTCGAGCGACGCGTCTTCCGTCTGTTCCCCCCCGCGCGCGCGCGTCGCAGGCTGACCGCGCCCATCGCGGTCGCCGCGGCGGCGGCCCTTGCCCTCTGGCTCGGCTTCTCCGGCGTCTTCCAGGGCGCGAGTGAGCGCGAGCGTCCCTTCGTCGTCCACCACGGACGGCCCGAGACCGTCCACGCGCTCGCCGCGGGTCTGGCCGAGGGCTGGTCCGGCGGACATCAAGTGGCGGAGGAGGCCCGGTAGCCGATGAAGCGGTCCCGGCATCTTCTCGGCCTCCCGACCATCCTCGCGATCGCCGCCCTGGCGGGCTGCGACGGGAGCTCGGGGTCCGGCGATGCCGGCGTCATCGCGAGCGGGGCCGATCCGGCCGCGCCGCTCTTCCAGATGGCGGAGTCGGCGCCGTGGACGACGCGCTACGCGGGCGTCCGGCGCGTCGAATCGCACGTGATCGACGAGACCGGGAACCAGGTGGACCTCGCCTACCGCGAGGAGGTCGCGGCCGACGGCAACGGCAACTTCACGATCCGCGCGATCGAAGCCCTGAGCTACGTCCCGAACGAGGAGGCGTTCCTCCTCAAGCAGGACCTGCGCGAGAGCTTCCTCTACCGCTACCGCGACTTCCAGATCCGCGACCTCGCGCGCTTCTACGCGAACTACGTCGCCGTCGACCTCGGACAGTCGACCACGATCGCCGGCCGTTCGGCGAGCGTGTACCTGATCGAGCGCAACGAGCCCGGGAGCTCCAGCTACACCGTCGGCTTCGACGACGAGACGGGCCTCGTCCTCCGCTACGAGGAGCGCGACATCAGCGGGGTCCTGACCGCCTCCATGGAGTTCGAGAGCTTCGATGCGGATCCGGACCTCTCCGGGGCGGTCTGGTCGCAGCCCACCGCCTCCCCGGTGTCGTTCGACGTCTCGGCCAACCTGTCGAGCCAGACGGGCTTCGACGTCCTCGAGCCGGCCGTCCTGCCGACGACGGGCTACTTCCTCTGGAAGGCCCACACGCTTCTCGACTACGAGAACAAGACCTGGATGCGGCTCACCTACACCGACGGGGTCGAGCCGCTGTTCTTCTTCCACACGGAGAAGCCCGTCTCGCTGAACCCCGACGTCCTCCTGCCCGGCGACGGGAAGACCACCGACGAGGTCTGGGTCTACAGCATCGGCGCGGTCCAGGTCGTCCAGGGCCGCGTGCGCGGCCGGGACATGCTCGCGCTCGGCAGGGTCTCCGGCGACGAGCTGCTCGACGTGGTCGAGTCGGCGATTCCGTAGGAGCTCAGGCCTTCTTCCGGCGCGCGGCCTTCCGGCGGCCGCGCCATTCCTCGGCCAGCACGACCCAGTGCTCGTGGTCCTGCCAGCGGCCCGCGATCTTGAGGTAGCGGCGCGCGACCCCCTCGCTGCGAAACCCCGCCCGCCGGATCAGGCCGATCGACGCCGCGTTCGACGGGATGATGTTCGCCTCGACGCGGTGCAGCTTCAGCGTCCGAAAGGCGTGGCGGAGGATCAGGGAGACCGCCTCCGACATATAGCCCCGCCGCTGGAACGGCGCTCCGATCCAGTAGCCGAGGAACGCGCTCTGGAACGGGCCGCGCACGATCTGGCTCAGGCTGATCGTGCCCGCCAGGGCGCCGTCCTCGAGCCGGCAGATCAGGAGGCGCTCGTTGAGCTCGGAGCGCTTCCGGAACATCGCGAACCGCTGCGGGCAAACCGCCGGGAGACCGCGCGGCGGGAGCGGCTCCCAGCGCCGGTGGAAGCTCCGGCTCACGCGCAGGAGCTCCAGGAACTCCGCTTCGTCCCGCGCGGTCGGCCGGCGGAGGAAGACCCGCTCGCCGATCTCCACCGCGGCGCGAAGCCCGCGCACCCGCTTCTTCCCCTCGGCCGGCACGGGCGGAGTGTAGCCGCGCTACCGGAAGAAATTGCCGCCGGTGGGGCTCAAGAAACAGGGGTCCGCCGGCTCGAAAGAAGAGCAGCGCCCCACCCGCGGCCTCGCCTCGCGGAGCGCTCGCGATGAGCACGACCAACCAAGACCTCGGCTTCTTCGAGACGCTGTTCGAGAGCGTCGCCGTCGACCTGGCGATGATTATGGACACCGAGCTCGCGATCGACGGCGTGTCCGTCGAACGCCGCCCGGAGCGGGCCGCCGGGGAGGACCAGATCCACATCTCCTTCAAGTTCCAGGTCCAGGACGGCACCGACGTCCATCACGGCTGCGCGCTGGTGCCGCTGCCGGACGCGATCTCGCTCGCCTGCTACCTGATGATGACCCCGGAGGAGGAGATCGCCGAGATGCGGTCGATGGAGACGCTCGACCCGTCGCTCAAGGACGCGATGATCGAGATCTCGAACTTCGTCGCCGGCGCGACGGACGCCGTCGTCCGCACGTGGTATTCCGCGGAGGCCACCTGCCGCTCCTCCGGCTGCCAGGGCGTCCGCGCCGACGTCCGGCCGGCGTTCCCCTACGAGGAAGGCGCCCAGCTCGCGGTCGGCCGCGCGCAGGCCAAGATCGCATCCTTCCCGCCCTTCGAGATGATCACCATGCTCCCGGTGCCGGTCACGTCCGGCTGAGCGAACTTTTTTCCGCGCCGTTCTCCTTGGGCGAGGGCCCCCGGTGCGCAATCCTGGGATAGCTTTGGACTGTAACGGCGCACGCCGTTCCGTACTCCAACACTCTCTCTCCCTCCCAAGGCTTCCCACGCACCATGAGCTCTCACTTCGAGGACCAGCCGTTTTCGGACTCCCACCTGGAGTCGCCCGCGTACCGCAAGCGGTTGCTGCGCAAACTCAACACCTTGATCGCCGTCCTCGAAGTCGCCTGCGCCAAGGTGCGCCGTTCGCTGCAGGGTCCCGAGCCCGACGTCGAGCGCCTCACCCGGATCCACACCAACCTGAGGGACACGCTCAACGTCTGCCAGCGCGCCAAGCGCGCGCTCCAACGACACGAGGCCCTGCCGAACGACCTCCCCCCGATCCTGGGCGAGGGCTGCGAGCTCGGCAAAGGCGAGCCGGTCGGCGACAAGCGCCCCGCCTCGGTCGAGATGAGCTCGCCCGAGGAGGAGGAGAAGTTCGAGGGGCTCGGCCCGATCACGAACGAAGAGATCCGCGGCACAGATCTCGACGATCTCTGCCGCAAGCTCCTCTTCGGGTAGATCCGAGCTAGTCACGCGGAAGCGCTTCCAGGACGCGTTGCCGCCGGCCCTCGAGTCTCGGCCGCGCTGGCATTCCGTTTACCGCGGCACCGCCTTCCAGAAGGTGATCCCGCCGGCCTGGAGGCCGAGCTCCAGCGTGCAGACCTTCGTGTTGGCCTCCATGTCGAAGACCTCGAGCACGCCGCTTTCGGAGCCAATGCCCTCGCTCGAGACGAAGCCGTAGCGGCCGTCCGTCGACAGCACGACGCCGTGCGTGACCTTGCGCGCCGTCGGGATGCGCGCGAGCTCCTCGCCGCTCTCCACGTCCCAGATGCCGACGCCCTGGGAGCTCTTGTAGCTGACGAGGAGCTTCTTGCCGTCCGGCGTGACCTCGACGTTGTACGGTCCCTTGTCCGTCGGGAGGCGGCGGACCACCTCCCACTTCTCCAGGTCGACCTCCGCCACTTGCGCGACGCCGTTCAGGCAGACGTACACCCGCGGCAGGAACGGGTGGGGGTGCACCCAGGTCGGCTTGGACTCGGCGTGAACCATGCCGGCCTCGTGCGCGCCGTGCTCGTGGTGGCCCGCGTGCTCGGGCGGCGTCTCGTCGAGCTGCAGCACGCGCTTCACCTCGAAGTCGACGCAGTCGATCTCGTAGAGCGTGCCGTCCATCATCGAGCACGAGTAGTGGAAGAGGCCGTCGGGCGAAACCCGCGAGCCGTGCGGCATCGGGCCTGTCGTCGTACGACCGACCTCGACCATCGCGTCGGGATCGACGATCGACACCGAGCTCAACGACATGTCGCCGTGCAGGTCGAAGTTGACGCAGTAGAGCAGCCCGGTCGTGGGCGAGATCTGCATCGTCGCCGGGAAGAGGCCGAGCTCGACCTGGTCGACGAGCTCATCGGTCTCGGTGTCGTACTTGTAGAGCAGCCCGAAGGGCTTGCCGTGGGCCATGGTCAGGTACCAGTGGCGGCCGTCCGGCGCCATGGTCAGCCCGTGCGGACCCTCGATCTCGGTCGGCTGGTAGCCGACCTGGATCACGCGCACGATCTCCGCCTTCTCGCCGTCGAAGCGGCACTTGTAGACCTCGTCGGCGGACTCGGCGGCGACGTAGACGTAGTAGTCCTTCGGTCCGGTGTGGTCCTCCACCGGCGCCGCCGCGGCGCGCCGCGCGGGGGCGGCGGAACCCGGTGCCTTCGGTGCCGTCGCGCAGGCCGCGAGCGCGCTCCCCGCGACGATCGCGAGTGCGCCCCTCACTGCTGCGTCTCCGGCACGACCTTCACCGCCCAGAGGCCGGAGTTCCAGTCGGAGAAGAAGATGTTGCCCTTGTGCGGCTGCGGTCCCCACACCATGGGCGCGTTCGGGATCTTGCCCTTGTGGTCGGTCGGCAGGAACCAGCCGATCTCGCGCCCCTGCTTGTACAGGTCGCCCATCAGGTCGCCGGAGATGTCGACCACGCGCAGGCCGCCGTTGTAGTAGGCGGCGTAGAGCACGTCGTCCTCCACCCAGAGGTTGTGCGTGCCCGCCTCGGGCACCTCGTAGCGCGCGACCTCCTTCGGGTTCTCCATGTCGCTGAAGTCGACGAAGTGGAACCACCCGCGCGGGTAGGTGGGCTTGTTCTCGGTGTACAGGTTGTAGGGGAAGGCCTCGTCGCCCGCGATCACGTAGAACTTGCCGGTGTCGGAGCTCCGGTACGGGAAGGCGGCGTGGTTCCAGCCGCTCGGGTACTGGTAGTCGCCCATCGGCACCGGGTTGGACGGGCTGCCGCCCATGCCGCCGCCGCCGACGTCGACGATGTGCACGCCGTTGCTCCAGTTGGAGGAGTAGGCGATGCCGTTCTCCACCCAGACGTCGTGGATCGAGTGGCCCGGCTCCTCGAGCTCGAACGAGCCCACGCGGTGCGGCTTAGCCGGATCCTCGATGTTGATGATGTCGTAGCGGCGCGCCGCGCTGAGCGCGTAGACGTGGTCCTGATAGATGAAGAGGTTGTGCACCCCGCCGGTCAGGTTCTCCGTGAAGGTCGAGATGATCTCGGGGTCGGCGGGGTTCTCGACGTCGATGATGACGATGCCGTTCTTGCGGTTCGACGCGCCCTCGCGGCTGATCACGCAAAGCCGGCCGTCCTCCGAGACCTTGACGTCGTTGACCGTGCGCGCGTCGACCGTGACCGTGGCGATGCGCTCGATGGCCGTCGGGTCGGTGACGTCCCAGAAATACGCCTCGCCGTTCGCGCCCCAGGTGCCGGTGACGCAGTAGTCGCGCCCGTCGACGCCCTCCCAGACCCACAGGTCGGAGGTGTGCACGTCGAGCACCTTGCCCTGGCCGACGAGCTCGATCTTCCTCTGCACGTTGCGCGCGTCGGCGCGGATCGACACCTTGGCGACCGCGTCGCCGCACGTGGCGACGATCGTGTAGACGCCCGGCGCCTCCGCGACGAAGCGGCCGTCCTGCTCGATCTGGCCGGTGGCGGCCTGCCCGAGGGTGTCGTCCGGCCGGGCCTCGAAGGAGAAGTGAACGGGGACGTCGGGCTGCGGGTTTCCGTTCGCGTCGACGCCGGCGGCCTCGAAGGTCACCACGTCGCCGGTCCGCACCTCCGTGGCGGACGCGCGCAGCGCGAGCGAGCTCACCGGGTTGCTCGCGATCTCGAGCTGGTGGCTGGCGCGGAAGCCCTCGGCCTCGGCGACCAGCTCGCAGATGCCCGGCGCCGTGCCGGTCACGTGGCCGAGCGCGTCGACCGTGGCGCTGCCCGATCCCCCGGTCGCCACCTCGATCGCCACGTCGCCGCGCTCGGTGCCCTTGACGTCGACGAGCCGCGCGCGCACGCGCTGCGTGGTCCCGGCGTAGATCCGGTCGGGGGGATCGACGAACTCGATCCGCTCGAGCGGCGGGTGCTTGACGTTGACCGTGACGGTCGCGACCGGCCGCGGGCGCTCGCGCGTGGCGGCGCGGGCGACCACTTCCCAGGTACCGGGTTTGACCGCCGTCACGGAGCCGTCCCGCTTCACCTTCACCGCGCCGCGGCTGCGCGTGAAGTACATGATGCGGATGTCGTCGCCGCCGACCGCTTGGCCGTCCGCGTCGAAGAGCTTGGCCTCGATCGTGCCGGTGTCGCCGACCTCCAGCTCGAGCGAGGCGGGCGTGACCCGAACGGTGTAGGCCGGCTCTTCGCCGTCCTCCTGGGGCGAGAAGGCGGCCAGGGCCACACAAAGGGCGAGGGCTTTCATGGGTTCCTCCGGGGGGCGATTGGTCCGGCAGGATACCTCAGTTGCGCCGATCGACGGCGAGCTTGCCGTCCTTGTACACGGCGAGCGGCGCGCGCAGGGCGCTCGGGTCCGCCAGCGGATCCCCGCGCAGGAGGACCAGGTCGGCGGTCGCTCCCGCCGCGATCCGCCCGAGGTCGGGGCGCGACAGCACGTCGGCGGCGATCGTCGTCGCGGAGCGCAGGGCCGCCGTCGGATCCAGGCCGTAGGCGACGAGCAGCTCGAGCTCGCGCGCGTTTTCGCCGTGCGTGAAGACGCCGACGTCGCTTCCGCACGCGATCGTGACACCGGAGCGGATCGCGCGCTCCACCAGCGCGCGGGCCTTCGCGACCCGCGGCGGCTCGGGCGAGCCCGGCCGCCAGCCGGAGTAGCGCGCGATCGACTCCGAGGCGGTCAGCGTCGGGCACAGCACGACGCCCTTCTCGCGCATCACGACGAGGGTCTCCAGCGACGCGTCGTAGCCGTGCTCGATCGTCTTGACGCCCGCCGCGACGGAGCGGCGGATCGCCTCGTCGGTGGACGCGTGCGCCGCGACCGGGACGCCGGCGCTCGTCGCTTCGTCGACGATCGCCGCCAGCTCCGCGGCGGAATAGGTCGGGGTGGAAGCGTCGCCGGGCTTGCGGCGGTAGTCGGCGTAGACCTTGATCCAGTCCGCGCCGGCGGCGATCTGCTCGCGCACGGCGACGCGCACCCCGTCGGGTCCGTCGGCCACCTGCGCGCCCTTCGGCACGTCCCAGCGCGGGTCGAAGCCCGACGGCCCGTAGCAGCCGGTCGCGACGAGCGCGCGCGTCGCCGCGAAGATGCGCGGCCCGGGGACGATGCCGGCGCCGATCGAGTCGCGTAAAGCGACGTCGGCGTAGGCCGCTCCCTCGGTGCCGAGCTCGCGCAGCGTCGTGAAGCCGGCCTCGAGCGTGACCTTGGCCGCGGCCGTCGCGCGGATCGTCCGCAGCTCCAGCGACTCCTTCAGCACCTGGTCGTTCCAGGACGCCTCGTCGTAGGGGTGCAGGAGCAGGTGCGAGTGCAGGTCGATCAAGCCGGGGATCAGGTAGCCCTCGAGCTCGACGCGCTCCGCGCCGGCGGGAACGTCGAGCTCGCTCAACGGTCCGACGGCCGCGATCCGGCCGTCCGCGACGACGACGGCGTGGTCCTCCAGCCAGGAGCCGGCGTCCGGCGCGAGGACTCGCGCGCCCGTCAGGACCAGGACGAGCGCGACCTCGACCGGCTCCACGCTAGGCTCCGAGCGTCGCGGTCATCCGCTCGAAGGCGGCGGACCAGAAGGCCTTGAGCTTCTCGACCTGCTTCGCGCTCGCGAGCTTCTCGTGCTGGAGCTGCACCATGCTCTTGCCGGCGCCCTTCGCGTAGAAGTTGACGTTCACGCTCGACTTCCCGTCGGACCAGGTGATGCGCATCGACTTCTCCCTGGTCGCCTTGCGGACTGTCACGTCCTCGTCGAGCCACTTGCGCCGCGTGTGCCCGTCGCTCCAGGCCTTGTAGAGCTTCGCGAGCGGGACGCCGACCGTCTTGCTCTTGCTCGCCGCGAAACCGCCGGTCTTCTCGTGCACGGCGCGCAGCCCGCGCTCCTGCTCGTAGCCGACCGTGACCATCTGGTGCCACCACCCGCCGATGTCGGGGTGCGTCTTCGCCACGAGCGCGACGATCCCCTTGTGGTCGAGCTTCTTCGCGCCCTTTCCGTCGAGGAAGCGCAGCCACTGCGCCCAGGTCTTGCCGGTCTTCTTCTGAACGGCCTCCGAGCTCACGCCCGCGGCCTTCTTCTCCTTCGTCGCCTTCGCCATCGCGTCTCCTCCCAACGGGGTGTCCCGTCAGGATAGACGCGACGGCGCTACTTGCCGTAGACGATCTCGAGGCCGTTCGAGGCGCTCACGCCCGTGGTCGAGCCCGGGTCGAGCACGAAGGCCTGGTGCGTGAACGAGAGGCCGAAGAGGCCGGGCAGGGTCGGCAGCGAGTAGGCGAACGAGCCCTCGCCGGGCGCGCCGGGGGTCCCGCCCATCGGAACGGCCGACAGGATCGTCGGCGAGCCGACGTAGAGCGACATCCCGGGGAGCGGGACGTCCGGCTGGTCGACCTCGAGCGGACCGAAGACGGTGAAGAGGAGGCCGCCGCCGACGCCGCGCACGATGCGCAGCTCGCCGTTCGGGTTCGTGCTCGTCGCCGGCCCGAGGGCGCCGATGATGGGCTCGACGCCGCCGGTGCCGGGGAAGCCGGACTTGAACTGGCGCGTCACGCCGCCGTCGGGCGCCTGGACGCGCTGGCCGATCAGCCCCTCGAACGTGCCGAAACCGTCGAGGTCGCCGTCGCCGTCCTGGTCGAGGAAGCCGTCGAGCTGCGCGGACGGGAAGTACTCCTCGAAGACCTCGTAGGTCAGGCCGGGTCCCGTTCGCCGGTTCACCGTCAGGACCGGGAAGTTGTAGAAGGTGCCGACGGTCTCGAGCCGCATCGTGATGAGGTCGAGCAAGCCGTCCCCGTCGACGTCCTCGACGCCGGGTGCCCGGATCAGCTCGCCGAGGCTGTCGAAGGAGCCCGCGCTGACGAGCACGCCGCCCGCGTTCTCGAAGAGGTAGGTGTCGCTCGCGTCCGGGTCGGCCGCCATCGCGTCGGAATCGCCGTCGCCGTCGAGGTCGTGGAAGACCGCCTCGAGGTCGCCGATGGCGGTGACCAGGTTGTGCTCGACGTACCCCGAGGCCGTCCGCTCGAGCAGGAAGACGAGCGTCGTCGTGCCGAGGTCGCGCGTAGCGAGAAGGTCCGTGTCGCCGTCGCCGTCCACGTCCGCTCCGTCGCGCGCCCGGCCGCCCCAAGCGGCGACGAAGCCGCCGAGGAAGCCCGAGCCGGTGTTTTCGTAGTAACCGTCCTGGACGAGCACGTCGACGTCGCCATCGCCGTCGGCGTCGGCCGCGTCCCAGTAGCCGGCATCGCCGATCGGCCCCTGGATCGGGGTCGGGCTTCCGGAAGCGATCCCCGCGTCCGCGTAACCGCCGATCCCGTCGTCGAGTAGCAGGTGCATGCCGAGGAACTCCGACCCGGGCCCCGTGAGCCCGGCGATGAAGTCGCGCCGGCCGTCGCCGTCGAAGTCGCCGAAGGCGGAGGGCTTGCTCCAGAACGTGCCCGTGCCGCCGCTCTCGAAGAGCGTGCCGACGAGCGAGAACGCTCCGGTACCGTCGTTGGACTGCCCGCCGCCGTTGGAGGCGCCCATCAGGTCGAGGTCGCCGTCCCCTTCGAAGTCGAAGACGTACGGCCCGTCCGCGAAGGCGGTGATGAGCCCCGGCGCGCTCGTCGTCGAGTCCGTCAGCGTCCCGTCGCCGAGGTAGAGCGTGCGCGTCGTGGCGAAGTCGACGTTCCCGTCGCCGTCGTAGTCGGCGGCCCCTCCGCCCGGCGTCTCGCCGCAGCCGCGCGCGAGGAAGCCCTCGGAGTAGGTCCAGTCGCCGTCGGAGACGATGACGTCGAGCTGGGACCCCGCGTTGTTCGAGAACAGCTCCATCCAACCGTCGCCGTTCAGGTCGCCCAGACGCAGGCCGGCGGGCTCGAAGTAGCCGGCCGTGGGCCGCGGCACGAGCTCGGGCTCGCGCTGGACGAGGACGCCGCCCACGTTCTCGTAGGTCTGAACCCAGGCGTTGGTTCCGGCCGGGCTTGCCTGGTGGACGACGTCGTCGTCGCCGTCGCCGTCCAGGTCGCCGCTGCGGACCCGGTGGAAGAGGCTGACCATGAACGGCGAAGCCTCGAAGATCGGCCCGTAGGTCGGCGCGCCGGCGACCGTGGGGAACACGCGCACCGTGTCGAACTGCATACTCGTCGCGACGATGTCGTCGTCGCCGTCCGAGTCGACGTCGCCAGCGTGGATGAGGTGGACGCCTTCGGGGTCCGCGGGCGAGCCGTCGACGAGCAGCGGCGTCGACGAAACGAGCGCCGAGCCGGTCCAGTCTATCCACCGCAGCGTGCGCGGCTCGCCGCTGCCGAGGTCGAGCACCGCGATCTCGTCCGCCGGGTCGGCGTCGGCGTTGCCGGCGACCTTGAAGGTGGGCGCCTTCAGCTCGATGAAGGCCGAGGTCGGGAAGCCGCCCGCACCGTCGCCGAACATCACTCCGATCCCGCTCGCGCCGAAGAGCTGGTTGGTGTCGACCGCGACGTCGAGGACGCCATCCCCGTCGAAGTCTCCGATCGCCGGGTCGTACTGCGCCACGTCGCCGGCGAAGGGGAAGACGGTCTCCGCGCCCGGCGTGAACTCCCCGGCCCCCTCGTTGAAGAAGACCGTCATCCCGGTCCAGTCCAGGGTGAAGCCGGTCGTGTGCAAGAGGTCCGTGTCGCCGTCGCCGTCGAAATCGCCATGCCCGCGGAAGTCGCCGGTGCCGGAGCCGGTGACGTAGACCGGAGCGTCGAAGAGGTCCTGCGCGGCGAGCGGCGCCGCGACGAAGAGGAGCGGAATGGGAATGGCCTTCATGACAAGGTCCCGGTTCGGGTCAGGCGGGGGAGGGGAAGCCCTCCCAACCCGAACCGTACGCCGGTGCCGGTTGTCTCCGAGTCTTCGGAACTACTGGCCGTAGACGATCTCGAGACCGTTCGAAGCGCTCACCCCGGTGCTCGAGCCGGGGTCGAGCACGAAGGCCTGGTGCGTGAACGAGAGCCCGAAGAGGCCCGGCAGCGTCGGCAGGGAGTAGGCGAACGAGCCTTCGCCCGGAGCGCCGGGCGTGCCTCCCATCGGGACGGGCGAGAGGATCGTCGGCGACCCGACGTAGAGCGACATCCCGGGGAACGGGACGTCCGGCAGGTCGACCTCCGTGGGACCGAAGAGCGTGAAGAGCAGACCGCCGCCGACGCCGCGGACGATGCGCAGCTCGCCGTTCGGGTTCGTGCTCGTCGCGGGTCCGAGCGCGCCGATGATGGGCTCGACGCCTCCGGTGCCGGGGAAGCCGGGCTTGAACTGCCGCGTGACGCCTCCGTCGGGCGCCTTCACGCGCAGGCCGAGCAGGCCGCCGAACTTGCCATAGCCGTCGAGGTCGCCGTCGCCGTCCTGGTCGAGGAAACCGTCGAGCGTCGCGGCGGGGAAGTACTCCTCCATGACCTCGTACACGAGGCCGGGGCCCGTGCGGCGGAGTACCGTCAGCACGGTCAGGTTGAACGGGAAGCCGTTGTCTTCGAACCGCATCGTCAAGAGGTCGAGCTTGCCGTCGCCGTCGAAGTCCTCGACGCCGGGGGCGCGGATCTGCTTGCCGATGCCCTCGTAGAGCCCGGCGTTGACGAGCGCGCCGCCGACGTTCTCGAAGAGGAAGATGTCATTTCCGTCGGGGTCGGCCGCCATCACGTCCGGATCGCCGTCGCCGTCGAGGTCGTGGAACACCGCCTCGAGGTCACCGGGCGCGGTGATGAGGTTGTGCTCCTGGTAGCCCGTGCCGGTGTTCTCGATCAAGAAGACCAGCGTCGACGCTCCGACGTCGCGCGTCGCGATGAGATCGATGTCCGTGTCGCCGTTCACGTCCGCGCCGTCGCGCGCGCGGCCGTTCCACGCGGGGACGAAGCCGCTCAGGAAGCCCGATCCCGTGTTCTCCCAGTAGCCGTCCTCGACCAGCATGTCGAGGTCGCCGTCGCTGTCGGCGTCGGCGGTGTCCCAGTAGCCCGAGTCGCCGAAGCCGGGGCCGGGGATCGCCGTGGGGGTGCCGGACGCGAGACCGGCGTCGACGTACTTGCCGATCCCGTCGTCGACGAGCAGGTGCATGCCGAGGAAGTCCGACCCCGAGCCGAAGAGCGCGGTGAGGAAGTCGCGCCGCCCGTCGCCGTTGAAGTCGCCGAAGGCGGACGGGAAGCCCCAGTTGAAGCCGAAGCCGGGGCTCTCGAAGAGCGTGCCGGTCGTGGCGAAGGTCCCCGTGCCGTCGTTGGTCTGCCCGGCGCCGGCGGAAGCTCCCATCAGGTCGAGGTCGCCGTCGCCTTCGAAGTCGAAGATGTATGGTTCGTCCGCGAACGTCATGAGCAGGCCCGACGTGCTCGTCGTCGAGTGGTTCAGCGTGCCGTCGCCGACGAAGATCGTGCGCGTGCCGGCGAAGTCGAGGTTCCCGTCGCCGGTGAAGTCCGCGGGTCCGCCGCCCACCGACTGCCCCGAGCCGCGCGCCTCGAAGCCCTCGGAGAAGGTCCAGTCGGCGTCGGAGACCACCACGTCGAGCGCCGTCACGCCCGCGTTCGCGAAGAGCTCCATCCAGCCGTCGCCGTTCAGGTCGCCGACGCGCAGGTTGTGCGGCTGGATCCAGCCGGCGGTCGGCCGCGGCACGTTCTCCGCCGGACGCTGGACGAGGACGCCGCTCACGTTCTCGTAGGTCTGCACCCACGGCCCCGGATCGCCCGTGTTCATCTTCAGGTGCACGATGTCGTCGTCCCCGTCCCCGTCGAGGTCCGCGCCGCGCACGCGATGGTTGATGTCGTCCATCTCCGAGATCACGGGGAAGACCTGCGCGCTGAACGTCGGGTTGCCCGCCACCGTCGGGAAGATGCGCACCTTGTTGTGCGCGAGGTTCGTCGCGACGACGTCGTCGTCGCCGTCCGAGTCGAAGTCGCCCGTGCCGAACACGAAGGCGCCGCCGTCGGGATCGGGCTCGGAACCGTCGACGAGCAGCGGCGTCGAGGACACCAGGGACACGCCGTTCCAGTCGATCCACCGCAGCGTGCGGTCGAACGCGGTGCCGTTGTCGATGAGCGCGATCTCGTCCGCGGCGTCGCCGTCGATGTTGCCCGTCGCGGTCAGGCTCGGGAAGCTCAACCCGAGCGAAGCATTCGTCGGAAAGCCGCCGGCGCCGTCGCCGAAGAAGACGACGAACTCGTCGTTGGTGGAGAAGTCGTTGTAGCCGACGCCGACGTCCGCGAAACCGTCGCCGTTGAAGTCGCCGATCGCCGGATCGAACTCCGCCACGTCGGTTCCGGGCGGTGCGGTGAAAACCAGCTCGGGACCCGCCGTGAACTTCCCGCCGCCCTGGTTGAAGAACACCGTCATCCCGGTCCAGTCGAGCCAGCCGGTCATGTGGAGCAGGTCCGGATCCCCGTCCCCGTCGAAGTCGCCGTGCCCGCGGAACTCACCGCCGGTCGAGCCGGTCACGTAGATCGGGGCGTCGAAGAGGTCCTGGGCGGCGGTGGGAACGGCGAAGAGGGCTAGGAAGAGGAGCTCGGGAGCGACTTTCATAGCAAGGTCCGCGTTGGGGGTCCGGAGGGGATGCTCGGGGGGGACTTCGTGGGCCATACCGTATCGCCTCGGCCGATGTCTCGGGGCTCTCGGGGTTTCTGGGCCGGCGAGCGGTCCCTCGTCCGGCCGCCTACTTCTTCCAGTCCCGCAGGTACCGGAAGTCGTGATTGATCGTCCGCCGGGAGAGTTTCGCGATCGGCGGCGTCACGCGCTTGTACTGGTTCCCCACCACCCGGGCCGCGACGCGGCGCACCAGATCGGGGTCGAACCCGGCCTCGATCAGCTCGGCTTCGCGGTAGCGCTGGTCGACCATGTGGAAGAGCAGCCGGTCGGCGTCCGCGTACGTGAAGCCGAGCTCGTCCTCGTCGGTCTGGCCCTCGACGAGATCGGCCGAGGGCGCCTTGTCGATCACCTCGGCCGGCAGCCCGAGGTAGCGCGCGAGCTGGTAGATCTGGTGCTTGTAGAGATCGCCCAGCGGGTTGATCGCGTGCGCGGAGTCGCCGAACTGCGTCGAGTAGCCGAGGAGCATCTCGGTCTTGTTGCTCGTTCCGAGCACGAGCCCCTTCCACTCGACCGACTGGTCGTACAGCACGATCATGCGGCAGCGCGCCATCACGTTGCCGCGGCGCATCGGGTCCTGGACGCACTCCTGTTCCAGGAGCCCGTCCGCCATGCGCGAGATGTCGATCTTGCGCGTCGCCGTGCCGAGCGATTCGGCGACGAGACGCGCGTGCGCCTCGCTGTCGGGGCTGGACGTCCGGTACGGCATGAGCACGCAAAGGACCTCCTCCGGCCCGCAGGCGCGCGCGGCCAGGGCCGCGGTGACCGCCGAGTCGACCCCGCCGGAGAGGCCGACGAGCGCGCGCGAGAAGCCGGCGCTCGCGAGCTCCTCGCGCAGGAAGCTCTCGAGCATCTCGGCGACGAGGTCCGGCTGGACGTCGAGCTCGTTCACGTCGAGTCCTCGTCCGGCTTCGCAAGCGGGACGTGCTTGACGAGCTCGGCGAGGAGGATCCCCGGCTTCTCGTCGCGCCGCAGCGGCGTCTCGTTGCGCGCGCGGTGCAGGACGGCGGAGGTGATGCGGGCTTCGAGCTCGCCCGGATCGAGCGCCTCGAGCGCCGCGGTCTTGTTGCCGCTGGGATCGATCACGCACGAGCCGCCGGTGAAGCCGATGCCGTCCTCCCAACCGACGCGCGACGCGTAGAGGACGTAGGTGCGATAGAACATCGCCGTCGCGCCCAGCAGCGTGTCCCAGGTGCGCTGCGACGCCAGCCCGGGTCCGGGCGCCTCGACGCCGCGCGCCGGCGACGCGCTCGCCACGAGCATCGCGTCCGCGTCGTTCAGGAAGTGGGAGTAGGCGCTCGGCGTGTGCCAGACGTCCTCGCAGATCAGCGGCCCGAAGCGGCCGTGGCGGCTCGCGATGACGCGGAACTCCTCGCCGGCCGAGAAGTCGCGCGCCTCGTCGAAGAGGCCGTACGACACGAGATGGACCTTTCTGTGCACGTCCTTGAGCTCGCCGTCCTCGACGAAGGCGAGCGCGTTGTACAGCCGCCCCTCGGGGGTTCGTTCGACGAATCCGAAGGCGACCGAGACTCGCCCGGAGAGCTCGACGAGCTGCGCGACCTCGGGCGACTCGCGCTCGAGGCCGAGCTCGAACACCTGGTCCTTCAGGAAGTAGCCGGTCAGCGACAGCTCGGGGAAGACGATCAGGTCGGCCCGATCCGCTAGGGCGTCGATGCGCTCCACGTGTTCGCGCAAGTTGGCGTGGAGGTCGCCGAGGCGCGGGTTGGTCTGGGCTAGAACGACGCGGCAGTCCATCATTGCTTCCTCACGTCCGGGCCGCGGCGACCGCCTGCTCGATCAGCGCGTCGGGATGGACGCCGCTCGCCTCGCCCTCGTAGCTGAAGACGACGCGGTGGCGCAGCGCCGGCGCGGAGACCGCGACCACGTCGTCCTCCGAGACCCACGGGTGGCCGCGCAGGAGCGCGCGCGCCTTGCCGAGCAGGAGCAGCGCCTGTCCGCCGCGGGGGCTCGCGCCGAAACGCAGGTGGCGGCGGATGTCGTCGGAGGCGCTCTCGCCGTCGGGATCGGTGGCGAGCACGATGCGCGCCGCGAAGCGCGTCACGTCGCTCGACGCCGGAAGCTCGCGCACCAGGGAGCGGACGTCGCGCACCGTCTCGAGCGGGATCGCCGGTCCTTCCTCGGCGGCCTTGGTTCCCGTCGTCGCGTCGAGGATGGCGACGAGCTCGGCCTCCGTCGGCGCGGCGAGCTCGATCTTGCAGAGGAACCGGTCGAGCTGCGCCTCCGGCAACGGATAGGTGGCCTCGAGCTCGATCGGGTTCTGCGTCGCGATGACGAAGAACGGATCGTCGAGCTTGCGCGTCTCGCCGAACATCGTCACCTGCCGCTCCTGCATCGCCTCGAGCAGCGCCGACTGCGTGCGCGGCGTCGCGCGGTTGATCTCGTCGGCGAGCAGGAGGTGCGTGAAGATCGGCCCGGGCTCGAAGCGAAAGCTCCGCCCGCCGGACGGGTCCTCCTCGAGGATCCGCATGCCGAGGATGTCGCCGGGCATCAGATCCGGCGTGAACTGCACCCGGTGGAAGGTGAGGCCGAGGGCGCTCGCGAGGCTCTTGACCAGCGTCGTCTTTCCGAGTCCCGGCGCGCCCTCCAGGAGCGCGTGCCCGTCCGCCAGGATGCAATAGAGCAGGAGGTCGACCACGTCGTCGTGGCCGAGGAACGTCGCCGCCACGCGCTCGCGCAGCGCGGCCACGCCGTCGCGGACGCGCTCTAGTCGCGCGCGAATGTCCTGCTCGGGGTGAGTCTCGGTCATGGGAGCCGGGAGAGGATAAGGTCGGTGAGCTCCGGAAGCCCGCCGACGCGCGGGAAGGCGTCGGCGGCCTCCCCGGAGAGCCGCTCGCGGTGGTCCACGAGGACCGCCTCGATCCCCGCCCGCCGGGCTCCGTACCCGTCCTTCTCCGGGTGGTCACCCGCGTGCAGGGCGTGCTCGGCGGCGACGCCCGCGCGCGCCAGGGCGGCCTCGAAGAAGGCGCGCTCGGGCTTCTCCGCTCCCTCGATGGCCGAGCAGAGCACGAAGTCGAAGCGCGTGTCGAGCTCCAGCGCGGCGAGCAGCCGCGGCAGGCGCGCGCTCCAGTTGGAGACGACGCCGAGCACGAGGCCGTTCTCGCGGCACGCGGCGAGAAGCTCCGGGACGCCGGGGAACAGCCGGAACGTCCGCGGGTTCTCGAAGCGGGCGAAGAGCTCGTCGATGATCGGCGTGACCTCGGCTTCGCGCAGACCTAGGTCCACGTGGAAGATTTTTCGGATGAACGCGTGGAACCAGGTGTCCGTGTATCGAAACGCGCCGTCGATCTCGCGCGGGAGCTCGCGGTTGGCGCGCCGCATCAGCTCGAGCATCGCGCCGGCGTCGACCTCTACCCCGCGATCGCGCGCCGCGGAGGCGTAGATCGCGGAGCGTGAGGGCTGCTCATAGAGCAGGGTGTCGCCGACGTCGAGGAAGACCGCACGAAGACTCATGAACGAAGATCGCAGCGTCCGATCCTAAGAATACAGGTGGGTCCGCGAGTTCTTCTTCCAATCCTATGGGCGCTGGGTGCCGGCTGCGCGGGGCGGCCGGCCGAGCCGCCGCCGGTGGATCTGGTCGCCGACGGCCAGGGGCTCTTCGCCCAGGACGGGCCGGTCGAGCTGTGGGGCGAATGGGTCGCCCGCGGCGCGACCGGCGACGCCTGGGAGGCGCTGGATCGGGCGCACGACTACGTCTGTTGCGAAGACCTCGAGGGGGCGATCGAGATCCTCGACGAGGCGCTCTTGGAGTCGCCGGCCGAGCCGAGCCTGCTCAGGGCTCGCGGGACGATTCTGGCGGAGTTGAACTTCCTGCGGGCCGCGGAGCTCGAGCTGGAGCGCGCGTCGGGATCGGACCCGACCTGCCCGTTCACCTGGTGGGCCCTCGGCTACGTGCGCCACGCCCTCGGTCTGACGAACGGCGCGGCGCAGGCGCTGCGGGTCGCGCTCGAGCTCGGGGCGCGCGACCGCGAGCTCCTGTTGCTCCTCGCCGAGGTCGAACGGCGCAACGGCGACGACGATCTGGCGGCCCGCTACGGCCGCGAAGCGGCCTCCGAATGATCCCCGTCAGCCGGTCAGCTTGGCCACGAGCTCGTCGAGCTTCCCCGCGACTTCCTCGCTGAAATCCTCGCCGAAATCCATCTCGAGCACGTCGATTTCCTCAAACATGTAACGACCGGTGGAGCGGCTGAACGGGATGCCATACTCCCATTTGCTGCCGTCGGAGGCGTGAATCACGAGCTCGATCTGGTCGTCCCCATCCACCGGCTTGATGAAGTACTCGACGACTTCGTAGTTGGCCATGGCGCCATCGTAGAGCAACGCGTCGACGAGATGGTAGAAAGATGCCGATGTCGCTTCGTCCGCGAGCACTCGTCGCGTTCCTAGGCGCCGCGGTCGCGAGCTGTTCCGACCGCGAGCCCGAGTTCCAGGCCGCCGTGCTCCCGCTCGTAGACCGCCCGGCGCTCGTCGAGGTGGAGATGCCCCTTCCCGTGCTGCCGAGCGTGACCGGAGTGGAGTGGTTGCGCGAAGGACTCGCGGGGCTCGTCGTCGAGGTGAGCTCCACGAGCGGCGTGTCCGGCGAGGCGAGCGGGCTGCGGCTCGTCCGATTCCCGCTGCCGCTTCCGGTGGCGGACACTCACGCGGGCGCGTCGGCGCAGCCCGTTCTCGTTGGCCTCCCGATTCCGCGCTACGTCGCCGGCATGGAGCCCACGGCGGAGCAGACGAGCGGTTTTTGGGTTCACGGGAGCGAGCTTGCCATCGTTCATCCGGTCGGCGAGACGCTGCCGGAGACGATCACGCTGCAGTATCCTGTGTACGCGGCGCTGCTCGCGGACACCGCGCTGGCGGCCGGCTTCGCGTACGAGGACGTGCACACGCTGCGGCGTGCGCGCGACAACACGAGCGTCGAGAGCATCGCGGTGGCGACCGGGTCGAAGCTCGTCATGAAGCTGCCGCCGCTGCCCGACGGGTGGCTCGAGGGCGCGTTCTCGGCGCTCTCGCCCCAGAGCGTCGATCCCGACGCCCTCGACGACGGACCGGAGGTCGTGCTGAGCATCGACGGCGAGGAGATCGCGCGGCAGCGCGTGTCGATCGACGGCCTGCCGACGGCCATCGGCGCGTTCGGGGACGAGCGCACGCCGCTCGAGGAGTCGTTGACCGAGCGGATCCTCGAGTTCGAGGTCCGCGGCGAGCCGGGCACCGTGGCCTTTCTGGAGGGCCCGTTCTGGGTGCGCGGGCGCACCTGGCGCGACCATCCGAACGTGCTGCTCGTGATCGTCGACACGCTGCGCGCCGACCGCCTCGGCGTTCACGGCAACCGCGAGAACCTCACGCCCGCGCTGGACGCCTTCGCGAACGAGTCCATCCGCTTCGACCAGGCCTGGGCGACGTCGTCGTGGACGCTGCCCTCGGTGGCGACGATGCTGACGTCCAACCACGGCGCGCAGCACCAGGCGTGGCTCAACGACAAGCGCCTCGGGCGCGGGCTGACGACGCTCGCGGAGGCCTACCGCGAGGAGGGGTACCGCACCGCGGCCTTCACTGGCGGCGGCTTCGTCGCGCCCTCGTTCGGGCTCGACCGCGGTTTCATGCACTTCGACGCCACCGGCGGAGGCGTCGAGGCCGTCCTCGAGCGCGGTCGCGCGTTCCTCGACAAGGCCGGGACCGGACCGTGGTTCCTGCTCCTGCACACCTACGAGGTTCACGCGCCCTACGAGCCGCCGGAGGAAGCCGCCGCCGCCGTCGAGCGGCGCCACCCGAACGGCCTGAAGGGGCAAACGGCGGAGCCGCACAACTTCTATCCGCTGGCGGCCGGCGGGCAGAAGATTCCCGACGAGATCGTCGCGACCTTGAGCGAGCTCTACGACGAGGAGATCCGCTACACCGACGCGAAGCTCGGCGAGTTCTTCGACGAATTGCGCGACCGCGGGCTCTTCGACGCCGCCGTGATCTGCGTCACGTCCGACCACGGCGAGGAGTTCGGCGAGCACGGCCTGCTCGGCCACGGGGACACGCTCTACGTCGAGCAGTTGCACGTCCCGCTGCTCCTGAAGCTGCCCGAAGGCGAGAGTGCGGGTCAGGTGAAGGAGACGCCGGTATCGCTGCTCGACCTCGCGCCGACGTTGCTTCAGTCCGCGGAGCTCGAGCCGAAGATCCGCGACACGACCTTCGTCGGCCGGCCGCTGCTCGCGGGGCAGCGTTCGCGCATCTACGCCGTGCGCAACCACGCGGAGGTCGGCCTGCTCCAGGCGGCGCGCAGTGGTCAGTCGGCGTTCATCGCCGGGCGCTACTACTATCCGGCTCCGCGGGTGAGGGGCGGAACCGAGCTCTACAACCTGTCCGTCGACCCGCAGCAGCGCAATCCCGAGTTCTCTCGCAAGGAGCGCCGAACGATGAACCAGATGACGGGATTGCTCAAGAGCTTGAGGGAACAGTACGGCGACGTGCGCGTGGAGGATTCGGACGCATCGATCGACGCCAGCCAGGCGATCGAGCTGAAGAAACTCGGGTACGGGTACTAAGCGTCACGTTCAATCGCTCTCGACGATGACCTCCTGGCCGTTTTTTGTGATCATGAACTTGTTCTTCCGCTTGCTGCTCACCCGCGGAATGGTGCTCGCGTCGTAGGCGTGGATCTTGACCTTGTCGGTTCCCGTCTTGAGTCCGTTCGCGAGCTCTTTGAGCTTCGCCTTGCCGTTCACCCCACCGGTGCCGGACTCGTCCTTGCCGACCTTGCAACCTAGGAGCCACATCTCAGAGATGCATCCCTTGACGCCGTCAGGCGGGGCCTTTGTGAACGTGTCCGTCTTGCCGTCGCCTGTGCCTCCGATCCAGTTCGGGTCGGTAATCGACTTGCCGGCGCCGATGCTCTGGTTGCCGGCGGCGCCGTGGCCGACGATGGCGAGCTTGATCTTCTTGCAGTTCGGATTCGCCGGTGTCCATCCGGCCGCCGCCAGGATCTCCGCCACAGCCTCCTCGACCGTTTTCGGGCACTTCTCGTTGTCGAAGACCGCCGCGTCGTCGTCGAGAGGCGGATCACCCTTGCCCGCCGCCGCGCCGTTCGCATCCTCAACGAGGACAAGGTCGAAGGCGTCCTCGTCAGGGAAGTTCGGGAGACATCCGCCTGAGCCCTTGCACTGCTCCTTCTTCTCGTTCGGCGCTGTGTTGACGTAGGCGACAAAGAAGAATTGGAAGGGCGGCGCACTGGTGTCGATTTGAAACACATAGGGCCCGCCCTCTGTGAACAGAGCAGTCGCCTTCCCGGCCAGTGGATCGAAATACAAACCGAAGTCGACGCCGCCCACGTAGGGCGAGTCCGAATCGTCCGGTGGCGCAACCTTGATGTCCAAGACGTCCGGGAAGCTGATGATGTCGCTCACGTCGTCCGGAAACCTGATGGGCGACAGATCGTCCTGAATGCTGAAGGGGTGCAATGCCTCCGGCACGAGCGCCGGATCCAAGAGCTGAGCCGGGTCAAAGGGCAGTCCGGGATCACAGCAGGCGGACGAGCCCACCGTCGCAATCTGCGCGTTCCTCAGAATCACCGTAGTCGTCGTGACGACCGCGCCCTGCGTCGCGACCGTCGCGCCGCCTACGCTCGGCGGAATCGCGATGTTGTGGCTGACGCCCGAGGCCAGATCAAAAATGAACGTTGGCCCCGCGACAAGGACTTCGCCGCCGAAGAGAAAGGCGCCCGAAGTCGTGCCGCCGCTTCCGACGATCACGAGGGTGGCAACGCCCGCCGGGTCCCCGGCCACGGTAGTAAGCCAGTTTTGGCCTGCGATAGGCACATTCGTGCAGGTGTAGCCGACCGGGTTCGTGCCACCCCCGTTGAAGAAGGTGCACGCACCGAAAACACCGGAGCCCGCCTTACAGGTGCAACTTCGGGCCGCAAATGTAGCCCAGTCACCAAGGCAGCCAAGCTGGGACGCACCGCCGCCATTGTTGTAGACCACCTCGCCCGCTCCACCGCCGGGGTTCGGTCGGATCGCGCCGCAGATCTCGCCGTCGGCATATGTACCGTCGACGACGCCGCTGCCCTGCGTGGCGAGGAAGTCGCGGAAGACGCAGGAGAGCGTGGTGACGCCGCCGTACATACATGACTGGCCGTCGCCGACGTAGCTGCTCGCTGTGAAGTGATTGTTCCCAAGCGGCGAGACGACCGGGCAGTAAGCCGAGGTCATGATCGCGCCAGACAGGAAGTTGCCCGACGTGTAGGTGCAGAAGGTACCGAGCACCACGTCCAGGCCAGCGTCACACGCAGCGGCGAGGTTGTTCCCGAAGCCAACGTTGTCGAAGTAAGCGAAGTTTGGCCACGTATAACAGCAGTCGTAGGACGCTAGCAGCGCGAGGCTCGGCGTGGCCACCCTGGCGTCGAAGTAATCGACGACCGCGCCACCAGCCGCCGCGGCGATCTCGGCGCGGTAGTTGAGATCGTCTGCCTCCGCCGGTGCATAGAGGATGCGCGGCCCCGCTCCGTCCGCACCAACGGGCGTTAGGTCGTGACCTGTGAAGTCCAGTCTGCGAAGCTCACCGGTGTTCGTCCGAATGAGCTTGGAGTCGTCGCTCCACACCTGGGCAGCAGCGCAAGGGACGACGAGTGAAAGGGCGAGAGCAATGCTCCATCGGGACCAAGCGAGCCAAAGGGATTCCATAGAAGATCCTCCTCCCCGTCGGTTACTACTGGGGGCAGAAAGGGTGTGACCGATCAGGCG
Organism: Planctomycetota bacterium; assembly: GCA_028278425.1. Taxonomy (GTDB): domain Bacteria; phylum Planctomycetota; class UBA1135; order UBA1135; genus JANQEJ01. Next base: position 61 of record JANQEJ010000242.1, on the reverse strand, counting down.
GCGTACCGCACGTTGGCCTCGCGGAAGAAGTTTCGGACGACATCGGGCCGTCGCTGTGTAC
>JANQEJ010000239.1 GCA_028278425.1 Planctomycetota bacterium | reverse complement strand
CTGAGAGCACCGAATGTAGTGGAAACTTCGGGTGACGAATCGGCACTGGCGACCCAACCAGGACCGATCTCGGCTCTCAACCGTTCAAGTTGGGCTAGCCGTAGCCCTGCTCGATCTTGAGCTTGAGGGCGTCGAAGCTGGCCTCGAGCTCGTCGTTCGTCGACCAGCCGAGCACCGGTTCGAGGACGATCGCCCACCAGGCCGCGTACTGCGCGGTACACGTATACTCGACGCGCGTGCGCTTGCCCGTCGTGTGGGCGCTCAGGCGCACTTGGAGCGACATCTCGTCGTCCCCTTCCCGCCACTTGAAGGCGACGAGCTCTTCGAGCTCGTGCTCGGTGATCTCGAGCGACCGTTCGACGCGCCGGCCGTCGATGACGAGCGTCTCTTCGATGCGCGCGCCCTTCTCCAGCTCGTCGGGCTCGCGGGACTTCTCGACGTTCGGCACCCACTGCTCGCGCAGGTCGCCCTCGGTGAGCCACTCGTAGACCATGGCCTTCGGCCGGTTGATCACGAGGACGCCGTCGTGCTCCCAGCGGCCGTCGCCGCCGCCGGCCAGCGCCAGCAGGACGGCGCAGGCCGCCGCGCCGAGACCCAAGAGCGCCGCGAGGGCTTTCAGAGCATCCACGACATTTCCCTCGGCAACCGAAGCGGCGGATCTTGAGGTCGCGGCCGATTCGTGAGACCGGGCACCTAAGCCGCCGCGGCGGACGGTTGGGGCGGAGGCAGCCGGAGCGCGAACCGCGCGCCTCGGCCGGGACCGTCGCTGTGGGCGGTCAGCTCCCCCTTGAGCTCGCTGGCGGCGATCGCGGAGGCGTGCAGTCCGAAGCCGTGCCCGTTCTCGCTCGTCGTGAAGCCGTGGTGGAAGATCCGGTCGAGGTACTCGGCCTCGATTCCGGCGCCGTTGTCCTCGATTTCGATCGAGACGCCGCCGTCTTCGAGCGCTGCGATGTAGAGGGCGAGGCGTTTCGGAGAGGAGCCGGCCCGACTCATCGCCTCGCGGGCGTTCAGGATCAGGTTGACCAGGATCTGCGACAACCGGAAGCGGTCGAGCTGGCGGCGAGACACGTTGTCGTACCGGCGAACGACCTCGAGATCGGCGTCCTCCCCGACGACCTTGTTGCTCATCTCCACGGCGCGGTCCAACTGTTCGTCGAGGGAGACCCACTCCTCCGCCAACCCGCGCGTTGCGTGGCTCTGCTGCATCACGACGAGCTGCTCGATGTGGCTCAAGCCGCCCATCAGCGAACGGGTCTCGTCGAGCACGCTGGACCAGCGCTCGACGATCGTCCGCTGAAGCTCGTCGAGGAACGGGAGGAGATGGACGCCGCGCTCATCGTTGCGCACGTAGTCGTCCAGCGCGTCCCGGTGGAGCTGGATCTCGCGCACGACCGCCTCCAGCTCCGCGATGGGGAATCCGTTGAGCCTGCGGTCGATCATCCGCGCGGAGACGTTGACGGAATTCAGGTAGTTGCCGACGTTGTGCAGCACGCCCGTGGCCACCTCGGACACGCCGGCGGCGCGGGCCATGTCGACCATGTGCGCGCGGGAGCGCTCGAGCTCGTCCACCATCCGGTCGAACTCGCGGGCGAGGACGCCGATCTCGTCGGTGCGGTCGAGGGCGAGCCGGCGGGAGGTGTCGTCCGACGAGCCGATCTCCTTCGCGTGCGCGGTCAGCCTGGAGATGGGATCGATCACCGCCCGCTGGAGGATGTTGGTCAGGCAGAGCAGGGTCAGGACCGCGATCGCGCCGGCGGAGATCAGGGCGTCGCGCGCGGACTCTTGACCGGCCTGCGCGACCTTGCGGGGGGACTTCGCCCGGAGCAGGAGAATCGGGATGCCCCGGTGGTCGTCGAGCGTGTCGTACACGAAGAGCTCGTCGCCGCCCCCGTCGTTCCAGATCGGCTCGGCGGACAGGGCGATCGAGTCGAGCACGCCCGCCGCGAACCCGTCCGACGGGGGGGCGTCGATCGGCCACAGCTCGACGGCCTCCCCCGCGCCGTGGGTCAGGTTCGCGATCACGTGCTCGTCGAGGAAACGGCCGAGGATCACGACGTGGTCCCCCTGGCGCGTGACGTGCGACGCGACGATGAGCGGACCGCGCTCCGTCATGATCAGTCCGGACACTCCCTGTTCGGGGTGGAGGAACGGGTTGTCCGGCGAGAGCGCGCTGCTCGGGAAGTCGCGGAGGCGGATCGCTTCGCCCGTGGTCGGGTCGTCGAGCTTGTGGCTGACTACCTTGCCTTCGCGCTCGCAGAGGAGGAGCAGATCGATCCCGCCGGCGTTCGGGGCCTTGAGCTCGGGCGACGTGTCCGCCGCGTCCAGGCCGGTGAGCGACGATGCCATGCTCGCCGCGGCGGCGTCGAGGGCGCGCTCCTCCTGGTTGAGCCGGTCGCGCACGCCGGCGTACCACGCGGTCGCCAGGTCGCGCTCGAGCTGCTCGAAGGTCCGGATGACCATGACGTGCCGCGCGATCCCGTCGACGGAGAAGAACGCGACGAGCACGCCGAAGAGGATGCAGAGGATTCTCGTGCGCAGGGACATCGTGGGGGCCGCCGGGGTCTCGTCAGGCGGCTCGCCTCTCGTCGGCTTGGTCGTCGGGGGAGCCTTCGACGGAGGCGGACCCTTCGCGGCGGGCGGTCTCCAGCGCGCTGTTGATCAGCTCGCACAGGCGTTGCAGGTGATCCTCCTTGCGGATCCTGCACGGCCCGGTCGCCTCCCCTTTGGTGACCTGCTCGAGATAGGTCTCGAAGCGGTACACCGGCCCCGCGATCCGGAAGGTCGCGGCGACGCCGAGCAGGAAGGTGGCGGGCAAGAGGATCGCGAAGGAGATGACGACGATCTTCAGGGCCATCCCGGGGAGCGCGTCCATCAGGTGGTCGCCTCCGCTCGGCATCGCGTTCGCGAACTGCGACACGTAGTACTGGATCAGGAGCGACTGGGCGAAGAGCGAGAGCGCCGACATTCCCAGGAACGTCCAGAGCAGGCGCATCTGGAACGAACCGGGAATGATCCGGCGGCGGCGTTTGACGTGGGGGGACATGGCTTCAGCTCAGGGCGGCGTTCCATTCACGGGGGTCGGGACCCAGCTTCATGCCGGTGATCGCGCGGAGGGCCGACAGCGCGGCGTCGCCGATCTCGGAATCCGGGTCGTTGAGAGACTGGACGAGGGTCGGAACCGCCTCCCACGAGCGCAGGTACCCGAGCGCCGAACAGGCGAGCCGCACCAGGTCGGTCTCGTCGCGTTTCAGGACGTCGAGCAGCGCCTTCGCGATCTCGTGGCGGAAGAGGCGCTTGCGGGAGAGCTTCATGATCTGGTCGGAGATGTCGCCGGGCTCACCGTGGAGGAGCGCGCGGAAGGCCTCGTTCGAGTGCGTCTCCCACCAGGCCATCTCGGCGCCGTACCAGGCGTCCCAGCGGCGCGAGTCGCCGCTGATGCGTTCGCCGGTGATCGAGCGCAGGGCCGCGAGGGATTTGTCGCGTACGCTCTGGTGGCGGTGGTTCAGGTGGTAGACCAGCGTCGGGATCGCGTCGGCGTCGTCGAGGACCGAGACGAGGTGCGTGGCCGCGACCGCGACCGCCGGATCCTGGGACTTCGTCGCGGTGCGCGCGCGCTCGCAGACGTCGAGGTCGAAGGGCGGATGCAGGAAGCCGGCCACGCGCGCGGCCTCGGTGAGAAGGAGCGTGTCCCCCTCGGGCATGCGGCCGAGCACGCCGGTGAGCGCGCGCAACGCGGCCTCGCTGTCCGCGGAGCCGACGGCGCGGACCAGCGGCTCGATCAGCGCCGGCTCGGCGCGGTCGAAGGCGGAGCGCGTGGAGAGCAGGGCGCGCGGGTCGCGCTCGACGATGCGGGCGTAGGCCTCCCGGTAGGCCGAGCGATCGCCCTTGGAGACGCGCTTCTCGCCGAGCGGCGGGTTGGCGAGCTTGGTCAGGAAGACGACGTCCTCGCCGCGGCCCGCTTCGGCGAGCACCGCGATCGCGGCCTCGCGCACGCGCTCGTCCGGAGCACCGTCCGCGGCGGAGTGCAGGAAGGTCAGCACCGACGCGTGGGAGCTGTGCGCGAGAGCGCGGCAGAGCGCGCGCTCGGTCGCGCGGCCGATCGGCGTCGCCGCGCGGTCCCCGTGCGCGGGGATCTCGCCCGCGACGAGCACCGTGAAGACCTCGGGGACCGCGTCGAGCGCCGCGATCTCGGCCTCGATGGCTGCGGCGCCCTGCTCCGACTTCGCGTCGCTCTCATGCAGGATCGCGGCGACGCGCGCCAGGTCGTCCTCCGCCGGCGAGGTCGCGATCAAGCTCGCGAGAAGAAGCGTCGTGCTCATCGTGGTCATGGCTGTTCCTCACCCGGTCCGATCACGTCCCACTCGTAGATGGCGGTCATCTCGATCTTGCCCAGCCCCGACACGGGGCCCTGGTAGGTGTCGGTCCAGCCCCACGAGTTCTTCCAGCGCGCATTGATGTACCAGTCCTCGGCTCCGGCGTCGGGTGGGGTGAAACTCACGATCTTGGCGCGGTAGGAGCTCATCGCGAAGTCCTCGATCGGCCCCTCGTACTCGCCTTCCTTCCACCACCAGAGGCTCAAGAGATCCACCTCGACCAACCACGAATCAGACTCGGTCGTTTCACCGAGCGCCTGCAAGTCTTCCTCGTTCAGGTCGAGCAGCTTGTAGGGGTTCGTGCGCTGCTTGACCGCGTCGGGGACCTCCTCGATCTTCCAGCCGACGAGCTTGGGAAGCGGCACCGCTCCCGAGTCGCCGAGGATGCCGCTGTCGAAGTGCAGGCGCACGTTCGGTGCGAGCGTCAGCGCCCCTGCGGCAAGCGAGCCGAAGATCTCGAAGTCGGTGCCGACGAAGACCTCCGACTCCGGCGCGTAGACCATGCCGTGGAAGAAGCTGTCGGCGGCGAGGGTGACGTCGCGGTTCGGTCCGGAGACCTGGAGCGAGAGCTCGGAGGGATCCTGGTTCGTCACGTCGATGCGTGAGCCCTCGGCGAAGTCGACCGAGCTCAGGACGTAGATGTTCACCGCGCCGGCGTCGTTCTCGACCAGAAGCGTGGCGCCCTCGAGGAGCGTGAAGTCTCCGAGGACGAGGGTGCCCGGCCCCTGGACGGTCACCTGCGAATCGCCGCGCACCTCGATCGACTCGTAGCCGATGTCGGCGGGCGGGAGGATCCGGACGACCGGGGAGTCGTGCACGAACCCGGGGAGAAGCTCCACCTCCGGCACGCGCACGGGAACGAGCTCGAGGGGCTCCGTGCGCGTCAGGATGTCCCCGGTGTGGATCACCGAGGGATCCATGTCCACGTTCTCTTCGGGGCCGGGGGAGAGGTCGCCGTAAACCGACACGCCCTCGCCGCCGGGGTCGTTCAGCGAGATCGAGCCGTTCGAGCCCATCAGGCCGCCGCCGCCCGTCGTCGGGCCCGACGCCACCGTGGGCGTCGGGGAGCTCCATCCGCTCCAGCCCGAGCCTTCCGAGCTTTGCACGCTCACCCAGTCGTCGCTGTCGACGGGGGCCAGCTCGTAGGTCTCCGGGATCGAATGGAAGTAGTTGATGACCAACTTGTACTCGTAGTCGTCGAAGTCGCCGCAGAAGAGGCCGCACCAGTCGTCGACGAAGTCGTCGTCGTCGATGTCGAGCTCGGGATGCGCCCTGTGGTCGAGCACTGCGTCGAAGTAGTACGTGTCGCCTTCGACCCTCTGGTAGCGGTAGAAGAGCTCCTCGTAGAACAGGATGTTGTTCCCCGTGTCGTCGTGGAGGTACGGGTACGTCGGGTCGATCGTGATGGACCCGTCGCTCACCTGGTCGTAGTAGGGGGAGTCGCCGGAGTCGTATCCGTCGATCAGCACCGGCTCCGAGATCTCGATCGGCCCGTCGGAGAAGACGCCGAAGGGCTCCTGCGTCTGCTCCACGATGATCTCGAGGGTCGAGCGGCCTCCGCCGTGCAGCCCGGTGCTCGTCAGCCGCACGTTGCCGTCCTCCTCGGTCACCGCGTCCACCCAGACGAGACCGCCCCCGAGCGTGACCGGCGCCGTAATCGCGCCGACCTGGCCGTTGCCTCCGGTCCCGAGGCTGTAGTACGCCTCGGCGAGCCCGGCCTCGGCGACGTAGAACGCGCGCTTGTCCTCGACGGAGTGCTTCTGGCGCCGGCTGAGCGAGTTCGTGATCTGGAGGATCCCGAGCGAGACCATCGCGACGCTGATGACGACGATCAGCGAGAAGAGGAGCGCGCCTCCGCGCTTCCGTTGTCCAGTTCCTTGGAGCTTGTTCACCGGCATACCTCGACCACCGCTAGGTCGTCTCCCCCGGCCCGGTGACGTTCCACTCGTACACGGCGAGAATCTCGCTCGCGGGGAACCCCGAGAGCGGACCGTTGAAGGTCACGATGGCGCCCGCACCGTCTTTCCAGCGCGCATCGATGCGCCAGTCCTCGGCGTTCTCTTGGGGCGCGTTGATCTTCTTGACCTTCGCGCGATAGGTGGTCGGCTGCCAGTCCTCGATCGGGCCCTCGTACTTTCCCTGCCAGATCCAAGAGGCGTCGAACAGGTCGATCTCCACCTCCCATGACTCGCTCTCGACCTCCTCGCCGAGAGCGAGAAGGTCGTCCTCGTCCAGGTCGAGGAGCTTGAAGGGGTCCGTGCGCTGCTTGATGGCCGTCGGGACCTCGTCGATTCTCCAGCCGACCAGCTTGGGCAGCGGTACAGCCCCCGAGTCGCCGAGGGTCCCGCTGTCGAAGTGGAGACGCGCGCCCGGGGCCAGCACCAGTCGGCCCGCGGCGAGCGAGCCGAAGATCTCGAACGCGTCGCCGATGGAGACCTCGGACTCAGGCGCATAGACCATGCCGTGGAACAGGCTCTGGCCGGCGAGCGTCACCGAGCGGTCGGGACCTGCGACCTGGATCGACAGCTTGGAGGGGTCCTGGCTCGTCACGTCGATGCGCGAGCCCGAGCGGAAGTCGACGGAGTTGAGCACGTAGACGTTGACGCTGCCCCCGTCGTTCTCGATCAGAAGCGTGGCTCCGTCGCGAAGCGTGAAGTCGTTGACGACCAGCGTGCCGGGACCCTGGAGGGTCACCTGGGAGTCGCCGCGCACCTCGATCGATTCGTAGCCGATGTCGGCGGGGGGGAGGATCCGGACGATCGCGGAGTCGTGGATGAACCCGGGAAGGAGCTCGACGTCCGGTACGCTCACCGGCGCCAGAACCAAAGGCTCCGCGCGCGCCAGGATCTCGCCGGTGTGGAGCACGGACTCGCCGACGGTGGCTTCCTCGCCCGGGCCGGGAGCGAGGTCGCCGAAGATCTCGACGCCGCTGTCCGTGGGGTCGCTCAGCGTGATCGATCCGTTCGACCCGACCAGGCCGCCGCCCCCCGTAGTGGGGCCGAGCTCGCTCGCCGGCCCGGTCGGCTCCGCCTCCGGGTCCTCGACGACGACCTGCGGGATCCCGGCAAAGTACGTGAGGACCGACTCGTACTCGTGGTCGTCGAAGTCGCCGCAGAAGAGGCCGCACCAGTCGTCGATGAAGTCGTCGTGTTCGATGCCGAGCTCGGGGTGCGCCGTGTGATCGAGCACCGCGTCGAACCTGTACACGTTGCCCTCCGACCGCTGGTACCGGTAGAAGAGCCCTTCGTAGAAGAGGATCTGGTTCCCCGTGTCGTCATGGAGATAGGGGTACACGGGGTCGACGGTGAGCTTCCCCAGGACGACCTGCTCGTCGTAAGGCGAAGCGTCCGAGTCGTAGCCGTCGATCAGCACCGGCTCCGAGATCTCGATGGGTCCGTCGGAGAAGATCCCGAAGGGTTCCTCGATCGGCTCCACGACGATTTCCAGAGTGGAGCGTCCGGCGCCGTGAAGGCCGTTGCTCGTCAGCCGCAGGTTGCCGTTCTCCTCCTCGGTCGCCTCGACCCAGACGAGCCCGCCCCCGAGCGTAACGGGAGCGGTGATCGAGCCGACGTCCCCGGTGCCGCCCGTCGAGAGGCCGTAGTACGCCTCGGCGAGCCCCGCTTCCGCGACGTAGAAGGCGCGCTTGTCCTCGACCGAGTACTTCTGACGCCGGCCGAGCGAGTTCGTCAACTGGAGCAGCCCCAGCGACAGGAGCGAAACCGTCATCACCACGATGAGCGAGAACAGGAGCGCTCCGCCGCGCCTGGAGTCGGGGCGGTCGAGCGTGTTCGCTCCGAAGCACCTCAAGGAGCCTCCTCCTCGATCGTGGGCGCGATGTTGCGGCAGGTGACGGTCGTCTGCACCGTGCTGACGATCGGGTCGCCCTCCTCGCGCTGGCGCTCCAGCGTCAGCCGGATCGTCACCGCGTTGCGGTCGACGACGAAGCTGAGCCCCTTCTCGTCGATCAGCCCGTTGTTGTTGTCGTCCATCCCGTTCGGGATCTCGCCCTCGAGGAAGGGGCTCACGAGCTTCGTCCAGACGACGCGGTGCGCGTCGGGCGTCTCGGGGTTGCGCATCCAGAAGAGGTCGCTCTCCTCGATGTTGTCGAGGCCGATCTTCTCCGGGTCGCTCCACACGACCTCCCCGCCCTCGATGCCGAGGTGGACCTGGTACTTCATCTCCTCGCTGGCGAGCGGCGCCTCGGCCGCGGGGTTCAGGCTGTCGCGGTTCGAGCCCATGATCGCCGCCGCGATGCGCTGCAGGACGATCTGGGCGCGCTCCTCGAGGAGCACCTCCGCCGTGTCGGCGTTGTTGGCCCGCTGCGCCGACGTCATGATCGAGATGCCCTTGTAGATGATGATCGCCAGCAGCGTGAGGGCGAGCAGCATCTCGAGCAGCGTCAGGCCGGCCGTGCTCTTCAGGGAACGCTTCATAGGCGGTAGTCCGTGAGCATGGTGTGGAAGCGGAAGTTGCGCGGACCCATCCGACCCTGCCAGCGGACGATGATCATCACGGGCAGCACGGTGTAGTCGCCCGAGTGGTCCTCGCCGTCGACGAGATTGTCGCCGCTCAGGTCCCGCGGCATCCCCAGGTCGGGCTGGGCGATGTCCTCGCGGATCTGCCAGATCGGGGTTTCCGTCTCCGACACGTCGACCGCGGGCAGGATGATCTCGCCTTCGAAGCCGTCCTCCGTGTCCGGCAGCTCGCGCACGCCCGGCACGTCGAAGCGGTGGCCGGGCGCCGTCCCCGGTCCGTTGGGATCGTCGAAGGGCTCCTGGTTGTAGAGCACGAAGACGTCGGCCAGGTCCTCGTTGCGCATCCGCTCGAGGATGGATCGCGCCGTCTCGGCGACGATCGCGTTCTCGCGGTTCACCGTGCGCTGGCGCGCGGAGACGATGATCACCATGTAGAGCATCGACGCGGCGATCAGGATGATCGGCAGGGCGATGATGAGCTCCATCAACGTGACGCCGCTCCGCGGGGAGGCGGTTCGTACACGTTGCAGGCGGCCCATCGGGTACGAATGGACGTTCGGCGAAGGCCGCTTGCAGTTCCGCTGCAAGGGAGGGGCGGGCAAGTGTCCGGTCGGGTTGGAGATTGGAGGGAAACCCGGGTTTCCCAGCTTCTCGATCGCCCCCCGCTCCTCGCGATCTCGAGGCGATTGACGAAAAACACATCAAGGGGGAACCCGAGCCCCGGGACCCGCCGCGTGCTAGGATGAGCGGCCCCGCCCCGGCCGGCGGTTCCCCGCGTATCCCCTCAGCGCACCTCTCCTCCCTCCATGGCCCGAGTCGCGTTCATCGTCACCACCTGCCACGAGTTCGAGGGCATCAAGGCCCTCTCGGCGACCCTCAAACAGCACGGCCACCAGACCGACTGCTTCATCCCGGCGGAGGAAAAGGACTTCCACCGGACCGTGCTCGACTTCCAGCCCGACGTCGTGGCCGCCTACGCCACCACGGGGCAGGAAAAGTGGCAGTACCCCCACATCCGGGAGTGGCGGAAGGAGATCAAGCACCTGAAGAGCGTGTCCGGGGGGCCCCACCCCTCGTTCGACACGGATCTGCTCAAGGACGAGGAGTTCATCGACGCCACGATCAAGGGCGAGGCCGAGTACGCCATGCTCGATCTGGTCAACGCCTGGGAGGCCGGCAGCTCGATCGAGGACATCCCCAACGTCGGCTACCTGAAGGACGGCGTCCCGCACCAGAACCCCATCCGGCCGATCGTCCAGGATCTCGACGAGCTCCCGTTCCCCGACGTCGACATCTTTTACAAGTACCCCTTCCTGCGCCAGAAGCGGGTGATGCAGGTGCACGCCAGCCGCGGCTGCCAGAACAACTGCACCTACTGCACCGTGCCGCTGATGAAGAAGGAGTGGATCAGCGGCAAGAGGGGCGAGCGGTTCAACCGCACGAAGTCGGTCGACTACCTCTGCGAGGAGATGAACGACATCCTCGCGCGCTATCCGAACTTCCGGATGGTCAACTTCGGCGACGCGGCACTGAACATGTACCGCGGTTGGCTCGAGGAGTTCGCCGAGAAGTGGCCCGAGCGCGTCGGCCTGCCCTTCGCGACGAACATCAACATCAACTTCCTGAACGAGAACGACATCATCAACCTGAAGCGGGCCGGCTGCGTGTCGGTTCAGTTCGGGCTCGAGTCGGGCAGCGAGGACGTGCGGATCAAGGTCTACAAGAAGGGCTACACCGACAAGTACGTCCACAACATCCCCAAGCTCCTCAAGAAGCACAAGATCACCTTCCGCACGAACAACATCATGGGCTCGCCGGCGGAGACCCTGGACGACATGTTCCAGACCGTCGAGACCAACCGGCGTATCAAGCCCGACGGTTGCACGGTCCTGATCTACCGGCCGTTCAAGTCCACGGAGCTCGGCCGCGAGGACTTCGCGCTCGGCCGCGTCGAGGTGGGGAAGGACATCGGACCGTCGCTCCAGAACGACTCGCAGATGAAGCGCGAGGACCTGCGGGAGGTCGTCAACCTGCAGAAGCTCTTCAACATCGCGGTGTACCTGCCGGGCGGCCCGAAGCTGGTGCGCAAGCTGATCAAGCTCCCGCGGAACCCGATGTACGACTGGACGCTGCTCGCGTTCCTCTGGTACCAGCACGCCGTCGTGTCGGGCTACGGTATGGTCGACGACTTCAAGCTGGGCTTGAAAAACCTAGGCCAGATCTTCGGCAAGAAGACCGGCGGCACGCACCAGTACGGCGAGGAAGACAAGAACCAGTTCCTCGATACGCTGGACACGGGACTCGACGCGAGCTTCTAGGCCTGAAGCGAATGGGGCGAAGCGGCGATGCCGCTCCGCCCACCCAACGTCGAATCAGCAGAAGACCGAGGCGATCTCGACGCCGTTGCAGAAGATCTTGATGTTGTCGTCACCGTCGAGGATCTTGGTGCCCGTCGAGGTGTAGACGCCACCTGCGTCGGTGGTGCCGGAGTCCAAGGTCTCCTTTTCAACGCCGTTGTCGAAGAACTTGACGTCTATCTGGCGTCCAGGCGGACCCTCGACGTTCGCGGTCCACTGGTCGGTGAAGTCGTCATAGGCCAGATCGCCGGTGCACGCCTGGCCCGGGTCCATGCCGTGACCGATGGACACGTTGAGCGTGAGCTCGGCGATGAGGGTGCCGCCGACCATGCCGACCACGCCGGCTTGGAAGCCCAAGGTGAACTGCGTGAGGCTCTGGTTGTAGTCGAAGGTGATGTTCGCGTTGCCGGAGACGTCGATCCCCAGGGTCGCGACCTGAAGGTAGGGCGGAGCCAGGAGGATGTTCCCGAAGGCGGTCGGGAAGGGCGCCGGCAGAGTGCTGGTGCTGGCCACGATGAGCGCCGTTCCCAGAGAAGGGGCGCCCGTCACGTCGAGCGTGAACTGCTGTGTGGAACTGCCGGTATCAGGCGGGGCCAGGTTGATTCCAAGCTGCGACTGGGCCGCCGCGGGCGCCGCCATCACGGCGGCGAGGAGGAGAGTGGTTGCGAGTCTCATCAGGTCGTTACTCCAGGGGATTCGGTGTCCGAAAGGAAAACGGCGAAGCACCTCTTCGCCGTTGCGCGGAACCTAAGTCATGTGAGTCGGCGCGCATCAGTCGCGAGTCGTCGTAACGCCGATGAGCGGAAGGAGTAGACGTGCGGGTCCAGCGACGTACCTCAACACCGGCGCGTCGAGCCGGAGCACCGACGAGCGCGGTCTCGTCCGCCGTGCAGAAAGACGCGAATGATCGAGGAATCGGCGGGACGCCGCCGGTTGCGCTCCGACAAGGAGAAGGCTCGATGGGATTCCGCCGACTCGCACTTGCTCCGGCCGTTCTTGCGGCCCCGTTCGCCTCCGCTCAGGAGCTCTTTCGCACACCCGTCTACGTGCCGGGCTCCGCCGGCGGCGCGTTCCGCACGCACGGCGACTTCGACGGCGACGGCGACGAGGATCTGCTGCACACCGCGGGTCCGGCCGGCTTCGCGTTCCCCCAGGAGATGAGCGTCTTCACGAACGACGGCGCCGGGAACTTCGCGCAGCGAGTCGTCGTGCCGTTCTCGCCGCCGGGAGGCGCGAACGTCGCGCGCCGCCGCCGCCGGGACTACCTGGTGCCGGAGTGGTTCCTGCCGTCGCCGTTCAGCGCGACCTTCGTCGAGATGCACCTGCTCCGCGACGACGGGGTCGGCGGCTACGCCGACGCGGGGCCGGCGGCTGCTCCGGATATTGAGATCGACGCCGTGCGCCCGGGCGACGCGGACGGCGACGGCGACCTCGACCTGCTCGGCCGCGACCTCCTCCGCGGCCGGCGCGTTCCCGCGCCGGAGGGCGGCCTGACGCGTCAGTTCGGCGCGGGCTCTCCCGGCACGGGCGGCGTCGTCCCGGTGCTCGGCGCGCAGGGCCCGGTGACGAGCGCGAACCCGGACGCCGGCGAGCTCGCGCTGGCGCTGCCGCAGATCCCGGCGCTCTTCGGCGTCGAGGTCTTCCAGCAGGCCTTCGTCGCCGATCCGGGACCGTTCTTCGGCTTCAGCTCCACGAACGGGCTGGCGATCACGTTCGGCTTGTAGGCCGGGGGCCGTCCGGCGGCCCGCGGTCTAGAACGTTCCCACGATGATGTCGAGGGCGTTGGCGAGGCGGAACCCGCTCAGGGGATCGACCGACCCCGCCTGCGAGCAGAGCCCGGCGCCGGCCAGGCTGCAGTCCGCCGGAATCGCGACCGCGAACGGAACGCCCGGAGCGCTCGTGAACGTCAGGAACGGGGCCGGCGGGGCGCACAGAACCGTACCGATGCCCGACGGCAGGTTGAGCGGCGTCGCCGAGACTCCCATGAAGTCCAGCGTCGCTCCGGGGACGAACGTGGCGTGGTTGACCACGGGATCCCAGGTGAAGCCGGTCACCGGACCGCTCGTGACACCCGGCAGGAAGGCCAGCGGGTTCGGCGGGACGCCGAGACGCACGATCTCGGCCGAGGCGACGCTCACGGTCAGCGTCGACTCGATGCCACGGATGTCCTGGCCCGTGGCCGACCCGATCTGGGTCTGGACGCCGGTGCCCGTGTTCACCTCCCACAGGCCCGAGCCGCAGGCGTAGAGCTTGTTGCAGGAATCGAAGGCCAGCGTCTGCACGGCGATCGTCCCGGAGACCGCGGGATTGACGTCGGTGACCGCGGCGGTGAGCGTGTCGACCGTGACGAGCCCCTCGCCGGTGCCGGTGGTCCCGATCTCCCAGCCATAGAGCTTGCCCTTGCCGTAGGCCAGACCCTGCATCCGGTGGCCCGTGTTGCCGATGAGCGTCGCCTTGCCGGTGGTCAGGTTGATCCTGTAGAGGTCGTTCGTGGGCGTCATCAGGGTCGGGTTCGTCACCGCGTAGAGCACGTCGCCCGGGCCGAAGGCCATGCAGCGAATGCCGCCGATGTCGGTCTCCACGACGAAGGTACCGACACCGGTGCTCGGATTGATCCGAACGATGTCATCGTCGACGACCGGCTCGGTCGAGATGTCGGTCACCGAGGCGTAGAGCGTGCCGTTGCTGCTCTTCGCCATCGCGTTGTGGTACTGGAAGCCCGTCGAGCCGAGCGTCGTGACCGCGGCGGTCGCCGGGTCGATGCTCAACGCGTTTCCGCTCCACGTCACCGCGACGAGATCCTGGCCGGCGACCGTGGACGAGAGGGCGAGACCGATTCCCAGGCAAAGGGCGACGTTCTGCATGTGTTCTCCGAGGTTCCTCCGGGGGCTCGGACGCGAGCCCGTTCGCCGGGAATCTAAGCGGGGTCGTCGAACCTCACACTTCGCCGAAGTCCGCAACGCAGCGCCGGTGTGTGCGAAGCCGCGGGGAACGCCGTACGCTTGGCGCCCCCATGACCGAGCGACTCGCCGACATCGAGGCGCGGCTGCGGGAGCTCGAGGCCACCGCCCTCGAGCTCGAGCCCGACGCGAAGGGCCGCGCGCACCTGCGGGAGTCCGTGCTTCGCCACGGGGACCGCTTCCTCGAGAGCCTCGCCTCCGCCCGCGCCTTCGTCGTCGAGGAGGGGTCCGGCGAGGGGCTCCTCGACGCGCCGATCCGGGACGAAGGCCGGCCGATCGAGGAGCTCCTGGACCTCTTCGAGCGCGAGGTCGAGCGGCCGGGGCTGAACCCGGCCTCCGGCGGACACCTCGCCTACATCCCGGGCGGGGGGCTCTACCCCTCGGCGCTCGGCGACTACCTCGCCGACGTCACGAACCGCTACTCGGGCGTGTTCTACGTCGGCTACGGCGCTGTGCGGATGGAGAACCAGCTCGTGCGCTGGATGGCGGAGGTGGTCGGCTACCTTGAGACCGCCCACGGTGACCTCACGTCGGGCGGGTCGCTCGCGAACCTGGCGGCGATCGTCGCGGCGCGCGACGCGATGGAGATCCGCGCCGCCGACGTGCCGCGGGCGGCGATCTACAGCACGGCGCAGGTGCACCACTGCGTGGGCAAGGCGATCCGCATCGCGGGGCTGGGCGAGGCGCCGCTGCGCGAGGTCCCGATGGACGCGCGCTACCGCATGGACGCCGCGGCCCTCGGGGAGGCGATCGCCGCCGACCGCGCCGCCGGCCTGCGGCCGTTCCTGATCGTCGCGTCCGCGGGGACGACGGACACAGGAGCGATCGACCCGCTCGCCGACGTCGCCCGCGTTGCGAAGGCGAACGACGTGTGGCTCCACATCGACGCGGCCTACGGGGGCTTCTTCGCGCTCTGCGACGGGATCCGCGAGAAGCTGGCCGGTCTGCGCGAGGCCGACTCGATCGTGCTCGATCCCCACAAGGGTCTCTTCCTGCCCTACGGAAGCGGGGCGGTGCTCGTCCGCGACGGCGCGGCGCTGCGGCGCGCCCACGACTTCCAGGCCGCTTACCTGCAGGACGCGGAGCGGGCGAACGACGAGCCCTCGCCGGCGCGCTACTCGGCCGAGCTGACGCGGCCTTTCCGCGGCATGCGGATGTGGCTGCCGCTCCAGCTCTTCGGCGTCGCGCCGTTCCGCGCCGCGCTGGCGGAGAAGCACTGGCTCGCGCGCTACTTCCACGAGCGCGTGCAGGCGATCCCCGGGATGGAGGTGGGTCCCGAGCCCGAGCTCTCCGTGGCGATGTACCGCTACGTTCCCGAGACCGGCGACGCCGACGCGTTCAACGAGCGGCTCGTGCAGGCCGTCCAGGCCGACGGGCGCGTCTTCCTGTCCTCGACGCGCGTGGACGGGAGGTTCTACCTGCGGCTGGCGGTCCTGTGCTTCCGGACGCACCGGGCCACGGTGGACCTCACGCTGGAGGTCCTGCGGGAGAAGATCGAGGAGCTCCGGAACGGCTAGAGCGACGGATCGGCGCGGTTCTCGTCCCGATCCTTGGGCTCTTCCTCTTCGTCCTGCTCCAGGTAGAAGTCCCGGGGGTCCTCCATCTCGGGCTGGTAGTTCGGGTCCTCCTTGCTGCGCAGCTTGTCTTCCTTGCGCTGGAGGCGCCGCTCCTCCTTCTCCATGCGTTTGAGCTGCTTTTCGCGCTCGCGGCGGCGCTTCTCCACGGAGGTTCCCTTCTTGTTCTTCGCCATCGGGGTCGGAGGAGCATAGCGAGCGCCGGTCGGGGAATCCCGGCGGGCCTTGCCGGAAAACGTCGTTTCTGGCGGTAGAGAGACCACGAGAGGCCTCCATGCAACCGACCCAGCCCCCCAAGAGGAACGGTTGGACGAGGCGGGGCGGCCACCCGGCGGATACGGATCTGCTGGGCCGGCTGGCCGCCCGGCGTCCGGCCGAGACGCGCTACACCCAGGGCGAGGAGATCGCTCGGGGCGGCATGGGGGCCATTCTCAACGTCTGGGACGAGGACCTGCGCCGCGAGCTGGCGATGAAGGTCTGCCGGGATTTCGACGGCGACGAGGGGGTGGGCGAGCGTCTGCGGGAGCTCTTCCTGGAGGAGGCGCAGATCACCGGCCAGCTCGCCCACCCCGGCGTCGTCCCGGTCCACGAGCTCGGCCTCGACGACCGCGGGCGGGTCTTCTTCACGATGCCGCTGGTCCGGGGGCGGACCCTGAACGACATCATCGACCTCGTCCGGAGAGGCGAGGAGGGCTGGACCCTCTCCCGCGCGCTGGCCGTCATGCTCAAGGTCTGCGAGACGATGGCCTACGCCCACTCCAAGGGCGTGATCCACCGCGACCTGAAGCCGGCGAACGTCATGGTCGGCCGCTTCGGCGAGACGTACGTCATGGACTGGGGCATCGCGCGCCTGGTCGGCGAGCACGGCTCAAACGGCAACGCGCGCGAAGCCGCGCGCACGCTCGTCCTGACCGACCGCTCCATCGAGAAGGAGAAGACGCCGGGCCTGCCGACGATCTCCGGCGGCGTGGTGGGGACGCCGGCCTACATGTCCCCCGAGCAGGCGCGCGGCAAGCTCGACCAGCTCGGACCGCGCGCCGACGTCTACTCGGTGGGGGCGATGCTCTACCACCTGCTCTCCGGGCGTATGCCCTACGAGGACCGGACCGAAACGCTCACCGCCTGCACCGTGCTCGGCTTTGTGATGACCCGCCCGCCGGAGCCGCTGCACGAGATCGCGCCCGATGCGCCGGAGGACCTGATCGCCGTCTGCGAGAAGGCGATGGCGCGCGACCGGCGCGACCGCTACGCCGACACGATGGAGATGGCGAAGGACATCGAGCGGTTCCTGGACCGGCGCCCGGTTCACGCGCAGCCGGTGCGGCCGTGGTACGCGCTGCGGCTTTGGGTGGCGCGGAACCGGACGGTGACGATGACCGTGGCGGCTTCCTTCGTCGTGCTCCTCGTGGCGCTCGTCGTCTTCATCGCAGGGCTGCACAGCGCGGCGGAGCGGGAGCGAAGCGCCGCGGAGAAGGAACGGATTGCGCACGCGGAGAGCGTCCGGCGAGGCGACGAGATGGCGGCCCAGGCACTGATCCTGCGAGAGAACGAGCTCTATCCTGCGGTGCCGGACAAGGTCAAGGCGATGGAGGTGTGGCTTGCCCAAGTGGCCGACCTGCTCTCCAGGAAGGTCGACTACGACGCTCAACGCGCGAGCACCCTCGATCGGCGGAGCGTCGACGACATGCTCGAACGCATGGAAAGGCTCGCGCTGCTGGCGCCGGAGGTCGCGGAGAGAATGGCCTTCGCCGGTTCCTTGGAAGAACGCACGATTCAGGACCAGGAGGAGCGCTGGGCGAGCGCTGTCGCCGATGTGGCTTCGCTCCCCGCGTATGGCGGGTTGGAGCTCAAACCACAGCTCGGGCTCGTGCCGCTTTGGCGCAACCCTTCGTCGGGCTTGTGGGAGTTCTGGCACGTGGCCAGCGGGGAACGCCCCGACGTGGCGGACGCCGACAACGGGCTCCTCGAGATACGACCCGAGACCGGATTGGTCTTCGTCCTGCTCGCCGGCGGTGAGTTCCCGATGGGTGCGAACAGGACCGAGTCAGGCTTCCTTCGAGTCGAACGACGCCACACCTCGAGCGTGGAGCCGTTCTTCATCTCACGCTACGAGGTCACCCAGGCACAGTACGAGCGGATCACCGGCACGAACCCGTCGATGTACCAACGGGCACACAAGCCCGAGGTCGTCGCGACGCATCCCGTTGAGAGGGTGAGCTGGTTCGATTGCGCGGAGGCAACGCGTCGAATTGACCTCCGTTTGCCGACCGAGCGTGAATGGGAGTACGCCGCGCGGGGCGGGACCGACACCGCGTACCACACCGGCGATGCCGGGAGCTCCCTGGAGCACTACGAGAATGTCTTCGACCAGAGTGGCCGTTTCTCAGGCGTGCAGCCTTCGTCGTGGACCGACGGCTACGACATCCATGCGCCGGTCGGCAGCTTCAGGCCCAACGCGTTCGGCCTGCATGACACGCTCGGCAACCTCTCGGAGTGGTGTGCGGACTGGTTCGAGCTCTATCCGGAGACCGACGAGGGGCTGATGGCCGACAAGCACGGCTCAAAGGTCTTCCGGGGAGGCAGTTGGTATCTCCAGCCGCTCTTTGCCCGCGCCGCTTTCCGCCAATGGGACGCTCCGGGTGGGCAGAATCAGGCGCGCGGTTTTCGACCCGCGCGCAGCCTTCGCTAACTCCTTCGCCGGCCGATAGCGTAGCCGATCCCCAGGCCGAGCAAGGCCGCTAGACCAATCATCGCGTAAGTGGCGGCCTGACTGGACCGTTCTACCGGCGTGATGATCACGCCCACAATGCCACCAGGGCCGACCGTGGAGCCGGGCGGGGAGAAGTTCGCGTTCTCGCTCACCGAGTCCTCCATCTCTCCCGGCCCGGGCGGTCCGAAGTTGGTGCCGTCCGTCGAAACCTCAACCGAAACGCGGTGGTTGGAGGTCGTCTCCCAGAAGTTGACAACCCACCCAACCCTTCTTCCGGCGTAGTTCCCGACTTCCCAGTGCACCTCCTCCTCCACCTCCTGGGCGGAAACGGCGAGGGCCAAGAACGGGACGAGCAGGACGAGGCGGAGAAGACGAGCTGCCATGGCTTTCCCTCTTTTGGGAATCGGGGAGGGATCGAGCCTAGGGGGCACCCCAGGCTCCTGTCAAACCGATCCAAGAGAGGCTTTCCCCGAGCCGTTTGGGCGCCCATGAGCGGCCTTTCCACGCCGTCCTGCCCCCTCAGGCCGCCCCGGAGACCCCGGAACCGCCCCTTGGTGGCCTTGCCCGGGCCTTCGCGCAACACTACGGGCTCCCTTCCACCGCCGAGCTGAACCATGCCGAACCTCCTCCTCTGCGCGGCGCTCGCCGCCCTTCCTTTCCAGGCGCCCCGGGAGGCGGTGCCGGTCGACTCCGCGATCGTCGAGGTCACGGTCTACTCCGGGTTCGCGTCCGTGAAGCGCCGCGCCGAGCTGCCGGCGGGCGGCGGCTCGTTCGTGCTGAGCGGCCTGCCGCGGGCCATCGACCCCGGCGCGCTACGGGTGAAGAGCGAGGGCGGCGAGGTCGTCGGCGTCGAGCTCCGCGAGCGTCTCCGCAGGGACGTTCCCGACGCCCGCGTCGCCGAGCTGCGCGAGCGCGTGCGGACCCTCGAGCGCGAGCTCGAGGCCGTGCAGGACGAAGGGCGGGTGCTCGCGAAGCTCGCCGCGCACGTCGGCCGGCTCCTGGGCGACTCGAAGGACGGCCCGCGCGAGGGCGAGGGTCGCGTCTCGGTCGAGGCGTGGGAGGAGAACTTCACCTACCTCTCGGCGAAGCTCGCCGACGTGCGCAAGCGCCAGCGCGAGAACGGTTGGAGCGCCGAGGAGGTCGGGCTGCGGCTCACCGACGCGCGGCTCGAGCTCGGCCGCTTCGAGGACTCGGGCGCCGTGCCGGTCTACGACCTGATCGTCGACGCCTTCGGCGCCGGCGAAGGCCCGAACGCGCTCGAGGTCGAGTACGTGGTCGCGAACGCCGGCTGGGTACCGGCCTACGACCTCCGCGCGCCGAAGAACCTCGCCGACGTCGAGCTGGTCTACCGCGCGCGCGTGTGGCAGCGCACGGGGGAGGACTGGCGCGACGTGGACCTCCTGCTCTCCACCGCCCAGCCGCAGCGCGGAGCCCAGGGCCCGGAGCCGCGGCCGGTGTGGGCGCGCCTCGAGGATCCGCGCGTGCGCAAGGCGGTTCCCAGGCAGAGAGTCTCCTACGACGACTTCGACGCGGGGGACGTCGCCGCCGGCGAAGCGCCCACCCTGGGCGCCGTCTTCGCCGGCGTCGACGACCAGGGCATCTCCGTCCGCTTTCGCCTCGCGCGCAAGGAGACCATCGAATCCCGCGACCAGCCGACCAACGTGCTCATCGGCCGCGCGCGGGTGGACACCCGGCCCGAGCACTACACCGCGCCCGCCGTCGATCCGACGGTGTGGCTCCGCGCCCGCGCGACCAACACGAGCGACTGGGTGATGCTGCCCGGCCGCGCGGCGGTGTACTTCGGCGCGGACTTCCTCGGCCACGCGCAGCTCCCCGGCGTGCAGCGCGAGGAGGAGTTCACGCTCCACCTCGGACCGGATCCCGGCCTCATCGTCGAGCGAACGAAGCTCCAGGACCTGACCGAGGAGCCCGGCGTGTTCGGCTCCAAGACGACGCTGACGGAAGCCTGGCGCATCAACCTGAAGAACCGCGGCGCCTTCTCCCGCGCCGCCGACGGCAGCGTGCGCGTCTTCGTGCACGAGGTGCTCCCCAAGACCAAGGACGACCGCATCGAGGTGTCGATCGAGAACGTGCGGCCCGCGCTCGCGACGTCGGAGCGCTGGAAGAAGGAGCGCGAGGAGAAGGGCGTCCTGACGTGGGCCGTCCGGGTGCCGAAGGGCGGCGGGACGACGATCGACCTGACCACGAGCATCGAATACCCCGAGGACGCCGAGCTCGTCCGGGACTAGAACCATGGCCACTACACTTCTCCCGCTTCTCCTCGTCCTCGCCGTCCAGGACCCGACCGCGGTTCCCTCGCGGATCGCCGAGGTCACCGTCTACGCCGGCTCCGCCTCCGTGAAGCGCACGGCGGCACTGCCCGCCGGCGGCGGCTCGTTCGTCCTCGCGGGCTTGCCGCGCTCGATCGATCCGTCCGCCATCCGCGTGCAGTGCACCGGCGCCGAGGTGATGGGCGTCGAGATGCGCGACCGCTTCCAGCGCGAGGTGCCGGAGGCGCGGGTGACCGCGCTGAAGGACCGCGTCCGCGAGCTCGAGCGCGACGTCGCGACGCTCGAGGACGACGACTCCGTGCTCGCGCGGCTCGAAGGCCATCTCGACGAGCTCATGTGGCAGGAGGAGCGCGCGCACCGCGCCGAGCTCGAGCAGGGCAAGACCGATCCCGACGTCTGGGAGGCGAGCTACGCCTACTTCAACGACAAGCTGGCGTCGATCAGCACCGAGCGCCGCGAGCTGCGCTGGCGCACCGCCGACGCGCGCGCCGCGCTCCAGGACGCGCGGCTCGAGCTCGGCCGCTTCGAGTCGAGCGGCGGCGTGCACGTGCGCGACCTGATCGTCGACGTGGTCGACACGAGCGGCGGCGAGGCGAACCTCGCGCTGGAGTACGTCGTCGGGAACGCCGGCTGGGCGCCGCAGTACGACCTGCGCGCGCCGAAGGACCTCTCGCGCGTCGAGCTGGTCTACCGCGCGCGCGTCTGGCAGCGCACGGGCGAGGACTGGGCGGACGTGGACGTCCTGCTCTCGACCGCGCAGCCGCACCGCGGCGCGCAGGGGCCCGAGCTCGAGGCGGAGTGGCTCAGGCTGCGCGAGCAGCGCGAGGACAAGGGCGTCTGGCGCTTGGGGGCGGACGCGGCACCGATGGCGGAGCCGGTCCTCGAGGAGAGCGAGCTCGAGGAGGGCCGGATCTCCTTCGACGCCGAGGTCTTCGACGAGGGCCTCTCCGTCCGCTTCCGCCTGGCGCGCAAGGAGACGATCGAGTCGCGCGACCAGCCGTCGCTCGTCCTCGTCGGGCGCGCCGACCTCGACATCACCCCGGAGCACGTCTGCGTGCCGGCGCTCGACACGACCGTGTGGCTGCGCGCGCGGGCGACGAACACGAGCGACTGGGTGATGCTCCCCGGCCGCGCCGCGGTGTACTTCGGGGCGGACTTCATCGGCCACGCGGAGCTGCCGGCGGTCCAGAAGCAGGAGGAGCTCACGCTCCACCTCGGACCGGATCCCGGTCTTCTGGTCGAGCGCACGCAGCTCGAGGACCTGACCGAGGAATCCGGGCTCTTCAGCTCGCGGAAGACGCTCCAGCAGTCCTGGCGCATCCGCGTCGCGAACAACGGCGCCTTCACCGCGGCCCGCGACGGCTCGGTGGCGGTGCTCGTGCACGAGGTCCTCCCGCGCGCCACGGACGACCGCGTGACCGTCGAGATCGAGAAGGCGAAGCCGGCCCTGGCCACGTCCGCCCGCTGGGCGAAGGAGCGCGAGGAGAAGGGCGTGCTCACCTGGTCGCTGCGGGTGCCGAAGGGCGGCCAGCGCGTCATCGAGCTCGCGACGTCGATCGCGTACCCCGAGGACATGCGCCTGGTCTTCGATTAGGGCGCTAGACTGCCCGCGACCGAGAAAAGCCGGCGGGGAAGCGCAACCGCTTCGCGCGCCGATCGGTCCTACCAGCGATGAGGCTTCTCGCGGTCGTGCTGCTCGCCGCGTTGGCGGTCGACGAGCTGACCGAGCTGAAGGTGCAGCTCGGCGCCAGGGACAAGTGGGTGCGCAAGGGCGCGGTCGAGGCGCTGGCGAAGCTGGACAAGCCCGAGGCGTGGGAGCTCGTGGTCCGCGCGCTGGAGGACCCCCAGGGCGAGGTTTCCGACACCGCGCAGCTCGAGCTCCGCGGACTGCGCGACCCGGACGTGATCGAATCCCTCTATAAGAAGGAGGGGCTTCAGTCGCGCGACCCCTGGGTGCGGCTGCGGGCGGCGGAGGCGTTGGGCCGCATCCCGGCCGAGGTGGACGGGCGAGCGCTCGCGAAGCAGCTCTTGCAGAAGGACCCGCTCGTGCGCCGCCACCTGCTCTGGTCGATCGAGCGGCAGGCGCGCGGCGGCAACCTCGGAGGCGAGCTCGACAAGGTGACCGCCGCCGTCGAGAAGGTCGCCCGCCGCGACAAGGACGGCCGCGCCGCGGGGCGCGCCTGGCTCGCGCTGGCCGAGCTCGACGCGGAGCGCTGCCGCGCGGCGATCGGCGACGCCTTCGCCCACGACGACCCGGCGGTGCGCAGCGCGGCGCTCGCGCTCGTGCCGCGCCTCGATCTTCCGGAGGGGCTCGCCGTCGAGGCAGCGGCCGATCCGTCGCGCCCGGTGCGCGCGCGCGCGATCGAGGTCCTGGCGGAGCTCGGGACCGTCGGCGCCTGCCGCGCCCTGGTCGACCGGCTCGAAGCGGAGCACGAGCAGCGCCTTTCGTGGCGCATCGTCGATCAGCTTCGCGAGCTCTCGGGGTTGAAGCACCGCCGCGACGCGCGGCCTTGGCGCGCGTGGGCGGATCGACTCGAGGAGGGCTGGACGCCGGTTCGAGCCGGCCCGGTCCGCGCCGACGAAGAGCGCACGCTCTCTTTCGTCGGCCTGCCGATCCTCTCGGAGCGGCTGTGTCTCCTGATCGACCTGTCGGGCTCGATGTGGAAGGAGCGCGACGAGGGCAAGACGCGCAAGGACCTGGTCAACGAGCGGATGCGCGAGTTCCTCGAGCGTCTCCCCGAGACGACCGAGTTCAACGTGATCGCCTACACCCGCGAGCCGATCCCCTGGCAGCGCAAGCTGACCCCCGCGAAGCCGACGGCGATCCAGAAGGCCCTCCGCTGGTTCGAGGAGCGGGACGAGCACGGCACCGGCAACTTCTGGGACGCCTTCCTCCTCGCCCTGGAGGACCCCCGCGTCGACACCGTCGTGATGCTCGGCGACGGCGAGCCGACCGGCGGACGACGCTTCCACTTCGAGCTCCTGCCCGACCTCCTCGACGAGGAGAACCTGGGTCGCCACGTCGTCGTCGACTCAATCGTCGTCGGCGCGGGCCGGCGCACCGAGGCGGTGTGGGAGGAGATCGCGGAGCGGACGGGGGGGAGGTCGATCGCCGTTGATCTGTGAGAGCGCGGAGAGAACGGAGATCGCGGAGCCCGGAGTTTAACACGGAGATGAACGGAGTTATCGGAGGACACGGAGATCGGAATTACTACTGGGGGCAGAAAGGGTGTGACCGATCAGGCGGCGTACCGCACGTTGGCCTCGCGGAAGAAGTTTCGGACGACATCGGGCCGTCGCTGTGTAC